>NZ_CBFHZT010000001.1:0-84658 GCF_965660385.1 Polaribacter sp.
TCGTATATTTTTGGATAATATTTTTGCAATTGATATTGAGGAGATGATTTTTCGTCTTTTAAATGTGTCATGACAAATTGTTTGATGTTAAAAAGCTCATCAATAGGGTTTTCTTTTAAAGCACAAATTTTATCAATACCATCAGAAATAACACAAAAAGCATGTTTGGTTACAGCGTCTACTAATTCAGTTTTGTTTTTAAAATACTTGTAAATTGTTTTTTTAGAAACTCCTAAGGCACTAGCAATTTCATCCATAGTAACGCTCTTAAAACCTAAGTTTAAAAAGAGTTCATTTGATTTTTCTACAATTTTATCTCTCATAATTCGACGCAAAAGTACAACAGGAAACTATAGAAACAAAAAAAGTTTCCAAAGTTTTAATGATTTTTTAACATTTCATAAAAAAAGTAAAATTTGTTTACTGTATTTTTACAAAAAATAACGGATTTGGACATTTTACATTATCAACAAGAGTTTTTAAAGTACCTAACATCAAAAAATTGGGTTCAAGAACCCAAAAACTTATATGAACCTGTAGATTATATTTTACAGTTAGGAGGCAAAAGAATAAGACCCGTTTTAACCTTAATGTCTGCAGATATTTTTGGTAAAGATTACCAAAAGGCATTACCTGCAGCCTTATCTGTAGAGGTTTTCCATAACTTTACCTTGGTGCACGATGATATTATGGATGATGCACCTTTGCGAAGAGGAAAACCAACTGTACATGAAAAATGGGACATAAATACAGCAATTCTTTCTGGTGATGCAATGCTGATTTTAGCATATCAATATTTTGAAAATTATAAGCCCGCAGTTTTTCAAAAACTGGCAAAATTGTTTAGTAAAACAGCTTTAGAGGTTTGTGACGGTCAACAATTAGATGTAGATTTTGAAACAAGAAAAGATGTTACTATTGATGACTATATGAATATGATTCGGTTAAAAACATCTGTTTTGGTTGCTGCAGCCTTAAAAATGGGCGCAATTGTTGCAGAAGCTAACGATGAAAATGCGGACTTAATTTATGATTTTGGACTGAATTTAGGCCTTGCCTTTCAGTTACAAGATGATTATTTAGACACGTTTGGAGATCCTGAAACCTTTGGGAAACAGGTGGGGGGTGATATTATAGAAAATAAAAAAACTTTTTTATATTTAAAAGCATTAGAGGTTGCTGATGCTGATGCTAAGAAGAAATTAAAATATTTGTATCGAAAAAAATTAAAAGAGAATTCTTTAAAAATAATTGATGTAACTAGAATTTTTAGAATTCATGATATTCCTCTTTTGGTAACTCAAGAAATTGAAAGTTATACAGAAAAAGCGTTCAATACTTTATCGAAAATGGATGTAAGTGCATCCAATAAACAAAAACTAAAAGATTTTGGTTTATGGTTAATGAATAGAACTGTATAATTATTATTAAAATTATTTGCAAATGACTTAAAATAAATAGTACATTTGCAAACCAAAATTATAGGTCCTATAGCTCAGTTGGTTAGAGCACCTGACTCATAATCAGGTGGTCCATGGTTCGAGTCCATGTGGGACCACATTTACCTTGATAATCGTTTGATTGTCAAGGTTTTGTTTTTTTAAGTGGTTTTCTGTGTAGGTTTTTGTGTCGTTAATAAAGAACCAATGGATCAAGATATAAAGTTGTGAGATTAAATAGTTATTTATAGATATTTGTAAGTCTAAATAAAATGAATCCTATATTCTCAATTCTCTAAATTGCACTTTAAAGGCTATTTAAATAAATTATTCATAATATTAAAGCTCATATATTCTTAGGTTAAAGTTAAGCTTATGGGTTCTAATCACTCTTTTATGATTTTCTATTTTGGTAGGTCAAAAGCTGTTCTTTTGGCATTTTTAGTAAAACTTCCAATATTTTTTAATTTTACATGACGTTGTTCACTTTAAATGATTTGTGATTGAATTAGTTTGCAGCTATTATATAAAATGAATAACTTTTTCCGACTTTCAATCTTATAATAGACGACAAGTTTGTATATAATTGTTTTTAAATCAAGCTGTATTAAAAAAATTATATTTAATATTGCATACCAGAACAGAACAGGATGATTAAAGACGTTTTATCATTTAATATAAATCACAATAGTGATGTTCCTAAATACCAGCAAATTGTAAATGCAATTAATGATGGTATTTCTAAG
Organism: Polaribacter sp.; assembly: GCF_965660385.1. GTDB lineage: Bacteria > Bacteroidota > Bacteroidia > Flavobacteriales > Flavobacteriaceae > Polaribacter. The sequence continues at coordinate 2,186 of NZ_CBFHZT010000001.1, forward strand.
GATTTGATAACGATTGGTGATCATTTACCTTCTGTAAATAGTGTATGTAAAAAATATAAAATATCTAGAGATACTGTATTTAAAGCATATTCAATCCTTAAGCAAGATGGTGTTATAGAAGCAGTGCCTAACAAAGGCTATTATGTTACTGGAGAAACCAAAAAAGTGCTTTTAATTCTAGATACTTTTAAGGCGTATAAAGAGGTTTTGTATCATTCTTTTACAAATAATTTACCAGATACATTTATAACAGATGTTCAATTTCATCATTATAACATAGATAATTTTAAAACTATTGTAAATAATAGTATTGGTAAATATTATAAATACGTAGTGATGGGTTTTGATAATAAAAATATCCCATCAATATTATCTAAAATTAATAATGATAATTTACTTTTAATAGATTGGAATATCAATGCTAGCAAAGAAAATAATTATGTGTTTCAAGATTTCGGACAATCATTTTTAGAGGCTTTGCAAGAGGGTGTTCATTTGTTTAAAAAATATAAGGGAATCCATTTTTTGTATCCTTCTTATACAAGTCATCCAATTGAAACTATCAAGTATTTTAAGAAATTTTGCAAAAAAAATAATTTTGAATATAAAATTATTACCAACCCAAAAGAATTTAGAGTACAAAAGAATATCGCATATATAAGTGTTAGTGATAGAATGCTAGGGCTATTTTTAGAACAGTGTAGAGATAAAGAGTATGAGCCAGGTGTAGATGTAGGTTTTTTATCTTACAACGAAACACCTATGAAAAAATTTATCTACAAAGGCATTACAGTGATTTCAACCGATTTTAAGAAACAAGGAGAAAAAGCTGCGGAATTTGTAATGCAAGAAAAGCAAATACAATATTTAGTACCCACAAAATTAACCATAAGAGAATCATTATAAAGATATGTATTACATAGGATTTGATTTAGGGAGCTCATCTATAAAAGCTGCCTTAGTTGAAATTTCAACAGGAAAAAGTATCGGTGTTGTTCAAGAACCAAAAACAGAAATGAGCATGCTTGCTCTAAAAAACGGATGGGCAGAACAAAAACCAGAAGAATGGTGGAAACACATTTGTAAAGCCATAGAAAATCTAAAAAAAACGTACAACGTTTCTAGAACACAAATTAAAGGGATTGGTATTTCATATCAAATGCATGGTTTGGTTTTGGTAGATAAAGAGGGCAAACCCTTAAGAAAAAGTATCATTTGGTGTGATAGTAGAGCAGTAGAAATTGGTAAAGAAGCTTTTGCAATTATTGGTAGCGAAAAAAGTTCGAGTCACTTGTTAAATTCTCCAGCAAATTTTACAGCTTCAAAATTAAAATGGGTAAAAGATAATGAACCAGATATTTACAACAAAGCGTATAAGTTTATGTTGCCTGGAGATTATATTGCTTATCGTTTTTCAAACAAAATAAATACCACAATTTCTGGACTTTCAGAAGGTATCTTTTGGGATTTTAAAAATGATACTGTTGCAGACTTTCTTTTAGATTATTATGGAATTGATAAATCTTTAGTACCAGATATTGTAGATACCTTTGGTTTACAATCTGTGGTAAATGAAAAAGGAGCCAAAGAAAGTACCTTGGCTGCAGGAACACCTATATTTTATCGTGCAGGAGATCAACCAAACAATGCACTATCTTTAAACGTATTTAACCCAGGTGATGTGGCTGCAACAGGTGGAACTTCTGGTGTTGTATATGCAGTAACCGAAAGTTTATCTGGTAAAGAAAGTACAAGGGTTAATAATTTTGCCCATGTAAATTATCAAAAATCAGTTCCAAGAATTGGTAAATTATTAAACATAAACGGAGCTGGAATTCAATACAGATGGTTGTTAAATAACCTGTCTGTAGATTCTTATGACGAAATGAATCAACTGGCTTTAGATGTTCCTGTAGGTTCAGATGGTGTTTGCATGTTACCTTTTGGAAATGGTGCAGAAAGAATGCTAAACAACCGAGAAATAGGTACAAGGTTGGTCAACTTAAATTTAAATAACCATAAAAAAGGACACGTTTGTAGAGCAGCTTTAGAAGGTATTGCCTTTTCATTTGTGTACGGTATGGATATTCTAAAATCAGATGGTATTGATATTAATGTGATGAGAGCAGGAAACGATAATTTATTCCGTTCAGAAATATTTGCAAATACAGTAGCAACATTAATCAATCAAGAAATTGAAATATATAATACAACAGGAGCTATAGGTGCTGCAAGAGCAGCTGGTTTACATGAAGGTGATTTTGAATCGTATGGCAAATTAGTAGAAGATAATGATCATGTAATGACATTTATGCCTTTAAAAGATAAAGAACCCTATTTAAAGGCATACGAAAACTGGAAAAAAGAATTGAATCATATTTTACATAACAAGTAAAAAATATAAATTTTAAAACAAAAAACAATGGCATTAATAGGCAACAAAGAATACTATAAAGGTATTGGCGAAATTAAGTTTGAAGGAAAAGAATCAGACAATCCTTTAGCATTTAAATACTATAACCCAGAACAAGTGGTTGCAGGTAAAAAAATGAAAGATTGGTTTAAATTTTCAATTGCATATTGGCACACATTCTGTGGGCAAGGAGCAGATCCATTTGGTCCTGGAACTCAAAGTTTCGAGTGGGATAAACCAGCAGATGCAATTGTAGCTGCAAAAGAAAAAGCAGATGCTGCTTTTGAGTTTATTACAAAAATGGGTTTTGATTACTACTGTTTTCATGATTTCGATTTAATTAGAGAAGGAGCAACATTTGCAGAATCTGAATCTAGATTAGCAGCAATTACAGAATATTTAAAAGAAAAACAAGCAGCTTCTGGGGTTAAATTACTTTGGGGTACTGCAAACTGTTTTTCAAATCCACGTTATATGAATGGGGCATCTACAAACCCAGATTTTGATGTGGTTGCAAGAGCTGGTGGTCAAATAAAATTAGCTTTAGATGCTACTATGGCTTTAGATGGAGAAAACTACGTATTTTGGGGTGGTCGTGAAGGTTACATGTCTCTTTTAAATACAGACATGGGTCGTGAATTAGATCATATGGGGCAGTTTTTAACCATGTGTAGAGATTATGCTCGTGCACAAGGTTTTAAAGGAAACTTCTTTATCGAACCAAAACCAATGGAGCCATCTAAACATCAATATGATTTTGATAGTGCTACTGCTATTGGTTTCTTAAAAGAATATGGTTTAGACAAAGATTTTAAAATTAACATTGAAGTAAATCACGCTACATTAGCGCAACATACTTTTCAACACGAAATTGAAACCGCTGCAAAATCAGGTATGTTAGGTAGTTTAGATGCAAACAGAGGAGATTACCAGAATGGTTGGGATACAGACCAATTTCCAAACAATATTCAAGAAACTACAGAAGCAATGTTAGTATTCTTAAAAGCTGGTGGTTTACAAGGTGGTGGTGTTAATTTTGATGCTAAAATCAGAAGGAACTCAACAGATTTAGAAGATGTTTTTCACGCTCATATTGGTGGTGCAGATACATTTGCTAGAGCTTTATTAATTGCTGATAAAATCATTACATCTTCACCTTACGAAAAATTAAGAACAGAGCGTTATGCTTCTTTTGATTCTGGTAAAGGTGCAGCTTTTGAAGCTGGTAAATTAAGTTTACAAGATTTATATAAAATAGCGCAAGAAAACGGCGAATTATCATTGCAAAGTGGTAAGCAAGAGTTGTTTGAAAACATCATCAATCAATACATTTAATTTAATGATACGAATAGATTTAGATTATTTTGTATATATTTGCAAGTGTGTAAAATACACTTGTTTTTTTATATGCTTAATTTTCGTAATTTAGATTCCTAATAAACTCATAACTAAATGAACCAAAAAATAGACCAACAATCAGCAGACAACATCAGAGCTTTAGCAGTTGCAATGGTAGAAAAAGCAAATTCAGGGCATCCAGGAGGACCAATGGGAGGTGCAGATTTTATGCACATCTTATACTCAGAATTTTTTAATTTTGATCCTTCAGATATGACTTGGACATTCAGAGATCGCTTTTTTATGGATGCAGGACATTTATCAACTTTAATGTATGCACAATATTACCTTTTAGGAAACTATAAAAAAGAAGATGTTGCTAATTTTAGACAATGGGGTTCTATAACTCCAGGACATCCAGAAGTAGATGTTAAGAGAGGTATAGAAAATACTTCTGGACCATTAGGACAAGGACATACCATGGGAGTTGGTGCAGCAATTGCAGCAAAATTTTTACAAGCACGTTTTGGAGATTGGATGAATCATAAAGTATATGGTTTTATTTCTGATGGAGGTGTGCAAGAAGAAATTTCTCAAGGAGCAGGTAGAATTGCTGGTCATTTAGGATTGAGTAATTTTATTATGTTCTATGATGCTAATGACATTCAGTTATCAACTTCAACAGATGAAGTAACTTCTGAAGATACCGAAATGAAATATAAATCTTGGGGATGGAATGTAGTTACCATTGATGGGCATAACCATGATGAAATTAGAAAAGCATTAACAGATGCAAACAACGAAACGGAAAAACCAACCCTAATTATTGGTAAAACGATAATGGGTAAAGGTTGTGTTACAGCTGAAGGAAAAATGTTTGAGGGCGAATGTGAATTGCATGGTCAGCCTATAGGACACACAGGTGCAGATTACGAAAAAACCTTATTAAATTTAGGAGCAAGTGTTGAAAATCCTTTTGATATTTTTGAGGACGTTAGTGCCTTTTATCAAAATTTATTAAAAGAAAAAACAGCGAAAGCTGCTGAAAAGAAAAAAGAAATTGCTGCTTGGAGAAAAGCAAATGCCGCACTTTCAGACAAATTAGATTTCTTTTTATCAGGAAAATTACCAGAATTAGATTTTGAAGGCATTGCGCACAAACAAGGTTTGGCATCAAGAGCAGCTTCATCTGGCGTATTAGCATATTTAGCTGATAAAGTAGAAAACATGATTGTTTCTTCTGCAGATTTATCTAACTCAGACAAAACAGATGGCTTTTTAAAGAAAACACAAGCACTTAAAAAAGGAGATTTCTCAGGTTCGTTTTTACAGGCGGGTGTTGCTGAATTAACCATGGCTTGTATTGCAAACGGACTTGCTTTACATGGTGGTATTATTCCTGTAGTAGCAACTTTCTTTGTATTTTCAGATTATATGAAACCTGCTATTCGTTTAAGTGGAATTCAAGAATTGGGTGTAAAATATGTGTGGACACATGATGCGTTTAGAGTTGGAGAAGATGGGCCAACACATCAACCAGTAGAGCAAGAAGCACAAATTCGATTACTTGAAAAATTGAAAAACCATAGTGGAAACCCAAGTTTCTTAGCATTACGTCCTGCAGATTCTGCAGAAACAAGTGTTGCCTGGAAAATGGCTTTAGAGAATTCAAAAACTCCAACAGGTTTAATTTTATCAAGACAAGGTATTAAAGATTTATTACCATCAAAAGATGGATCAAGATATCAAGAAGCTTTAGCTGCAGAGAAAGGTGGTTATTTGGTAAAAGAAGTAGAAAATCCAGATGTAGTTTTAATTGCAAATGGTTCTGAAGTAGCCACTTTAGTGGAAGCTGCAGAAATTTTAGAATCAGAAAACGGATTGAAAGTAAATATAGCTTCTGTAATTTCTGAAGGTGTTTTTAGATTACAATCTAAAGAGTATCAAAATTCTGTAATTCCTAAAAACAAACCATTATTTGGTTTAACAGCAGGTTTACCAGTAAATTTAGAAGGTTTGGTTGGCGATAATGGAAAAGTGTTCGGTTTAGAACATTTTGGTTATTCTGCACCAGCAACTGTTTTAGATGATAAATTTGGTTTTACAGGTGAAAAAGTAAGCAAAGAAGTATTAGAATATTTAAAAACAGTATAAAACTAGAATTATGAAATTTTTTATTGATACAGCAAACCTTAAGGAAATTGCAGAAGCACAAGCTTTAGGTGTTTTAGATGGTGTAACTACAAACCCATCTTTAATGGCAAAAGAAGGCATTACAGGTGCAGAAAATATATTAAATCATTATAAAAAAATCTGTGATATTGTAGAAGGCGATGTTTCTGCAGAAGTAATTGCAACAGATTATGATGGAATGATTGAGCAAGGTGAAGAATTAGCCGCTTTAAACCCACAAATTGTGGTAAAATTACCTATGATTGCTGATGGTGTAAAAGCGTGTAAATACTTTTCTGATAAAGGCATCAAAACCAATGTTACTTTAGTATTTTCAGTAGGGCAAGCTTTGTTGGCTGCAAAAGCTGGCGCAACGTATGTATCTCCTTTTTTAGGAAGATTAGATGATATTTCAACGGATGGTTTACACCTAATTTCTGAAATAAGACAAGTGTACGATAATTATGGTTTTGAAACACAAATATTATCAGCATCAGTACGTCACACAATGCACGTAATTAACTGTGCAAAAATTGGTAGTGATGTAATGACAGGACCATTATCATCTATAACAGGATTGTTAAAACACCCATTAACAGATAGTGGATTGGCAAAATTTTTAGAAGATTATAAAAAAGGAAATTAAGTTTATAACTTTAAGTAAAAGTCATTCGATTTTTTACTATCGTATTTTTCTTGATCAAACATATAAAGATATGATCCCTTCGTAGAAGAGGTCATATCTTTTTCTTTTAACTTGATTAAAATATCCATAGATTTTATTTTATTGATAAAATTTCTTTTGTCTATTTTCTTATCTAGGATAGATTCATACAGTTTTTGCAACTGCCTCATTGTAAATTTTTCTGGTAAAAGCTCAAAGCCTATAGGGCTTATAGATGTTCTTCTTCTTAAACGTTTTGTTGCTTTAACAAGCATTTCATTATGATCAAAAATTAAATCTGGTACTTTTGATAGGCTAAACCATTTAGCATTATAATTTTTAATGATTTCTGTATTGTGATGTTCAATATTTATAATAGCGTAAAAAGATGTAGATATTGTTCTTTCTTTAGGGTCTCTGTCAACTTCACTCCAAGTATAAAGCTGCTCCATATAAATATCATTCATACCAGTTAACTTATAAAGAATTCTTTTGGCAGCTAAATCTAGTGTTTCTCTTTTTTTAAGAAACCCTCCAATTAAAGACCACTTTCCTTTTTCGGGTTTAAATTCTCTTTTAATTAAAAGTACTTTTAAATCTTCGTCATCAAAGCCAAAGATTATACAATCAACAGCAAGTAGTACTTTATCTTCAAGATGATATCCTTTCGTCATAATTAAAATAATGAACAAATTTAGAACTTTTTATAAAAGACTACAAAATTTTTCTAAAAAAGTATAATTCAGTAATAAAAAATACAAAAAACATAATTTTTCAATAAAATATTTTGTATTGTTAAATTTTTGTTATTAATTTACAAATGTAAAATGCACACTTGTATTAAAATTAAACTTAATTAACATGACAACAACAAAATTAAAAAAAGGCATTTATGCTAAGACAATACCTCTTAGAGTATTGTTTTTTATATTTGCTCTCTCTGTAAGCACCATTGTTTACGGACAACAAAAAACAATTACAGGAACAGTTACAGCAGCCTCAGATGGTGTGGCCTTACCAGCAGTAAGTGTTCTAATTGAAGGTACAACTCGAGGTACTTCTACAAACTTTGATGGTAAATTTTCAATTTCTGCAGCACCTAATGAAACATTAGTTTTTAGTTATTTAGGGTTTGCCGATAAAAAAGTTTTGGTAGGCAGTCAAACTGAGATTAATGTAGCTCTATTAGAAGGTGAAACTTCTTTAGATGAAATAGTTGTGGTTGGATATGGTTCTCAGAAGAAAGCCGATTTAACGAGTGCTATTAGTGTCGTTGATACCAAAGAAATGACGAAACAAGCATCTAATGATGTTACACAAATGATGCAAGGACGTGTTGCTGGTGTTTCAATTACATCTGATGGGCAACCAGGAGCTGCACCTAGTGTTAGAATTAGAGGTGTAGCCACTTTTGGAATTGGAGCTAGTGCAGAACCATTATATGTGGTTGATGGAGTTCCTATTGATGGAATTAGAGATATTAACCCAAATGACATTGAATCTGTTCAAGTTCTGAAAGATGCATCTGCTGGAGCTATCTACGGAAATAGAGCAGGTAATGGTGTAATTATTATCACCACAAAATCGGGTAGAAAAGGTCAAAAAGTTTCTATAGGTCTTTCATCTTATTATGGTGTTCAAAGCATTACTCAAAAACTTCCTCTTTTAGATAGAGTAGGTTATCAAACAATAAACAGAGAACTCATCAATAATGGTGGAAACACAATTCCAATTCCAACAGGAAATGATCCAAACTCTCCTGATTTTATTGATAATATTGATACAGATTGGCAAGATGAAGGGTTTACTATGGGCTTTATCCAAAACCATAACTTTAATGTTTCTGGAGGTACTGAAAACAGTAACTATTTTATGTCTTTAGATTATTTAGATAATGAAGGTACATTAGTTGGTCAAGGACCTAATTATAGACGTTACTCTTTTAGAGTAAATACAGAGACTAAATTTGGTAAATTTACGGTTGGTGAAAATCTATTTTTCGTTCATTCTGATGAAAATCCATTATTCGATACAGCTTCTATAAACTTGCCTGGTGGAAGACCAACATTGGTAAATGATTTATTACAAGCTGCGCCAACTATTCCAGTTAAAGATCCAAATAGATTAGGTGGTTTTGGTGGTGCAAATGCTACAATACATAATTCAATTACACTTAACGTTCCTGGAATTAATTCATTGATTGATAATGAAGCTAAAGTTAACAGATTAAACGCTAACGTATATATGAGTTTTGAACCAGTAGATGGCTTAGTTTTTAAATCAAGCGGATCTTATAATACTACTAATATTACAAGTCAACTATTTGTTCCTCAATATGATTTAGGTTACTTTTTTCCTAATCCTTTAGCTCAACTTCGTGTTGTAAACACAAACATAAGCCGTTTTTTAATTGAGAATACAGCTAACTTTACGAAAGAATTTGGAAAACATAATTTATCTGTTTTAGCAGGTCAAACTTTTCAAAAAGATGAATTTAGATCAGTTACTGCTGTAGGTGGTGGTTTAACAGAGCCTTATGTTTTAAATTTAGGTAATGCTACAGAATATAGTGTTTTTGATAACATTCAAGAAGCTGCATTGTTCTCTTTATTAGGTAGAGCAAATTATTCTTTTGATGATAAATACTTTATTACAGGAAACATTAGATATGATGGTTCTTCTAAATTTAATCCAGATGTTAGATTTGAAGTTTTCCCTTCTGTTTCTGCAGCTTGGAAAATACACAACGAATTTGAATTACCTGATTTTATCAACTCTCTTAAATTAAGAGGTGGTTGGGGTGAAGTTGGTAACCAAGAAGTTGGTAATTACCTATATCAAAGAACCATTAACAGAGGTATACCATACCAGTTTTCTGGAGGATCAACAGTTGTTGGTGCAGCAGTTACTTCTCTAATTGATGAGGATATCAAATGGGAAACTAGACAAACAAGTAGTGTAGGTATCGATGCCTCATTTCTTAATGGTGGGTTAGATTTTACTGCAGAATATTATAGAAATACATCTAAAGACGTATTAGTAAATATTCCAGTACCATATTCAAATACAGTTGGAGCATTCAATTCTGAGATTTTGTCTAATGCAGGTTCAATAAGAAACTCGGGTATAGAACTATCTGCTGTTTACAGACAAAGTATTGGCGATGATTTCTCATTTGAAATCGCTCCAAACTTTTATACAGTTAAGAATGAAATCCTTGAAATTGGGGGTCAAGAATTTATTACAGGTGCAGGTACTAGAAATATTGTTGGCCGTTCTTTAGGAGAGCATTATGGTTGGGTTTATGATGGTATTTTTCAATCAGCACAAGAAGTTGCAGATGCACCTTTTCAAACGCCTGGAACCGCTGCTGGAGATATAAAATATAAAGATATTACTGGTCCAGATGGTACGCCAGATGGTGTTGTTAATGACCAAGATAGAACTTTTCTAGGGCAAGGTTTACCAACGTACTATTATGGTATTAATATAACAGCTAACTATAAAAACTTTGATTTTACTATTTTCGGTCAAGGAAGTGGAGGAAATTTAATAAATAGTAATTTATACCGTGGTTTAATGCCAACACAAGGTTTTACGAACTGGCATGAGGATATCTTAAATCGTTGGACGCCAACAAATACAAATACAACTGTGCCACGTGTTGTTTTAAATGACCCAAACAACAATCAGAGAGATTCAGACAGACCTGGTTGGTTGCAAGATGGAGATTACTTTAGATTAAATACAATATCTTTAGGATACAGTTTGCCAAATGACGTTATTAATAAACTTTCAATGTCTAGTGCTCGATTTTTTGTTACCTTACAGAATGTTGCTGTTTTTTCTAAATACAAAGGGTATAATCCAGATTTTCAAGCTGGTGTATTAAATCCAGGTTTTGATTTTGGTACATATCCAAGACCGATGACAACCATGTTAGGATTTCAGTTAAAATTTTAAAATCTAAGAAAAAATGAAAACATATTTTACAAAATTAATATTACTTGTAGTTGTTATTACATCACTTAGTTCGTGTAATAATGAACTAGATATTCAAGATACAAATAGGCTTCTTGCAGAAGAATACTATCAGAGTCAATCTGAGGCTGTAGCTGCTGTTGATGCTATTTATAATGGACTTATTATAGACGGAAATTACCAAAGAATGATGCCTGCTATAAATGATGCTAGAGGAGATGAAGCTAGTTCAAGAAGTCCATGGCCATTTTTAACAGGTACAGGGAATTTTACAATTCCTTCTACTCAGCCAGACATCGTTATAGCGTATTTAGGTTGTTATACTGTTATTAATAGAGCAAATCAGGCTCTTGCAGCAATTGATCAAATAGATGATATAGAAACAAACCTAAGAGAAAGACTTATTGGGCAAGCTTACTTTTTAAGAGCTTTGGCATATTTTAATGCTTCAAATATTTTTGAAAATCCTCCATTAGTGTTAGAGGTACAAGCTGGTGCAGATACTTTTTTTCCATCTAATCAATCTACAACTCAAGCAGATGTATATGCACAGATAGAGGCAGATTTAAATGAGGCAATTAGTAGACTTCCTGTTAATTATTCAAATGTTTCTGGTCCAGATGCAGGTCAACCAGCACGTGCTACTCTTGGAGCTGCAAATTCATTGATGGGTAAACTTAAGTTATATCAAGGTGATTATGCTGGGGCTTTACCTTATTTTCAAACCGTTGTTAACTCTCAAGTTTATGACTTAGCACCTAATTATGGAGATTTATTTTCACAAGACCCTGCTTTAGAAAATGCAAACCCAGGTAGAATATTTTGGGCAGAATTTACACAAAGCGCAAATGTAGATTATAACTGGGGAGGAGATCCAACTGTAAACTGGAGACAATTCTCAGCAGTTGCACCAACCTATTCAGGTGCAGACTTTTATGATTTTACGCCAACTCAATTCTTAGTTGATGAATTAAAACAAGAAAGAACTATTACTAATGAAATTGATCCTAGATATCCTGCAACCATATTATCATATCTTCCTGCAGAGGGATTAACACAATCTTATGGAGCACCATTTTTCTTAGATCAAACTCAAAATTATTTAGCTAAATATACTTTAGCAAATGAAGGTGGAGATCCATTTACATGTGGTATCAACTATCATATTATTCGTTTTGCAGATGTATTATTAATGTATGCAGAGTGTTTAGCAAATACTAACGATATAGCTGGAGCAGCTGCTCAAGTTCAAAGAGTTAGAGATAGAGCAAATCTTCCAGATAGAGAAGCTGAGTTTGCAGCGTTAAACCTAACGCAATTTATGGATCAGTTAGCTCATGAACGTGTTACAGAATTGGCAATTGAAGGTTTAAGATGGTATGACATTAAAAGATGGGGTTGGTTAGATGATTCAGCAAAATTAAATGAACTTAAAGCTCATGATATAGACTTTAATTCTTATACAACTGGAAGACAATTTCAACCTTTTCCACAATCAGAGTTAGACAGAAACCCAAATTTAGTTGGTAATACAGCCAATCAATAATTGAAAGTTAAGATTATTTGAATTAATTTTAAAATGAATTGGTGCTTGAAAATTAAAAAACATATAATTATCCTATTTAGTATAGGCTTGTTTATATGTTGCGTAGATAAAAATATTGAGAATAATTTATTTGAATCAATAAGTGCAGAGTATTCAGGCATCAATTTTAAAAACCAAATAACTACAAACGACTCTATTAATATTGTATCTTATGAGTACTTATATAATGGAGGTGGAGTAGGTGTAGGTGACTTTAATAACGATAATCTTCCAGATATTATATTTTCTGGAAACCAAGTAAAAAGTAGAATTTATATAAATAAAGGCAATTTAACTTTTAAAGATATAACAAGTACTTCTGGAATTAATACCCAAAATAAATGGTGTACAGGAGTAAGCATTGTAGATATCAATCAAGATGGATACGATGATATTTATTTAAATATTGGCGGATTGGGAAACAAAAGTATGTTTCCCAATTTGCTTTATATTAATAATGGTGATTTAACCTTTACTGAATCTGCTGTAGACTATGGTTTAGCAGACCAAGGTGAAAGTATACAGTCACTTTTTTTTGATTATGATAAAGATGGTGATTTAGACATGTACCTGCTTACTGGAGGAGGTTTTGAAAGGTCTGCAATTACAATAAGACCAATCTTAAAAAATGGTGAAAGCAGAAATACTGATCGATTATATAGAAACGATTTTAACGAAGAGAAAGGACATCCTGTATATACAAATGTATCAAAAGAAGCAGGTATTACAATAGAAGGCTTTGGTCTTGGTGTAACTGTTTTTGATGCGAATAACGATAAATGGCCAGATATATATGTCTCTAATGATTATCTTTCTAGAGATTTTTTATATGTCAATCAGCAAAATGGTACTTTTAAAGAAGATGCTAGAAACTACTTTGGGCATACAAGTCATTTTTCTATGGGTAATGATGTTGCAGACATCAATAACGATGGCTTATTAGATGTAGTAACAGTTGATATGCTTCCTGAAGATGTTAAAAGAAGAAAGTTAATGTCAGGTACACATCATTCGCACGATGTTTTTCAAATTGCCAACAAACTTGGGTATGGACATCAGCAAATGAGAAATATGCTTCAGGTAAACAATGGTAATAACAACTTTAGTGAAATTGGTCAATTTGCAGGAATTGATAAAACCGATTGGAGTTGGGCTCCTTTAATTGCAGATTTTGATAACGATGGACTAAATGATATTTTTATAACCAATGGTTTTGGTAAAGACATCACAGATATGGATTTTGTGAAATATAGAGAAAAAATTTCTACATCCTTTGGTAATGTTAATGAGCTAAAAAAGTCCGTTATCGATTGTTTATACCACAGACCAAGTATTAAAATTGCAAATTATGCTTTTAGAAATAAAGGAAACTCAACCTTTGAAAAAATAAATAACGAATGGGGTTTTAACGAAAAATCAATCTCTAATGGAGCCATTTATTCTGATTTAGATAATGATGGTGATTTAGATTTAATCGTTAATAATATTAATGAAACAGCATTTGTATATAAAAATAAGCTTCGTGAAAAAGACTCTATTAAAACTCACTATTTAAAAGTTAAGTTAAAGGGAAACTCTCCAAATAAAAATGGAAAAGGAGCAACTTTAACATTAACAAATGGAAATACTAAAAAAATAAGATACAATCAACCTATAAGAGGATTTCAAAGCTCTGTAGGTAATACAATTCATTTTGGGTTAAACAACCTTAAAAAGGTAGATACCTTAAAAGTAGAATGGCCCAATGGAGCTACAAATTTACTAATAGATGTTTCTGCGAATCAAACTATAGTAGTATCTCAATCAAATGCTACAAGACCTAAAATAACTCAGGGAAATAAAGATAAAGGTAACTATTTTGCTTTAGACACTGCATTTCAATACAAACATCAAGACAGGAGTTATAATGATTTTGCAACTCAATCACTTTTGCTAAAAAAATATTCAAGTCAAGGACCAGCAATGGCTGTAGGTGATTTGAATAATGATGGTTTAGAAGATGTTTTTATTGGAGGTACATACGGTTTTAATTCAGCTATACTTTATCAAGAAAAAAATGGAGATTTCAAAAAAATAAACATTTCAGATACAGAACTTTACGAAGATGGTGGAGCACTAATTTTTGATGCAGATGGCAATGGTTATTTAGATCTTTACATAACAAGTGGTGGCACAGAAAGATATGCAGGTCACAAAGCATATCAAGATCGAATATATTATAATTTTAATGGACAATTAAAACAAGGTGAATTGCCTGAAATGTTAACCAGTACTTCAACAGTTTCTGCAGGAGATTTTGATAACGATGGCGACTTAGATTTATTTGTTGGAGGTAGAATTATACCTGGAAAATATCCACTTGCTCCTAAAAGTTATATACTAGAAAATGATAATGGTAATTTTGAAAATGTTACAGATGTTGTTTGTCCATTATTAAATAATGTAGGTATGGTTACATCAGCTACTTGGACGGATTTTAACAATGACACAAACCTTGATTTAGTGATTGTTGGTGAGTTTATGCCGATAACCATTTTGAAAGGAAATGGATCTAAATTAGAAAATATCACACAAGAATCTGATTTAAAAAATAGTTCAGGTTTATGGAATAGTATAGTTTCTGCAGATTTTGATAATGATGGAGATATAGATTTTGTTGTTGGTAATCTTGGTTTAAATTCTAACCTAAAGGTTAAAGATAATCATCCTATTAAATTAGACTTCGCTGATTTTGATAATAATAGCTCTATAGATCCTATATTTTCTAAATACGAAGAAGGTAATTATTATCCAATTGCATCTTTAGATCAATTGGTAAAGCAGCTACCAATATTGAAGAAGAAATTTTTGTATTACAATACGTTTGCAAAATCAACAACAGAAGATGTTCTGTCTTTATTTGGGTCTAAAACTTATGAGACTTTGCAAGCAGAAGAGTTAAAATCTTCGTATGTTGAGAATTTGGGTAATAACAAGTTTAAAATAACGGCACTTCCCAATGAAACTCAAATAGCTCCTATAAATGGGATACTTACTGAAGATATGAATCAAGATGGATTTTTAGACATATTATTAGTAGGTAACGATTATGGTGCAGAAGTAGGAATGGGAAAATATGATGCTTCTATTGGTCATGTTGTAATGAACAATAAAAACGGTACATTTACCTCGAAAAAGTTTAAAGAAACAGGATTTTATGTTTTAGGAGATGCCAAAAGCATTGTAAAAGTTCATACCAAATTAAAACCATTAGTGTTGGTAGGTGTTAATAATGAAAATGTAAAATCATTGCAGATAGTTAATAGTAATAATTCTTTTGTAGAACCTCATTCTGATGAGGCCTATGCTATTATTATTTTCAAAAATGGTTCAAAAAGAAAACATCAATTTTCTACTAGTGCTGGAGGTTATCTTTCACAAACTTCAAATAAAATTAGCGTAAACACGTTAGTTGATAAAATTGACTTTTATAGTTCTTCTGGCAAAATTACTCGTGAAGTTAATTTTGATTAACTTTAACAGGTTTAATTATAAAAATTAGATAATAATGAATTTTAAAAGTATTTCATTTATTACTGCTACATCATTAAGATGTATTGTTTTATTAGTGCTGTTTAATGTATTAACAGCTTGTCAAGATGATGTAAGATATAAAGAAATATTACAGAGTCCACAAACTTTTAATGCTACAATGAAGCAGTTAACAGATGTTATTGTTTATGATATATTTTCACCACCTGTTGCCTCTAGAATCTACATGTATCCAAGTGTAGCATCCTATGCAATAATTCAAAAAAAACATCCTAATAAATATAACTCTTTAGTTGGTCAATTAAGTGAATTTAAAGATATACCAGATCCAGAGAACAAAGCTATTGATTTTAATTTAGCATCATTACATGCCTTTTTAACAGTTGGGAAATCACTTGTTTTTTCAGAAGAACGATTGCTGAAATATCAAGAGGATTTTTACAATGAATTGAAAAATAAAGGAATTCCGAAAGATGTAATGAAAGCATCTGTAGCTTATGGAAATATTGTAGCCAAACACATCTTAGCTTGGGCAGATAAAGACCTTTACAAACAAACGAGAACCTATCCACAATACATAATTAAAGAGGAAGACAAGTTTTGGAAACCAACTCCACCAAACTATATGCAAGGTATTGAACCTCATTGGAATAAGATTAGAACTTTGGTTATAAAGTCGGCAAATCAGTTTTCACCCAAACCACCAATTGAGTTCAATCTAACTAAAGGGAGTCCTTTTATGGAGCAATTAATGGAAGTTTATGAAGTTGGTGGAAAAAATAATAGTAAAGATGAGGATATTGCTAAATTCTGGGATTGTAATCCTTATGTAGCATATAGTCAAGGGCATACAATGTTCGCAAATAAAAAAATTACTCCTGGAGGGCATTGGATAGGGATTACATCAATCGCTTCAGAAAAATCGAAAACTAGTTTTGATGAAACTATAAATGCATTTACCAAAGTGTCTATAGCCCTTTTTGATGGTTTTATTAGTTGCTGGGATGCAAAATGGAATACATTAGTTGTTAGACCAGAAACTATTATAAATAAGCATATTGATGAACATTGGGAGCCTTTATTACAAACGCCCCCATTTCCTGAATATACTAGTGGACATTCAGTTGTTTCTGCCTCAGCAGCAATGGTTTTAACAGATTTATTTGGAGATAATTTTAGCTTTAATGATACAACTGAAGTTGAATATGGGTTGCCATCTCGTAAATTCAAATCTTTCATCCAAGCATCAGAAGAAGCTGCCTTATCTCGACTTTATGGTGGTATACATTATAATATGGCTATTAAAGAAGGGTATACGCAAGGTCAAGAAGTAGGTACTTACATTGTAGATAATTTTAGAACTTTAAAATAGTAATTTTAAAGCCCATTCATTCATTTTTTTTAATTTAAAAGATATATAATTTAACATATTATCGTTTATTAAGTCTGTAATATGTTAATAAAACAAAAAAGTGCAATCTTTTTTTGGCAATCTTAATTTTTTTTTATTAATTTGAAAGTGTAATATTTACACTTGTATTTTTTTCAGTTTTTCGTTTCAAATAATTATTTAATAAATTAGTTTAAACCTATGTTTAATAAAACTTCAATTTTTTCAGTTTTTTTTGCTATTTTTTTTATGACAATAGTAAGTGCTCAAAACACTACAGTAGTTAAAATAAATAAAGATGATGCAGCACCAATAATTAGTAAACATATCTATGGTCATTTTGCTGAGCATTTAGGGCGATGTATATATGGTGGATTTTATGTTGGTGAAGACAGTGAAATTCCAAATACAAACGGAATTAGAAATGCAGTTATAGAAGCATTAAAAGAATTAAAAGTACCAAATTTAAGATGGCCAGGTGGTTGTTTTGCAGATACCTATCATTGGAAAGACGGTGTTGGTCCTAAAAGTGAACGACCTTCAATGATAAACAAGTGGTGGGGAGATGTTGTAGAAGATAACAGTTTTGGTACGCACGATTTTTTAAACTTATGTGAAGTTTTAGGTGCTGAACCTTACCTAGCTGCTAATGTGGGGAGTAGTACAGTAAAGGAGTTTACAGAGTACATTCAATATGTTACTAGAGAAAGTGGTGTGCCAATGGCAGACTATAGAATTGAGAATGGAAGGGAAAAGCCTTGGAATGTTAAATTTTGGGGAGTAGGAAATGAAATGTGGGGTTGTGGAGGAAACATGACACCAGAGTATTATGCAAATATTTATAGACAATATGCAACATTTATGACAGATTGGACCAACAGTGATGGATTCTACAGAGTAGCTTCTGGTGCTAATGTTGCAGATTATAATTGGACTGAAGTTTTAATGAGAGAAATACCAAAAAATCTTATTGAGGGAGTAGCATTACATTCTTATTCTTATGTGGAATGGAATAAAAAAGGTTCAGCTACCGCTTTTAATAATGAACAATACTTCTCAACAATGAAAACTGCATTAAAAATGGATGAGTTGATTAGAAAGCACACTGAAATAATGGATAAATACGATCCAAATCATAATGTAGACCTTATTGTTGATGAATGGGGTGGTTGGTATCAAGTAGAAGAAGGTACAAATCCAGGATTTCTTTACCAACAAAATACCATGAGAGATGCAATGATTGCAGGTACAACTCTTAATACCTTTAATAATTGGTCAGAAAGAGTAAAAATGGCAAACCTGGCTCAAACTATCAATGTACTGCAAGCGGTAATTTTAACTAAGGATGAAAAAATATTACTAACCCCTACATATCATGTAATGAAAATGTATAATGTACATCAAGATGCAAAATTATTACCAGTTTCATTCAATTCTCCAGATTATGAGTTTAATGGCGAAAAACTCCCAGCTATTTCAATTTCAGCATCAGAAAACAAAGAGGGTGTTAAACATTTTTCACTAGTAAATATTGATGCTTCCAAAGAAAATATAATTGAATTAGATTTAGAAGGTCTAAATATTAAAAATTTAAAAGGTCAAATATTAACTTCAGATAAATTACAAAATCATAATACATTTGAGAATCCAGACCTTATAAAGCCAATTAAATTTAAAGATTTTAAATTAAAAAATAATAAATTAACTTTAACATTACCACCTTTTTCTGTGGTAGTAATAGAAGGAAATTAAAAATAATATAAAATGAATAATATAAAATTGGTGAACATTTTTAAAGCTACAAGATTAGTGTTTTTACTACTCTTTATGCTTGTAAGTTGTTCTCCAGATGATAATATTACAGACAATCCAGGAAACGATAATCCAATTGATGATCCAATTGATGATCCAGATCCACAGCCAACTTCAAAAGTATATACTGTAGATAATATTGAAGACACATACTTCGATGTTGCTGGCGTAGCAAATGTTATTGATTGGGGGCCATATAACGTACATGACCCTTCTATTTTAAAAGATGGAGACACTTATTATTGCTACAATACTGATGTGTCTTTTGGATCTGAGGTTCGTCCAGGAATCCAAATTAGAAAATCTCAAGATTTAATCAATTGGGAATGGGTTGGATGGGCCTTTAATGGTTTACCAACCAAAGGAGCAAATTATATTCGTAGTAAAGGTACAAACCCTTTCAATTCATTATGGGCTCCATATATTATGAAGGTTGGAGATGAGTATAGATTGTATTATTCTTTAGCGTCAGAAGTAGGTAGATTAAGTGCTATGGGGCTTGCAACATCAGATAGTCCAGAAGGTCCATGGGTAGAAAAAGATTTAGTAGTAACATCAGAACCAGGAGGTACTGTTCAAACAAATGCAATAGATCCTGCAGTTGTAGTGACTCCATCAGGAGAACATTGGTTTTATTATGGTTCAGCTTGGGATGGTATTTATCAATTAGAATTGAATCCTTCTACAGGACTTCCAATGATAAATGGTTATAAAGGTACAAGAGTTGCACAAAGAGGTTTTACAGGGAATACTATAAATGGTAATATTGAGGGGCCTGAAGTTATTTATAATGCTGAACAAGGCAAATATTATATGTTTATATCATATGATTGGTTAGAAACAAAATACAATGTAAGAGTTGGTAGAAGTGATAATCCAGATGGTCCATTCTATGATTTCAATGGTTTAGATATAAATACGGAGGTTGATAATGGACCAATGATTTTGACACCTTACCAATTTAATGGT
The DNA here is from genome assembly GCF_965660385.1 of Polaribacter sp. Taxonomy (GTDB): domain Bacteria; phylum Bacteroidota; class Bacteroidia; order Flavobacteriales; family Flavobacteriaceae; genus Polaribacter. The sequence goes on from NZ_CBFHZT010000001.1 coordinate 22,041, forward strand.
CATTCTGGTTGGCAAGGTGTTTCTCACCCAGCTGTTTTTAATGATGGAAATGGACAATATTACATGGCTCATCAAGGTAGACCAGGAATTAACAGGTTTTTTATGGTTTTACATGTACGTAAAATTCATTGGACAGAAGATGGATGGCCAATCGTGTCTCCAGAACGATATGCTGCTGTTCCACAAACTGCGATATCTGAAGAAGATTTAGTGGGTAATTATGAACAAATCGTATTAGGTTATTCAGTAACACCTGGTTATGCAAACGAACAAACTTCTGCAGATTTTCAAACTTCAACCAATGTAAAATTAACGGCTGATGGTAGTGTAAATGATGATGCAAATAATAAATGGGAATATAATGCACCTTGGTTAACGATTACTTGGGCAAATGGATTTACGGATAAGCTACATGTAGAAAGGGGTAGAGACTGGGAAAATAAAGTTGCTAATACAATTTTACTTACAGGTTTAAACAATGAAGGTACTGCAGTTTGGGGTAAAAAAATTGACTAAAAAATAATACATGAAAAAAATTTTTCAACTTATAGGAATTACTCTAATTTTTTTTTCATGTAAAAATGATGAACCAAAGAAAGCAGATAATTTACAAAGACCTTTAGAGGTTAATAACCCAATAATTACAGAGGTATTTACAGCAGATCCTGCAGCTATCATTTATAAGGATACTGTTTATTTATATGCAGGTCATGATGAGGCTCCAAATGATTTCAACTTTTATAAGATGGAAGAATGGTTGGTTTTTTCATCAACAAATATGGTAAATTGGAAATCTTATCCAGTGCCTTTAAAACCATCAGATTTTTCTTGGGCAAAAGGAGATGCTTGGGCATCACAAGTTATTGAGAAAAATGGAAAGTTTTACTGGTATGTAACTGTAGAACATGATGATTCAAATTATGGTAAAGCTATTGGTGTAGCTGTCTCAGACAGTCCAACAGGTCCTTTCAAAGACGCTTTAGGCAAAGCACTTGTTACTAATGATATGACTAAAGCTACTGATATTCGTTGGGATGATATTGATCCTTCTGTTTTTATTGATGATGATGGTCAAGCCTATTTATTTTGGGGAAATACAGCATGCTATTATGCAAAGCTCAAGGACAATATGATTGAACTTGAAGGAGAAATCAAAACCATAGATTTACCCAATTTTACAGAAGCACCTTGGATTCATAAAAAAGGAGATTGGTACTATTTGTCTTATGCTTATCAATTTCCAGAAAAAACAGCTTATGCTATGAGTAAGTCAATTGAAGGACCTTGGGAATTTAAAGGAATTTTAAATGAATTGGCAGGAAATACTAATACCAATCATCAAGCAATTTTAGAATACAAAGGTAAAGATTACTTTATTTATCATACAGGAGGAGTTCAACCAAATGGTGGTAGCTTTAGGCGTTCTGTATGTATTGATGAATTAAAATATAATGAAGATGGTTCGTTAAAACGTGTCATCATGACTTCAGAAGGCATTCAAAAATAAAACATTATGAGACTATTAAAATTTTGTGTTGCATTAAGTATCTTTTTTACATCATTTGTGTCTTGTGCACAAACAGATAAACCAATAACTCACGATCCTGTTGTAGCAAAACAAGGTGATACTTATTACCTTTTTTGTACAGGACCAGGAATTACAAGTTTTACATCTAAAGATTTAAAAACATGGACAAAAGCAGATCCTGTTTTTGCTGATCAACCAAAATGGGCTAAAGAAGTAGCACCTGGTTTCAATGGTCATATTTGGGCTCCAGATATCACTTTTTATGAGGGAAAATATTACCTGTATTATTCAATATCAGCATTTGGAAAAAATACTTCAGGGATTGGTTTGGTCACAAATGAGACGTTAAATCCAAAAGACAAAAATTATAAATGGCAAGACCAAGGAATGGTTATTCAATCAGCACCAAATAGAGATTTATGGAATGCAATTGACCCCAACCTAATCTTTGACGAAGAAGGAACGCCTTGGTTGTCATTTGGTTCTTTTTGGTCAGGATTAAAAATGGTAAAATTAGAAAAAGACCTAAAAACGTTAGCACAACCTCAAGAATGGTATCCAATTGCTAGTAGAAAAAGAAGTCCAAACTTCCCAGATGCAAGTGCAGGAGATGCAGCATTAGAAGGGCCTTTTATCTTTAAAAAAGGAGGTTTTTATTATCAATTTTTATCTTGGGATTACTGTTGTAGAGGAGAAGAAAGTACTTATAAACTTGTTGTGGGTAGATCTAAATCTGTAACTGGACCTTATGTAGATAAACAAGGTAAGAAATTAACTGAAGGTGGAGGAAGTTTAGTAATTGAAGGCAATAAAAACTGGTATGGAGTGGGGCATAATAGTGTTTTTACTTTTGATGGTAAAGACTATACCTTTATGCATGGTTATGACGCAAGTGACAGAGCATTACCAAAATTAATTGTTAAAGAAATCACTTGGGTTAAAGGTTGGCCAACAGTAGAGCCAATGGATTAATTATTTTTAATTTTTATCAAATGTTTAAACAATTTTTTTTTCTTGTTGGATTATTTCTTTTTGTAAATAATCAAGTAATTTCTCAAAATAATAATACTATTTCTAATACTGATAAGCGTGCCTTTTTTGTAGAAAGTTTAGTTCGTATTTGTGATCCGATTTTAACTCATTTGGCAAATGATAATTTAAAGTCAAAAATGCCAGTTGAAAAAGCTGAAAATCCATATCCAGGTAGAGAAGAAGTAGTTCATTTGGAAGCAGTTGGTAGAGCTCTTGCAGGAATAGCTCCATGGTTAGAGTTAGGACCAGACAATACAAAAGAAGGACAACTTAGAAAAAAATATATAAATTTAGCGGTAAAAGGGATTACAAATGCTGTAAATCCAGAAGCCAACGATTACTTAAATTTTACAGAATTAGGTCAACCGTTAGTTGATGCAGCATTTTTGGCTGAAGCTTTAATAAGAGCACCAAACCAACTTTGGGCAAATTTAGATAAAGTAACACAACAACGTGTTCTTAAAGAGTTCAAAAAAACAAGAACAATAGCTCCTTTTTACATGAATTGGTTATTATTCAGTGGAATGATTGAGGCTGCTTTGTTAAAATTTGAAGGTAAAGCTGATATTATGCGAATTGAATATTGCCTGATGAAGCATGACGAATGGTATTTAGGCGATGGAATGTATGGAGATGGACCAGATTTTCATTGGGATTATTACAATAGTTTTGTAATTCAGCCAATGATTTTAGACATTCTTAATGTACTAAAAGAAAAGAAAGAAGTGCTAAAAAATCATCCACATAAAGATAAATTTATTACCAATGCAAATATATTTTTCGAGAGAGCACAACGTTATGCTGCAATTCAAGAACGTTTAATATCACCAACAGGAACTTACCCAGCTATAGGTCGTTCTTTAGCATATAGATTTGGAGTTTTTCAAGCATTATCACAAATTGCATTATTTCAAAAATTACCAAAAAATGTTAAACCTGCTCAAGTTAGGGAAGCATTATATACGGTCATTAAAAATCAATTGTCAGCACCAGGTACATTTAACGAAAAAGGATGGTTAAATATTGGTTTTTACGGACATCAAAAATCAATAGCAGAGCGTTATATTACAACTGGTAGTTTGTATTTGTGTAGTGCTGCTTATTTAGTATTAGGCTTGCCAAAAGATGCACCATTTTGGTCTGATTCTTATGAAGATTGGACTCAGAAAAAAATATGGGCAGGTAAAGAAGCGATAATTGATTACGCATATTATCCAAAGAAAAACTAATAAAAGGAATAACCTAAAAATAGTTATTGTAACCAAATTAGTGGTAAATGATAACAAACTAAAATTAAAATTTATCATGAAAAAATCTAAAATTATTTTAAGTTGTTTTTTATTGATTAGCTTTTTATCATGTAAGCAGAAATCAAAAACGAATGATACTAAAAAAACAGAAAAAAGTTTATTAGCAACTGTTGATAATGCTTTAAATGTTGCAGTTAAGCAATATTCATATTTAAGTGATCAAGTTGAAATAGGTCAATATCCAAGAACTTTTGAAAATGACACTTTAGTTACAAGTAATTCTGGTTGGTGGTGCAGTGGTTTTTATCCTGGTACATTACTTTATTTAGATGAAGTATTAGGTGCACCTAAATTAAAAAAAGAAGCGATTTCATTTTTAGATGATTTAAAAAGAGAACAAACCAATACAGACACACACGATTTAGGCTTTATGATGTATTGCAGCTTTGGAAATGCAAATCGATTGGAAGAAAACAAAGACTATCAAACTATTTTAATGAACAGTGCAAAGTCATTATCAACACGTTATAATGATAAGGTTCAGGCAATTCGCTCTTGGAATAGTGAGCCTTGGAATCATGCAGGTGAAGGAGATTTAGTTGTAATTATTGATAATATGATGAATTTGGAGTTATTATTTTGGGCATCAGAATATAGTGGAGATGATACTTATTACAATATTGCAGTAAATCATGCTGAAAAAACACTTAAGAACCATTTTAGAGAAGATAATAGTTCTTACCATCAATTGATTTATGATGAGAAAACAGGAGATGTAAAAGCTAAAATTACAAGACAAGGAGCTGCTGATTCTTCAGCTTGGGCAAGAGGTCAAGCATGGGGTTTGTATGGTTTTACAGTGATGTATAGAGCTACAAAAAATCAAAAATATTTAGACCAAGCAAAGCGTATTGCAGATTTTATTCTAAAGCATCCAAATCTTCCTAAAAATAAAATTCCTTACTGGGATTTTAATGCGCCAAATATTCCAAATGAGGAAAGAGATTCTTCTGCAGGAGCAATAATCGCTTCAGCTTTGTTAGAGTTAGGGACTTACACTGAAGGTGATTTAGCTAAATTTTATAATACTAATGCTGAAGAGATATTAACGAGCTTGTTAACTCCAGAATATTTTGCAGCCCCAAAAGAAAATGGAGGATTTCTTTTAAAACATGGTGTAGGAGATCTTCCAACCCATAGTGAAGTAAATGTTCCATTATCTTATGGTGATTATTATTTGGTAGAAGCAATGCTTCGTTATAAAAGTCTCAAAAAGTGAAACAATTAAACAAACATATTGTTTATTGTTTTATAGTCATAATGGCTGGAGTACTTCATTGCCAAGAGTTGAAAAACGAATGGGAAAACCCGAAAATTTTAGATAGAAACAAAGAGCAGGCACATACTCAATTTATAGTACATCATTCAAAGGAATCTGCTATTTCCAATGATAAAAATAATTCAACTTTATATCAAAGTTTAAATGGCACTTGGAAGTTTGATGTTGTGAAAACACCAAACCAAAGACCATTAGATTTTTATAAAATTGAAACTGATGATACTAATTGGAATGAAATTCAAGTTCCTTCTAACTGGGAATTACAAGGTTTTGACATCCCAATTTACACGAATGTAACCTATCCCTTTCCCAAAAACCCTCCTTTTGTTGATGACGCTTATAATCCTGTAGGTTCTTATAGAACACACTTTACTATTGCCAAAGATTGGAGTGATAAAGAAGTTATTCTACATTTTGGGTCTATTTCTGGATATGCAAAAGTATATCTCAATGGTAAAGAAGTGGGCATGACCAAAGCTTCCAAAACACCCTCAGAGTTTAATGTAACTGATTTTTTAAATGAAGGAGAAAATTTGTTAGCTGTACAAGTATTTCGTTGGCATGATGGAAGCTATTTGGAGGATCAAGATTTTTGGAGATTGAGTGGAATTGAACGCGATGTGTATTTACAAGCACTACCTAAACTTTCAGTTTGGGACTTTTTTATAAAATCTGGATTGGATTCTACATACCAAAAAGGTACTCTTGATGTAAGTATTTATCTAAGGCGATTTGATAAAAATAAAACAGAAAATACAGAAGTATCATTTGCATTATTGGATACAGAGGGAGGTCAAATATATTCAGACTCAAGACAAATATCAACAAATCAAACAATAGTCAACTTTAAAACCTTATTGCCAAAAATTAATAAATGGAGTGATGAAACACCCTATTTATACACCTACCTCATTCAGTGGCAAGATGAAGAATCTAAATCCTATTATGTTTCAGGTAAAACAGGGTTTAGAACGGTTGAATTAAAAAACGCACAACTCTTGGTTAACGGAAATCCTATCCAAGTCCATGGAGTTAATTTACATGAGCATCATCCTACTAAAGGTCATGTTCCAGATGAAGATATGATGCGTAAGGATTTGGCTTTAATGAAGCAAAATAATATCAATGCCATTAGAATGAGCCATTATCCACACGCAGCAAAACTCTATGAACTTTGTGATGAATTTGGTTTATACGTTGTTGAAGAAGCAAACATAGAAACTCATGCTATGGGAGCTACATTGCAAGGTCCATTTAATAAGAAGGTTCATCCTGCGTATTTGCCAGTTTGGGAAGCAGCACATTTAGATAGGATAAAACGAATGGCTAAACGCACAAAAAATCATCCTTCAATAATTTTGTGGTCAATGGGAAATGAATGTGGAAATGGACCTGTTTTTTATAAAGCTTATGACTGGTTAAAAAAGTTTGATGATACACGTTTGGTTCAGTTTGAACAAGCAGGTGAAAACAAAAATACAGATATAATTTGTCCTATGTACCCAAGTTTGAAACGTATGAGAGATTATGCAAAATTTACGAATAAAACACGACCATTCATCATGTGTGAATACAGTCATGCTATGGGAAATAGCAGTGGAAATTTTCAAGAGTATTTTGATATCATTGACAATTCTCCACAAATGCAAGGTGGATTTATTTGGGATTGGGTAGATCAAGGACTTTTGGCAGAAAAAGATGGTAAGAATTTTTGGGCTTATGGTGGAGATTTGGGAGGTGATAATCTACAAAACGATAATAATTTCTGTGCAAATGGATTAGTTTCAGCAGACCGAAAAGTGCATCCTGCAATTTATGAAGTAAAAAAAGTATATGCTCCTATTAAGTTTCAACTGAAAGATTCAAAACTATCAATCCAAAATAGATATTTCTACACCAATTTAAAAGACTTTTCATTTCAATGGGAACTTTTAAAAAATGGAAATATTATAGATAAAGGTGTCATTGATATAGAAGGGAAACCACAAACATCAACTCATGTTAATTTGCCTTTTGCAGATGTTGAGAACGATGCAGAATATTTTATAAATGTATATGCTTTAACAAGAAAAACTGAAGGATTGATTCCAAAAGGCCATGAACTTTCTAGAGTACAATTCCAATTAGGAAATAAAAATTATTTTGATTTCAATTTCAAAGAAACCAAAAATAAAGCAGCACTTAAAATCAAAGAATTAGATGATGTTTTAACTTTTGAAACAGATGAGATTCATGGAGAATTCAACCTGAGAAATGGTAAAATAACATCATATACCTTAAAAGATGACAAAAGCAGTTTTTTGGCATATCCAGAACCTTATTTCTGGAGAGCAACTACAGACAATGATTTTGGTAATGCTATGCAAAAAAAATCTATACTTTGGAAAGATGCTCACAAAGCTAAAAAAATCACTTCAATTAAGGTTGGTAAACAGTCTAATTTAGGATTACCAATTGAAGTGCATATGACTTTAACAGAGCAACAGATTCCATACTCACTTTTGTATTTTATTCAAAATGATGGAAGTATTAATATCAAGGCTAAAATAGATTTACAAGATTTAGAAGTGCCAGAATTACCGCGTTTTGGAATGCGAATGGTTTTGTCAGGTAATTATAATAATCTCGAATATTATGGTCGTGGCCCTTGGGAAAATTATTCAGACAGAAATACTTCGGCTTTTATAGGATCCTACCAAAGTACAACATCAGATCAATTTACATGGGAATACATTCGTCCACAAGAAAATGGTTATAAAACCGATGTACGTTGGCTCAAATTGATGAATGATAAAGGAATAGGTATTCAAATAAATGGCTTGCAACCTCTAGGTTTTAGCGCATTAAACTTTTCTACAGAATCTTTAGATGCAGGGAGTAGCAAACAACAACGACATACTACAGATATTCATCCAGAAGATAAGGTGTATTTGCATGTAGATTATAAGCAAAGAGGTGTTGGTGGCGATACTAGTTGGGGAGCATTGCCACATGAAAAGTACAGGTTATTAGCGAATAATTATGAATATGGGTATACCATTCAACTTTTAAAATAAGAACAATGAAGCATTTTGTAGGGATAATTATAACACTATGTTTAAGTTTCAACTTCGTTGCAGCGCAAGATAATCTCATAATTAACACTGAAGGCAGAGAAACAGTGTCGTTAAATGGAACTTGGTTTTATATTATTGATCCATATGAAACAGGGTTTTATGACTATCGCTTTAAAGAAAGGCCTGAATCTGATCCAGGTGCTTATTGGAACAAACTAGAATCAAAAAAGAAATCGGACTGGACAGAGCACGAATTTAAAAACCCTAACACCATTAAAGTTCCAGGAGATTGGAACTCTCAAGATCCAAAATTTTTATTTTATGAAGGTACTGTGTGGTATCAAAGAAATTTTGATAAGCCAAATGCACTTAATAATAAGGATTTATATCTTTATTTTGGTGCTGTAAATTACGAAGCACACGTGTATTTAAATGGTAAAAAGTTAGGAATGCACAAAGGTGGATTTACCGCTTTTAATTTCAAAATTCCGGAAAACTTATTAAAGGATCAAGATAATAATTTAGTAGTTCATGTAAATAATAACCGCTATCCAAATGAGGTACCTACTGTTAATACAGATTGGTGGAATTATGGAGGTATTACAAGAGATGTAAAACTGGTTATTACACCAAAACAATACATTCAACAGTATCATATTCAGTTGGCTCAAAATCAGGATATATTAAAATCCATAAAGAAAAAACGTTATCAAATTAATGGCTGGGTTAAATTAAATAAACCAGTAGCATCAGGAGAAGTTTCAATTACTATTCCTGAACTCAATCTAACTAAGAAATTTCAAGCAAGTGGAGATTCTGTAAAAGTAAATTTTGAGGCTAAAAAATTAGAGTTATGGTCCACAGAAAAACCTAAGCTTTATGATGTGGTTTTTAAATTCAACAACAATTCTATTACAGATAAAATAGGGTTTAGGAAAATAGAAGTTGATGGCGAAAAAATACTACTGAATGGCAATCAAATATTTCTTAGAGGAATTAGCATACACGAGGAAGTTTCTGAAGAACAAAGACGTGCGAATAGTAAAAAAGATGCTAAAAAATTATTTGGAAAAGTTCAAGAATTAAATGCCAATATGGCTCGTTTGGCGCATTACCCACACAACGAATACATGCCTAAATTGGCAGATTCTCTAGGCATACTATTGTGGACAGAAATTCCCGTTTATTGGACTATTGATTTTGATAATCCAGAGGTTTATAAAAAGTCAGAAATTCAATTAAAAGAAATGATTGCAAGAGATAGAAATAGAGCTTCTGTTATTATTTGGAGCGTAGGAAATGAAACACCTGTAAGCGCATCTCGAACAAATTTTATGACGAATCTTGTAAAAAAAACAAAGCAATTAGACGATACAAGATTAGTGGCAGCAGCACTTGAAGTACATTATAATAATGGCTTCAATTTTGTTGACGATCCTTTAGGTGCGCATACTGATATTATTGCACTAAATGAATATCTGGGTTGGTATATTGGCACACCAGAAGCTTGTAAAACAGCAGAATGGAAGCTGAAGTATAAAAAGCCATTTTTTATTAGTGAGACAGGCGCCGGAGCGAAAAGTGGATATCATGACGTCAAAGAAGCACGCTTTAGTGAAGAGTATCAACAATGGTATTATGAAGAACAAATAAAAATGTTTAAAAATCAGTTTCCTAAGAGTTTCAGTGGATTGTCACCATGGATTTTAACCGATTTTCGTTCACCAAAAAGACATAATCAAACCTATCAAAGAAATTGGAACCGTAAAGGATTGATTGGTGATGGAGGGAATAAAAAGTTAGCCTTTTATACACTTCAAAAATATTATAAAGAAATAGAAGCAAAAGAAAATCAAAACAAATAAACTTAATCAAATTAGTTGTTTGTAGAAATATCATTTTATGCAAAAAAATAAAATCAAAAATATAAAAACAGCGTCTATCACATTTCTCTTAATTATTATGACGACTATTTGTAGTTTCGGACAAATCGTAAATTCAAAAATTATAGATAATGGAGGAAGTGGTTTATACAAAGCAGTAGGTGTAACTGAAAAAACCTTATCCGATTTTGTAGTATATCGCCCTTTAGATATTAAATTGGCAACAAAAACAGAAGGCAAGTTGCCAATAATAGTTTGGGCAAATGGAGGATGTATGGACTCTTCTATTCATCATGAAAGATTATTAACAGAAGTTGCTTCTCATGGCTATTTAATTATCGCGATTGGTAAACTACAAAGGACGGTTGAAGAAAGAGAACATAAAAATACACCAAACAAAAAACTTCAAGTTGCAATAGATTGGATTACAGAACAAGTAAATCAAGAAGAAAGTGATTATTATCAATTGGCAGATATAAAAAAAATAGCAGCATGTGGTATGTCTTGTGGTGGTGCTCAAGTTATGGCTGTTGCTGATGACAAACGAATTAAAAAGTATATGATGTTTAATTCTGGTATGGGAGATATGACTATGGCTGGGGCTAGCAAAGCATCTTTAAAAGAATTACATGGTGAAATAATTTACATTTTAGGTGGAGAAACAGATGTCGCTTATCACAATGCGCTTTTAGATTTTAAAAGAATCAATAATGTTTCTGTGGTTTTCGCAAGTTTAGAAAATGTAGGACATGGAGGTACTTTTAATGAAGAATTTGGTGGGGATTTTGCTCGTTTAACTTTAAGTTGGTTGGATTGGCAATTCAAATCAAAAGATAATTCGAACATCTTTTTAAAGCAAGATTTATCAAATTACAAAGGTTGGACTTTGAAAAATAAAACGAACTAATTCCATAAAATATGATGAAAACATTTACAGTAAACAACGTATTATTGATATTCCTATTTTTTTCTTTGCTTTCTTGTAATAAAAAGAACTCAAATATAGAATTAGAAAATCAATCTAAGAATAATGAAATTTCTCTAAAAAAGGATTATAAAACCATTACAGTTACCAAAGACATACCTTATCGAAAAGGAGATAGTGATTCTTGGAAACTTGATTTAGCCATGCCAGAGAATTCTGGCAACGAGTTGCGTCCAGCATTGGTAATAATTCATGGTGGTGGATGGCGTTTTGGTTCAAAATCTGTAGATGTTTATCAGAAAATGATGGTCGCATATGCCCAAAAGGGTTACGTAACAATTAATGTAGAATATAGATTAACAGGAGAAGCAGAATTTCCAGCCTGTATAGAAGATGTAAAATGTGCTGTAAGGTGGCTTCGTGCTCATGCTAAGGAACTAAATGTTGACCCAAATCGTATTGGAAGTTATGGACATTCTGCAGGAGCACATTTGTCTATGATGCTTGCAATGACCGATAAATCTGATGGTTTAGAAGGCGATGGTGGCTGGGACAATTATTCAAGTGAGGTAACAGTTGCTGGTGCTGGTTCACCTCCAACAGAATTGGGTAGAGATGTGCCTATGGCAAAAAAAGAATGGTGGCCAATAGGTTATATCGCTGCCAATCATCCACCTATGTTCTTAATTCAAGGTTCAGAAGATGCTGTTGTTTTACCTGAAAGAACTAGAGATTTTGTAGAAAAGATGAAAGCTGCAGGTAACACAAATTTAAAATATCTTGAAATGGAAGGTAACCATGGAATTGCATACAATGGTCAACTAGAAATTACAGATCCTGCTTTAGAAGATTTCTTTGATAAATACTTAATGAAATAAAACTAGAAGAAATTATAATAACATACGATTATGAAAAATATATACCTATTCACTTTAGTATTTTTATCGTTATTCTATAGTGGATGTTCAGTAGCGCAACCAAGTTGGAAACCAGATGATTCAAAAGGTTTTTTAGCACATGACCCTGTAATGATTAAACAAGGTGATGTATTTTATTTATTTACAACTGGTGGAGGAGTTGCCAAAAGTACAGATTTAGAAAAATGGGAGAGAATTAAACCAGTTCCTAGTGACTTAAAATGGGTTACAGAAGATATCATTCCTGGACATCGAAGAGGATATTGGGCTCCTGATATTCAATTTTTAGATGGTACCTATTACTTGTATTATTCACCTTCTGCTTTTGCTAAAAACACGTCAGCAATTGGTGTAATGACAAATAAAACTTTAGACCAAAATAGTTCAGATTATAAATGGGTAGATCATGGAATGATTCTCAAATCGATACCAGGTCGTGATTTTTGGAATGCCATTGATGCTAATGTTTATTTTGAAAAAAAAAGGGGAGGTAAAGTCACAGGTTGGTTATCTTTTGGTTCCTTTTGGGGTGGTCTTAAATTGGTAAAGTTAGACGCTACAATGAAAGCGTTGGCTGAACCACAAGAATGGTACACCATTGCTAAACAAGAAAGAACTTTTGGTATGCCAGATACAGATCCAGGAGATGGTACAATTGAAGCACCATTCATTTATAAAAGACATCAATATTATTATCTGTTTGTATCAACAGGTTATTGTTGTAGAGGATTAGACAGTACTTACAAAACAGTAGTGGGTCGTTCCAGAGATATAAGAGGTCCTTATTTTGATAAGGAAGGAAAACCTTTGTATGCTGGTGGAGGTACTTTTGTTGCTGGCGAAACAGATGAGTATGCTGGTATTGGGCACTCTGCTGTTTACGATTTTGATGGAAAAACCTACTTTGTTGCGCACGCTTATGATAAAGAAGATAAAGGACGCTCAAAATTACTAGTTAAAGAAATTGAATGGGATAGAGCTGAATGGCCAACAGTTAAATTTTAATTTAAAATGATGAAAAAATCCAATCTTGCTTTTATATTATTGGTATCCATTTTTTTTGGATGTCAAAACGCTAAGCAACAAAAACCAGAAACACCTCAAAGTTTTAAAAAAGAGGTTGATTTAAATAATCTTAATATCAATAAAGAAAAAATTGCAGATATTGATGCTTTGTTGCAATCTTATGTAACCAATAAAAAAGTAAATTGTGTTACAGCTTTTGTAGCTAAAGGCGGAAACATTATTTATAACAAATCATTTGGTTTTAAGGATATTGAAAATGATATTCCAGCGAGTGTGGATGATTATTATGTACTATTTTCTCAGACAAAAGCAATTACTACAGTCGCTTTTATGACTTTAGTTGAAAAAGGATTAGTAGCCATAGACGACCCTGTATCTAAATATTTTCCTCAAATCCCAAATCAGGTTGTAACAAAAGTAAATGAGGGTGGAACTTACGAAACTCGACCTGTAAAATCTCCAATGACTTTTACTCATTTAATGTCTCACTCATCAGGATTAAATGCTGGCTTGGTAAAAGAAATTCGAGCAAAAGAAAAAAGGAAAAGTACAGAATTAAGTGAGTTTGGAAAAGTTGAAACTGATTCAACACCTAATGGTCAAAGAAGTTTTGGTGGAAATCCAAAATCTGAATATTTAAAACAAGAAATGATGGATTTGGTAAAATATCCACTTGGTTTTGATCCTGGTTCAGAATGGAATTATCACATCAGTACTAATATGTTAGCTTATTTAATTGAATATATTTCAGGGAAATCATTACAGGAATATGTAAAGGAAACTATATTAAATCCTTTAGGGATGAATGATACAGATTGGTTTTTTACATCAGAAAAACTATCCAAATTTGTAAAACCATACAATTATGTTGATGGCAAATTAGAGCCTGGATCAATGATGTATGCGAAAGGAGCTGTAAGTGAAAAACAAACTTATGCAGAAGGTGCCATTGGTTTAAATGGACCAATTAAAGATTATGCCAAATTTTGTCAAATGCTTTTAAATAAAGGAGAATTCAATGGAAACCGAATTTTAAAAGCAGAAACTATTGAACAAATGACAACTATCAATAGACTTCCAAAAGTTAATTCAGGAGGTGAAAATTTTCAATTTGGATTAGGATTTCAATTGGCCAATGAAAAAAACAAACATATTGATGCTGTTTCAAATACTGCTTTTTGGTGGGGTGGCTTAATGGGTACAGAATACATTATCGATCCAGAAAACGATTTAATTGCGCTTTTTTACATCAACATGTTTCAGCGAGAATCTTTGTATAAAGATTATTTAGAAAAAGTATATGATGTAGTTGATACTAGTAAAAAAGATTAAAAAATGAAATTAAGAAAAAGAAATATCGTATATCTATTTTTAGCTCTTTTGGCTTGTAACTCTGAACAAAAAGAGGTTAAAAAAACTGAGAGTGACTCAAAAGGATATGCTATTCAACCTGTAGATATTCAAAAAGTTAAAGTCACAGATAAATTTTGGCTACCAATTATCAAACGTGTTCAAGAAAAAACCATTGAATATGCTATTGCCAAATGTGAAGAAGAAGGACGTTTAGACAATTTCTTAATTGCAGGAGGAAAAATGGAAGGAGAAGTTAAAGGTGAAATGCCATTTGATGATACAGACGTTTATAAAATTATTGAAGGTGCATCAAACTCGTTAATTTCTGCACCAAATAAAGAGCTAGAAATCGTACTAGATTCATTAGTGAGTATTATAAAAGTAGGTCAAGAAAAAGATGGCTATTTAACCACTTGGAGAACCATTAACCCTGCAAAACCGCCTGCACCTTGGGTAAAAACAGAAAAAGGAGTAAGATGGGATGGATTATTTATGAGCCACGAGTTATACAATGCAGGGCATTTATATGAAGCTGCAGCCATACATTATAAGGCAACAGGAAAACGTAACTTTTTAGATATCGCCTTAAAAAATGCGGATTTAATGGTAAAAACTTTTGGCGAAGGTGAGCTTAAAATATCTGCAGTTCCAGGGCATCAAATTATTGAAACGGGTTTGATAAAACTCTATCAAATTACTGGTAAAAAAGAATATCTTAAACTAGCAAAATACTTTTTAGATAACCGAGGAAATCCAGAAAATCATAAATTATTTGGACCATATTCTCAAGATCATATTCCAGTAGTTAATCAAGATGAAGTCGTAGGTCATTCTGTGAGAGCCATGTATATGTATGCTGCAATGACAGATATTGCAGCCATTCAAAAAGATACTTTGTATGAGAACGCTGTAAACAAATTATGGAACAATATGGTTTCTAAAAAAATGTACATTACAGGAGGAATTGGAGCAAAACATGATGGAGAGCAATTTGGTGCAAATTATGAGTTGCCAAATCTAACTGCATATAATGAAACTTGTGCAGCTATTGGAGATGTGTATTGGAATCACAGATTGCACAATCTTTATGGTGATGTTAAGTATTTTGATGTAATAGAGCGTACATTATATAATGGATTAATTTCAGGATTATCATTAGATGGAACCAATTTTTTCTATCCAAATGCATTAGAATCTGATGGTGTTTATAAATCAAATCGTGGTTCTTGTACACGTCAAGCTTGGTTTGATTGTTCTTGCTGTCCCACTAACGTCATTCGTTTTGTCCCTTCCATTCCTGGATTAATTTATTCAAAAGGAAATAATGAGGTTTATGTTAATTTATATGCATCAAGTCATGCCAATATTAACTTAAATGGAAAAGCAGTAAAAGTTACTCAAGAAACATCTTATCCATGGAATGGAAAAATACAAATGTCTGTTGAATCTGATGCTGAAATTACATTGAAATTTCGTGTACCAGGTTGGAGTAGAAACGAGGTTTTACCAAGCAATTTATATTCTTATACAGAGACCTCTAAATCACAGCCTACTTTATCTATAAATGGTGAAAAAATAGCAACTTCAATTAAAGATGGCTATTTTAATATTACTAGAAATTGGAGTGGAAATGATAAAATCGAAATCAATTTCCCAATGGAAGTTAGAACAGTAAAAGCAAATGAAAAAGTAGAAGAGGATAGAGGTAAATTATCTTTAGAATATGGGCCAATTGTATACGCAGTAGAAGAAGTCGATAATCCAAAATTTGATGAGATTTCGATATCACCATCTGATGAATTTACAGTACAAAAAGAAAATATCTTAGAAGGTGTAAATACCATAAAAAACAATAAATTGAAAGCGATACCTTATTATGCTTGGTCAAATCGAGGAGTCAATAAAATGAAAGTTTGGATAGAAAAAAAATAAAATAACCTTTAAAAATAACATTATGTTAGACATTAAATTTATTTCAAAAAAAATATTCTGTATTGGATTTATCCTGTTTCAGTTACATGTTTTAGCACAGGAAAATCCTGTTGAAATAAATATTGATGCAGCAGAAGAAATTGGAGAAATGAAACCAATTTGGGCTTGGTGGGGTTATGATGAGCCTAATTATACTTACATGAAAGATGGTAAAAAACTACTGTCAGAAATAGCAGATTTAAGTCCAGTTCCAGTATTTGTGCGTGCTCACAGTTTGTTGGTTACTGGCAAAGGAACTCACGGATTAAAATGGGGTTCAACAAATGCTTATACAGAAGATGAAGATGGAAATCCTATTTATGACTGGACCATCGTCGACAAAATTTTTGATACCTATATTGAAAGAGGGATGAAGCCTTTTGCACAAATTGGTTTTATGCCAGAAGCTTTATCATCAAAACCTAAACCATATCGTCATTATTGGAAACCTGGTGCGAAATACGAAGATATTTATACAGGATGGGCTTATCCACCAAAAGATTATGATAAATGGGAAGAACTGGTTTATCAATGGGTAACGCATTGTGTGGAACGTTATGGTAAGAAGGAAGTTGAAAGTTGGTACTGGGAACTTTGGAATGAGCCAAATATCGGTTACTGGCAAGGAACTACTGAAGAATATATAAAACTATACGATTATAGTGCACATGCAGTAAAAAGAGCATTGCCAACAGCTAAAATGGGTGGTCCAGAAACTACAGGTCCAAGATGGGATGTCGCAGAAAATTTTTTACGCACGTTTTTAGATCATGTTAAAAATGGTAAAAACTACGCAACAGGTAAAATAGGCTCACCATTAGATTTTATAACTTTCCACGCAAAAGGTAGTCCTAAAGTGGTTAATGATATGGTTCAAATGGATATGGGTGCACAGTTGAGTGATATAAGTAAAGGTTTTGAAATTGTAGCTTCTTACCCAGAATTCAAAGATTTACCAATTATTATTGGTGAATCAGATCCAGAAGGTTGTGCTGCCTGTTCTGAAGCAGATTATCCTCATAACGCCTATAGAAATGGAACGATGTATGCTAGTTATACTGCAGCTTCATTTGCTAGAAAATATGAACTGGCAGATCATTATGGTGTAAATTTATTAGGAGCAGTAACATGGGGTTTCGAATTTGAAAATCAACCTTGGTATGCTGGTTTTAGAGATATGGCAACGAATGGTGTAGATAAACCAGTTTTAAATGTGTTTCGAATGTTTGGTATGATGGAAGGTCAGCGAATTAAAGTAAACCAAGAAAACCTATCCTATAATTTCTTAAAAGTTAGAGATGAAAGTGTTAGAGGTAAAAGTCCAGATATTAATGCCATAGCTTCTAAGAGTGAAAACTCTATAACCATTATGGTTTGGAATTATCATGATGATAATGATTTGAATGTGCCTTCGTCTTTAGTAAACTTAATTATTGATAATATTCCTTCAGACAAAGTTTTGATGAATCATTATAGAGTGGATCAAGAATTTAGTAACTCATATACAGTTTGGAAAGAAATGGGGTCACCTCAAAACCCAACTAAAAGTCAAATAGAAAAGTTGGAAAAGGCTGGGCAATTACAGTTATTTACATCACCTAAATGGAAACAAATAAATAAGGGATCAACAAATATTCAAATAGATTTACCAAGACAAGGGATATCTTTAATAAAACTGGATTGGTAAATTGCATACCCATCAAGAATATCAATATAAATAAACTAACAAAAATTTCAACTTTAATTCAATAAACACGAAAATGAAATCAGAAAACCAAAAGTTAAGCATCCTTGAAAAAATAGGATATGGATCAGGTGATGCAGCTGTAAACGTTGTAATCTCCTCAATGTTTTTAATTATAACGTTCTTTTATACCGATGTTTTTGGGTTAAAAGCTACAGATATGGCGTTAATGTTTCTTTTAGTACGATTTATTGATGCTGTAACAGATCCTTTAATGGGATTGATTACTGATAAGTTTACTACAAAGTGGGGTAGATACAGACATTATTTTTTGTTTTTATCTGTGCCTTTTGGTATTTCTGTGTTCTTAACATTTGCCACACCAAATTTTGATTATACAGGTAAACTTATATATGCATATGTTACTTATATTTTTGTAACCATAATGTTTACTTCAGTAACCATTCCATATATCTCTTTAATAAGTGTATTAACAAGTGATCCAAAAGAAAAATTATCTGCAAATGGATATCGATTGTTTTTTGCAAAAATCGCAGCTTTTTTGGTATCGATTGTTGTTCCAATTTTAGCTGAAAAGTTAGGGAAGAGTGATTTGGCAAGAGGTTATCAATTAGCAATGGGAATTATGGCGTTTTTAGGAACTGCTTTATTGCTGTTTAGTTTCTTTACAACCAAAGAACGTGTTGAACATAAAATTGATGATAAAACATTAATGGAACAATTTAAACTTTTGATTAAAAATGGACAATGGACATTATTGTTTGGAGTATGTTTTACAGGAACTGTTGGTTACGTTATCCGCGGTTCTGTTGCTATTTTTTATGCTAAATATTTCCTTGGTGGAGATGCCACAATACAATCAACTTTTTTGGGAACTGGCGTTATTGCAGCTATTTTAGCGATGCCAGCATCAACATTAATTACGAAACATTATTGTAAAGTAAAACTTTTTAAATACACCCAATTAGCAGTTGGTGCTATTAGTTTAATCATGTTTTTTGTTGTTGATCCAGGCGATTTGGTTATAGCCTATATACTATATTTTATCTTGTCTTTTGTGGTGGATTTACATGCACCAGTCTTTTGGTCAGCAATTGCAGAAGCAGTAGACTATGGACATGCTGAATCTGGAAAACGTGTTTCAGGATTATCTTTTGGAGGTATTTCTTTCGCACAAAAATTCGGGATGGGGATTGCTGGAGCTGCAGTAGGTTACTTATTAGATTTTTTTGGATATATTCCAGATACAGTTCAAAGTGAAACAGCATTACTAGGTTTAGCATTAATGTTAACGATTATTCCTGGTGTTTTCCATGTGATTATGGGCTTATTAATGTTTCGTTATAAAATAACCGATTCTTATTATCAAACAATTAAAGCAAAATTAAATATTTAGATGAGTACAAATAAAACAAATTCGTCAATAGTTGATCAGCGAGCAGATCCTTTTGTGTATAAGCATACGGATGGATATTATTATTTTACAGGTTCAGTACCAACTTTTGATAGAATTGAAATAAGAAGAGCAAAAACAATTCATGAATTACAAAATGCCAAAACTTTTGATGTTTGGCACAAGCATAATTTTGGACCAATGAGTCGTCATATTTGGGCGCCTGAAATTCATTATTTAGATGGAAAATGGTATGTATATTTTGCAGCAAGTGAAGAAGATGATATATGGAAATTAAGACCTTATGTTTTGGAGTGTAAAGGTCAAGATCCTTTAGCTGATGAATGGATAGAATTGGGTCAAATGCAAGCAGCTGATGATGATGATAAGTCTTTCATCGATTTTTCTTTAGATGGAACTGTTTTTGAAAATAAAGGGAAAAGATATTTCTGTTGGGCAGAAAAAACTGGTGGACAATTCGCGGCTTCCAATTTATATTTAGCTGAAATGGAATCACCCATTAAACTAAAAACAGTACAATTTATGCTAACTACACCAGATTATGATTGGGAGCGTATTGATTTTTGGGTAAATGAAGGTCCAGCAGTTATAAAAAATAAAGGAAAAATCTATATCACATTTTCAGCAAGTGCAACAGGAGCCTGTTATTGTATGGGATTAATGGAAGCTGATGAAGATGCAGATTTATTGGATAGAAATTCATGGAAAAAATCAAGGTATCCAGTCTTGGAAACTAATTATGATAAGAAAATATTTGGTCCAGGCCATAATAGTTTTACTGTAAATGAAGAGGGTAAACCAATAAGTATTTATCACGCTAGAGATTATGAAAATGCAGTTGGTGATCCTGCTGTAGTTCCTGAGAGCGACAAAAGATCACTTGAAGAAATTATTGCAGATCCTTTATATGATCCAAATCGTCATGCAAGAGTTATGGAAGTTCAATTTGACGAAACAGGAAAGCCTTTTTTTGAATTTTATTAAAAAAACATCAACATGAAAACATCATTTTTTAAAAAATTACTGCTATTAATAGTAGGAATTACTTTTTTTTACGGATGTAAAAATGAAAACAAAGTAAATTCAGATAAAGAAAAAAGCCCAGCTGCCATTGATTTGGCATTAGATCTTAAAGATACTGATATTAAAATACAGCCAACCATGTATGGGATTTTCTTTGAAGATATCAATTTTTCAGCTGATGGTGGTTTGTATGCAGAGCTTATAAAGAATAGATCCTTTGAATTTCCTGATGCAAAAATGGGGTGGAAACAGCCAAATAGTGCTAGACCATCATTAAATAAAAATTCAGGTTTTGCTAAAATTACTAATTATGTAAATCCAAATGGAGGAAATAAAAAATACAGCCACACAGAAGTGTATAATGATAAAAATTATGAATTATTAAATGAAGGTTTTCGAGGTATAGGATTGCATGGGGGTAAAAAGTATGACCTTTCTGTAATGATGGCTAATAATGATGGTATAAAAAGTATCAACTTTTCTTTGGTGGATACTACAGGAGTTGTTCTTGCAGAAACTAAATTTAAACCCTCAAAAGGAGATTGGAAAACTTATGAGGCTGTTTTAGAACCTAACAAAACTGATGCAAAAGCATTATTAAAAATCACTTTTGAAGGTACAGGAAGTATCGATTTAGATATGATTTCTTTGTTTCCTCAAGATACTTGGAAAGGTAGAAAAAAAGGATTAAGAAAAGATTTAGTTGAACTTTTAGAGGGTTTAGATCCTGGTTTCCTTCGTTTTCCTGGAGGATGTATTGTTGAAGGTCGTAGTTTGGCGCAACGTTATCAATGGCAAAAAACGGTAGGTCCAGCAGAAGAGCGTGAATTACTAATTAATAGATGGAATAATTTATTCGATCACAGACCAGCTCATGATTATTATCAAAGTTTTGGTTTGGGTTTCTTTGAATATTTTCAATTGTCTGAAGATTTGGGAGCAGAACCAATCCCAATTTTAGGTTGTGGAATGGCTTGTCAGTTTAATACAGGAGAATTGGTTCCGTTAGAAAACTTAGGTCCTTATGTACAAGAGGCATTAGATTTAGTTGAATTTGCCAATGGTAGTATTGAAACTCCTTGGGGAAAATTAAGAACTGAAATGGGGCATCCAGAACCTTTTAATATGAAGTATTTAGGTATTGGAAATGAACAATGGGGACCAGAATATTTTGAACGTTATAAAATTTTTGCAAAAGCAATTAGTGAAAAATATCCAGAACTTATTTTAGTATCAACTCCAGGTCCTTTTCCTGATGGAGATATGTTTGAATATGGATGGGAACAATTGAAGAAACTTAATGTAGATTTAGCTGATGAGCATTATTACAGATCACCTGAATGGTTTAGAAATAATGCTGATAGATATGATAGTTATGAACGAGAAGGTGTAAAGGTATTTGCTGGTGAATATGCTGCACATCCTAAAGGAGTTAAAAATGGCCCTTTAGAAAATAACTGGAACTCAGCTTTATCTGAAGCTGCATTTATGACAGGTTTAGAACGAAATGCAGATGTTGTTCACCTAACAGCTTATGCACCACTAATGGCTCATGAGGAAGGTTGGCAATGGGCACCAGACCTTATTTGGTTCAATAATTTAGAGTCTTACCAAACACCAAATTATCAGGTACAAAAGCTATTTGGTAACAACTCAGGAACTGATTTGTTGAAAATAACAGAAGAAGGAAAACCAGTAATAGGTAAAAACCAAATTTACGCTTCTGCAGTTAAGGATTCAGAATCTAATGATTTGATTATTAAAGTTGTTAATACAAGTGAAAATTTAAAAAGCATTACTATTTCTCCAAAAAACGGAACTTTAAAAGGAAAAGGAACTTTATTAAAATTAAGTCAAAAAGATTTATCTGTAACAAACTCTTTTGATGAACCTAATAATACTAAAGTAACATCGTCAGAATTTGAAATAAATAACGGAAATATTAAAATTGAATTAGAAGCACAATCGCTGAATGTGTTTAAAATAAAAATATAAGTGTTAGGTTTACACTTAAGTAAAAATATCTTTTATATTTGTAAATTGTAAAATAACAAAAGTTATGAAAACATACGTAATAGGTTTAGATTATGGCTCAGATTCTGTAAGAGCTGTATTGATAGACACACAAAACGGAGCTGAATTAGCCTCAGAGGTATTTTGGTATCCAAGGTGGAAAAAACAACAATATTGTAACCCAGGAATCAATCAATTTAGACAACATCCATTAGATCATATAGAAGGATTAGAACATACGATTACTTCTGTAATTTCAGAAAGTGGTGTTTCACCAGAAGCAGTTACAAGTATTTGTATTGACACTACAGGATCTTCACCTTTACCATTAACAAAAGAAGGTACACCTTTGGCATTAGTAGAGGGTTTTAAAGAAAATCCAAATGCTTTGATGGTACTTTGGAAAGACCACACTTCTGTAAAAGAAGCGAATGAAATAAATGAATTGGCAAGAAGTTGGGGAGGAGAAGATTATACAAAATATGAAGGGGGAATTTATTCTTCTGAGTGGTTTTGGGCAAAAATATTACACATCGCAAGACAAGATAAAGCCGTAAAAGAAGCAGCTCATACTTGGATGGAACATTGTGATTATATGACGTATATGTTAGTTGATAATCAAGATTTAAAATCCTTTAAACGCAGTCGATGTGCAGCAGGACATAAAGCCATGTGGCACGAAAGCTGGAATGGTTTACCTGCAGAAGAATTCTTAACGCAATTAGATCCATACTTAGCAGAATTAAGAGGAAACCTTTACAATGAAACTTACACATCAGATGAAATTGCGGGTCATTTAAATCAAGAATGGGCAGATAAATTAGGCTTAACTACCAATACTGTTATTGCTGTTGGTACTTTTGATGCGCATTCTGGTGCAGTGGGTGCTAAAGTTGATAAACATGCATTGGTTAGAGTAATGGGTACATCTACTTGTGATATTATGGTAGCCGATGAAAAAGTTATTGGAGCTAATTGTGTAAAAGGAATTTGTGGTCAAGTAGATGGATCTGTAATTCCTGGATTTATTGGTTTAGAAGCTGGACAATCTGCATTTGGAGATGTGTTAGCTTGGTTTAAAAATGTTTTATCATGGCCAATTGACAATTTAGTAATGACTTCTTCTATCCTTTCTGAAGATCAAAAAGAAAAACTTCAAAATGAAATTGAAGCCAATTTTATAAGGACTCTAGCAAGTCAAGCAGAAAAAATTCCTTTAGAAGAAGCTGTACCAATTGCTTTAGATTGGGTGAATGGTCGTAGAACACCAGATGCTAATCAAGAATTAAAGGCGGCATTTACAGGAATCTCATTAGGCACAAAAGCACCACACATTTTTAAAGCATTGGTGAATGCCATTTGTTTTGGCTCTAAAATGATTGTAGATCGTTTTGAAGACGAAGGTGTAAAAATAGATACTGTTATTGGTATTGGAGGCGTAGCACGTAAGTCGCCATTCATTATGCAAACATTAGCAAATGTATTAAACATGCCAATAAAAGTGGCAGAATCAGATCAAGCACCAGCATTAGGTGCAGCAATTTATGCAGCAGTAGCAGCAGGTGTTTATAGCAATGTAGTAGAAGCTAGTAAAGTAATGGGAAGCGATTTTGAAGCAGAATACTTTCCACAATCCAATCAAGTAAAAATCTACGCAAACTTCATGGAAGAGTATAAAGCCTTAGGAGAATTTGTAGAACAATCAATAAAATCAAAATAGTATGAGTTCTAAGTATAAATCATTAAAAGAAGAATGTTACGAAGCTAATATGCAATTAAATGCATTAGATCTTGTAGTATATACCTTTGGTAACGTAAGTGCAGTTGATAGAGCAAATGGTGTATTTGCTATTAAACCAAGTGGTATAGCCTATGAAAAATTAAAACCAGAAGACATTGTAATTTTAGATTTTGATAATAATATAGTAGAAGGTACAATGCGTCCATCATCAGATACAAAAACGCATTCTTATTTATATAAAAACTGGGACGATATTGGAGGAATTGCACACACACATGCCAAATTTTCTTGTGCATGGGCACAATCACAAAAAGATATACCAATTTTTGGAACAACTCATGCTGATCATTTAACAGCAGATATACCTTGTGCACCACCAATGAGTGATGCATTAATTGAAGGGAATTACGAACATAATACAGGTATCCAAATTTTAGATTGTTTCAAAGAAAAAAATCTTTCTCACAAAGAAGTAGAAATGATTTTAATTGGAAATCATGGTCCATTCTCTTGGGGAAAAAATGCAGCTAAGGCTGTGTATAATAGTAAAGTATTAGAAGTGGTGGCAGAAATGGCGTATTTTACGCTACAAATTAATCCTAATGCTCCACGATTAAAAGATTCATTAATAAAAAAACATTACGAACGTAAGCATGGTAAAAATGCTTATTACGGACAATAAAGAATAACAGAATTATGATAGATATTTCTAACAAAGAAGTTTGGTTTATTACAGGTAGCCAAGATTTATATGGACCAGAAACTTTAGCTCAAGTGGCTAAAAACTCTTCTGAAATTGTAAAAGCTTTAGATGCTTCATCTTCAATACCTGTTAAAGTAGTTTATAAGCCTACTGTAAAATCTACAGAAGAAATCTATGACACTTTAACCGCAGCAAATCAAGAAGAAAATTGTATAGGAGTTATCACTTGGATGCACACATTTTCACCAGCAAAAATGTGGATTCGTGGTTTAACTGCGCTTCAAAAACCATTGTGTCATTTACATACACAGTTTAATAGAGACATTCCATGGGATTCTATAGATATGGATTTTATGAATCTTAACCAAGCTGCTCATGGAGATCGTGAGTTTGGATTTATGGTTAGTAGATTAAGAAAAAATAGAAAAATAGTGGTTGGGCACTGGACTGAAGATTCAGTTCAAAAAAATATCGGTGACTGGACAAGAGTTGCTGCTGCTTGGGATGATTGGCAAGGTGCTAAATTTGCTCGTTTTGGAGATAATATGCGCTTTGTAGCAGTTACAGATGGCGATAAAGTTGAAGCAGAAACCAAGTTTGGATTTTCAGTAAATACTTATGCAGTTGGTGATTTGGCAGAAGTTATAAATTCTATTTCTGATGAAGAAATAAATACTTTAATAAAAGAATATGAGGAGTCTTATCATGTAGATGATAAATTACTTGAAGGTGGAGAAAAGCGTTCTTCTTTAATAGAATCTGCTCGTATTGAATTAGGTTTAGAGAAATTTTTAGTAGATGGTGGTTTTAAAGGTTTTAGTGATACTTTTGAAGATTTACATGGTATAAAACAATTGCCAGGAATCGCTGTACAAAGGCTTATGCAAAAGGGGTATGGATTTGCTGGTGAAGGAGATTGGAAAACAGCTGCTTTAGTACGTGCAATGAAAGTAATGGGTGCTGGTCTAGAAGGTGGTAGCGCCTTTATGGAAGATTACACCTATCATTTAAATCCAGAAAAACCTCGAGTTTTAGGTTCGCACATGTTAGAGGTAGACCCTGTTTTAGCAGCAAATAAACCATCTTGTGAGGTACATCCTTTAGGAATTGGAGGTAAGGAAGATCCTGTACGTTTAGTATTTAATGGTAAAGCTGGAGATTCTTTAGTAGCAGCATTAATGGATTTTGGTAATCGTTTTAGACTTTTAATTAATAAAACGGTTGGAGAAGAAGTTACAGAAAAATTACCTAACTTGCCTGTTGCAAGAGTTATGTGGAAACTATTACCAGACTTTAAAACAGCTTGTACATCTTGGATTTTAGCAGGTGGAGCACATCATTCTTGTTATAGTGAAAACGTTTCTGTAGAGCAATTAGAAGATTTTGCGGAAATGGCAAATATTGAATCTTTAGTAATTGATGAAGATACAACCATTAGAAACTTTAAAAACACAATTCATACTAATGAAGCTTTCTACAAATAGAAATTAATTATAAAGATGTTAAGATGAAAAATTTAAAACCTATTCCTTATTTTTTATTAATAATAGTATTATGTTTGGGAATCAGTTGTAAGAATCAGAAAAAAGAAAATACAACTGAAAAATCAAAATCTATGGTAGCAGAGAATCTAGCAATTGTAAAATCAGAATTTGGTAAAACTAAAGAAGGTACAGCAATTGAAAATTATACGCTAAAAAATAAGAATGGTGTTGAGTTGAATGTGATAACTTATGGAGGTAGAATAACATCTTTAAAAGTGCCAAATAAAAATGGAAAATTAGAAAACGTTGTTTTAGGACACGATACCATGGAAGGCTATTTAAGGGCAGATAATCCGTTTTTTGGTGCATTAATTGGTAGATATGGAAACAGAATAGCAAAAGGTAAATTCTCATTAAATGGTGAAGAATATACTTTGGCAACCAATGATGGTTCAAATCATTTGCATGGAGGTGTTAATGGTTTTGATCGTGTAATTTGGACAGCAATACCAATGGAAGGCAAAGAAAATTCATCGTTAAAATTAACATATTTAAGTAAAGATGGTGAAGAAGGTTATCCAGGAAATTTAGAAGTAACAGTAATTTACACGCTAACAAAAGATAATTCTGTTGAGGTAGCTTACCAAGCTACAACAGATAAATCAACGGTAGTTAACTTAACACAACATGCATATTTTAATTTAACAGGAGATTTCTCTAAAGATATTTTAAATCATGATGTAGTAATAGATGCAGATACCTATTTACCAGTAGATGCTACTTTGATTCCAACTGGAGAAATTAGAAAAGTTGAAGGAACGCCTTTTGATTTCAATTCCTCTAAAAAAGTAGGGAAAGAAATTAACGCTACTAACGAACAATTAAAACGTGGTAAAGGTTACGATCATTGCTGGGTTTTAAATGGTGATAATGGAGAAATGCGTTTTGTGGCTTCTGCTTATGATGGAACTAGTGGACGATTTATGGAAATTCATTCAGAAGAACCTGCAATTCAGTTTTACACAGGAAACTTTTTAGATGGTTCTTTACCAATGCCAAATGGTGGAACCTATGCACACAGAACAGGATTTTGTTTAGAAACGCAACATTATCCAGATTCGCCTAATCAAGAAAAATTTCCATCTACGGTTTTAAATCCAGGTGAAACATACTCAACAAAAACGATTTTTAAATTTTCTGTAAAGTAATTTGATAACCACAAATATTAACTAAATAAATTATGGGACTTATATCTTTTGGTGCTTTTACACTACTTGTAGCAATTATAGCTTGGTGGTCAACAAGAAAAACAGACGAAAATACTTCAGATGGGTATTTTTTAGGCGGAAGAAGTTTAACAGGTCCTGTAATTGCAGGTTCATTATTACTTACCAATTTATCTACAGAACAAATTGTTGGGATGAATGGGGTTTCATTTAGAGACGGAATTCCTATTATGGCTTATGAAGTTGTTGCTGCAATTGCAATGGTTTTTACAGCCTTTGTTTTGTTGCCAAAATATTTAAAAAGCGGAATTGCAACCATACCTCAGTTTTTACAAAACAGATATGCTAAAAGCACTAAAACCATTGTATCTCTTTTATTTCTTTTAGGGTATGCCATTTCTATGTTGCCTACAGTTTTATACTCAGGTGCATTGGCAATAAACACCATGTTTGATATTCCAGAATTATTAAATATGGAGCCAGAACCTGCACTTTGGGTAACAGTTTGGTCAATAGGAATAATAGGTAGTATTTATGCAATATTTGGAGGGCTTAAAGCAGTTGCAGTTTCAGATTCAATCAATGCAGTTGGGTTGTTAATTGGTGGATCATTAATTCCAATTTTTGGATTGATGAAAATTGGTGATGGTAATGTTTTAACAGGTCTTAATAAATTAACAACAGCACTTCCTGAAAAATTTGACATCATTGGAGGGCCTGATTCTGATGTTCCTTTTTGGACATTATTTACAGGAATGATTATTGTAAATTTCTATTATTGGGGAACAAATCAAGCCATTATTCAGAGAGCTCTTGGAGCTAAAAATCTTAAGGAAGGTCAAAAAGGACTTTTATTAGCTGCATTTATAAAAATATTAGGACCATTTATTGTGGTATTGCCTGGTATTATTGCCTTTTATATTTTTAATGGAGACCTTGCAAATGCAGATGAAGCTTATCCTATGGTTGTAAAAGCTGTTTTACCTGTAGCTTTTATAGGATTTTTTGCAGCAGTACTTTTTGGAGCGATATTGAGTTCTTTTAATAGTGCTTTAAACAGTTCTGTAACGTTGTTTGGATTGGATTTTTATAAAGAATATATAAATAAGGATGCAAATGAAAAACAAGTTGTAAGAGCTGGTAAGACTTTCGGAATCGTTTTGGCTTTATTCTCCATGGGAATTGCACCATTACTTTATGGTGTTGAAGGTGGAATATTTACCTATTTACAAGAATTGAATGGTACGCACAGTGTGCCAATTTTAGCTATAATATTAGTAGGAATATTCAATAAACGTGTATCTGCCAAAGCAGCAAATATTGGTATTTTATTTAGTGTTATTACTTATTTAGTTACACTCTATGTTATTAAACCAGATATTAGTTTCTTACATTTAATGGGAATTTTGTTTGTGCTTACAGTAATCATCATGTTTATTATCACAGCATTTAGTCCAAGAACTTCAGACTATGACCAAGAATATACTAAGCAAGTAGATATTACCAATTGGAAATATTTAAAGCCTGTAGGTTATGTAATTGTTGGGTTGGTTATAGCGCTTTATATTTCGCTTTCATAATTCAACAAAGTATACCGAATATTTTTTATAAAATTTATTTAAAAGGAAGTGATAGTAATAATCACTTCCTTTTTTTTTGATTAAAACTTAGCTACAAATCCACCATTTGAATCAAGCTGAATTGTTGTTAGGTTTTTACTATTTATTTTTGTTTTCTTAAAAGCTTTTTCATTATCAGTGATTATAAAACCACTTTTATTGTTAATAAAAGATACATCGAGTTGCAATTTTTTTTGTTTATTTTCTCCATTAATTCCCACAATAAACCAAGTATTATTTTTACGTCTTGCCATTACTATATCTTTTCCAGGATAACCTGTAATAAATTTTGATTCATCCCAATTGGTAGGAATATCTTTTAAATAGTCAACAACATAGTCAGGTTGTTTTTTCATGCCATCAGGAGTTTCAGCTATATGTTGAACTCCAGAAAGAAATAATACAGGAAGTGCTAATTCAAAACTTTTTGATGTTTTTCTATATATACCAGGAATACTGTCTAAAACCATTGGTGTAAAATCCATTGGATCAAAAACATTTCTAGTAAAAGGTAAAAGAGCACTATGGCTTGGTTGTAAATCTGCATTTTCTTGTTCAAAAGTGATAAACTCTTCTCCTTTTATAGCTTCAACTGTCATTAAATTTGGATAAGTTCTTTGCCAACCTCTAGGTAAAGTAGCACCATGAAAATTAACTAGTAATTTATGTTCTGCAGCATCTTTTAAAATAGCATGATAATATGCAATCATAGATTGTCCATCACCTCCAAAAAAGTCAATTTTAACGCCAGAAACACCTATTTCGTTCAGTTTTTTAAATTCATCTTTTCTACTTTTTGAAGTAAGTAGTTTATTTTTTGGGGTATAAGGAGTGGTGTTCCAGCTACCTGCAGAATTATACCAAACCAATAATTTCACATTTTTTGATGAAGCATATTTGGTTAGTTCATTCATTTTTTCGTAACCAATTTTTTGGTCCCAATCAGCATCTATTAAACAATAATCCCAATTCATTTCTGATGCATAATCAATAAATTTTACAGAGGTTTCATAATTGGTAAAGTCATCTTTTAACAACACCCAACTCCAAGAAGATAAGCCACTTTTAATAAAAGAAGTATCCATATCAATAGCTTTATTTGCTAAATCTGTACCTAAGGTGCTTTCGGTTATCGTTTTTAAATCTCCAATTGTTACAATTCGCCAAGGAGTTTCCCAAGGTGTTTTTGATGTTGGTTTTAATGCGCCTCCAGGAAAAACTTCTTCTTTTTGAGGAAAGGATACTTTAAGTGCATTATACTCATTATTATAAATCAATCTTGTGCCACAATAATTACTATTTAAACCAGATTCTGAAATGAGAACCCAAGAATCATTTGTGTTAAATAAAGCTGGATAAACCCAACCTTCACCAATTGGAGATTTTTTATCAACTGGGATTTCAGATAAATAATGCTCTTCATAAGAAGGATTTACCTGTTCCCAACCTGTTTTAGCTTTAGACATTGGTTGCAACCAACTTTTAGTATTTGCAACAAAATTGTAAGTCGTTTTTTCATCTTCAATTTTATAAACTGATTCTGATGTTTCTGGAAAAATATATTTAAAAGCAACCCCATCATCAGATAAGTTGAAAATAATATTCATTTTTTTGTTGCTCTCATTTTTTAATTCTACAATATATTGATTGGCTATATAATTTATATGCTTCTTTTTACCTTGAACCATGCTGTAAGTTTCATGAACTTCAATAGGATCTGATACAGATATTAGTTCCATGTTATTGTAAAAATTCATATCTTCTCTAGTAATCCCTAATTGAGAGTTGCCTAAAACAGTATCTTTTTTATGTAGAATGTTATAGATAGGTATATTTTGGGTATTAATATTGAAATTAACTTCAATAGAATTTGAAGGATTTACAAACAGATAATTGTTTTTTTCTGTTTTACAAGAAAATAAAACAAAGCAAAAAATAAGTAAAAGAATTAGCTTCTTCATATATAAGTGTTTTAATTACACTTATAAATTTAATATATTTTCATTAATTATGAGATGTTATCTTTAAAAAGTTTAAAATACTCTTAATTTACACAGTGAATTCCTGCTTTTAAAAAAAATATGCTGTTATTCTTTTTTAATTAGAAATGGTTTTAAAGTTGGAATATTTGGTTTATCAAGGTTTTAAAGAATAGCTTTTTCTATTTTTTGTATGATAGATTTTTGATTTGCTATGAGGACAATAGTTTATTTATTGCACTATCTTTACACTGATTTATATGACACAAAACAAAGCGATTTTATATATGATCTTTAGTGCAATAGCATTTGCATTAATGGGTTCTATGGTAAAATATTTGAGTACATTTAATGTTTATCAAGTAGTTTTTTTTAGATCTGTAGGGACACTTTTTTTTACCATTCCTTTAGTATTAAAACAAAAAATTCCTTTTTGGGGCACCCATAAAAAATGGTTAATAATTAGAGGTATAGCTGGTGTAATTTCATTAACTTGTTTTTTTCAATCTTTAAATTATTTAAGTATAGGTACTGCTGTTTCTTTAAGATATACAGCCCCAATATTTGCAGCTATATTTGCATTATTTTTTTTAAAAGAAAAAATTAAACCCATACAATGGTTTCTTTTTTTAATTGCATTTTTAGGTGTGTTAATTATTAAAGGATTTGGTGCTGATGTGGAAACGCTAGGACTCTTTTTTGTCATCTTATCTGCTATTTTCTTGGGGATAATTTTTGTGGTAATCCGTAAAATAGGCAATGCAGAGCATCCCTTAGTAATCATCAACTATTTTATGCTAATGGCGTTTATTTTTGGTGGATTATTGTCTATAAAATATTGGGTGCAACCTAGTTTAATGGAATGGATTCTGTTTTTGAGTATAGGGGTTTTTGGGTATTTTGGTCAGTTATACATGACCAAAGCATTTCAGGCAGAAGAAACCAATTTAGTAGCACCAATAAAATACCTTGAGGTAATTATTACCATTATTATCGGAACTTTCTGGTTTGGTGATATTTATAATGGTTGGACCATTTTAGGAATTGTACTTATTTTATCTGGATTGATTTACAACATCTACATCAAAAGAAAAAAAGCGAAATGATAGCATTGTTATTTTGCAAAAGGCTTCATTTGCTTTTGATCTTGAGTTGATAACATTTTTTAATTATAAAGTTTTTTTTGATTAACGTTTCGTCAGGTTTTGTAACACATCAAAGCCCATGGTAAACAATGTAAAGCCAAAAATATCAGCAGTTTCTTCAATAACTTTTGAAATCGGTTTACCTGCTCCATGACCAGCATTTACTTCTATTCTAATTAAAGTTGGATGATTACCTGTTTGTTTTTCTTGCAATTCAGCAGCAAATTTAAAACTATGTGCAGGTACAACTCTATCATCATGATCGCTCGTGGTTACCATTGTTGCAGGATATTCAATACCTCTTTTAATATTATGTACAGGTGAGTACTGTTTTAAATACTCAAACATTGCTGCGCTATCATTTGCAGTTCCATAATCGTATGCCCAACCAGCACCAGCTGTAAAAGTATGATATCGCAACATATCTAAAACACCAACAGCAGGCAAAGCAACTTTGGCTAAATCAGGTCTTTGTGTCATAGTTGCCCCTACCAACAAACCACCATTTGAGCCTCCTTGGATGGCTAAAAAATCAGATGAGGTGTACTTATTTTTCAGTAAATATTCTGCAGCAGCAATAAAATCGTCAAAAACATTTTGTTTTTGCAGTTTGGTGCCAGTAATATGCCATTTTTTCCCATATTCTCCACCACCTCGTAAATTTGGTACAGCATAAACACCTCCTTGTTCCATCCAAACAGCTATACTAGTTTTAAAATTAGGTGTTAAACTTACATTAAAGCCTCCATAACCGTATAAAATTGTTGGGTTTTTACCATCAAGTTGTAAACCTTTTTTATGAGTAATAAGCATAGGTATTTTTGTACCATCTTTAGAGGTATAAAACACTTGATTACTTTCATAAGCATCAGCATTAAAATCAATGTCAGGTTTCCAATATGAATTGTAGGTGCCTTTTTTTGGATTGAATTGATAAGATGCAGTTGGTGTATTATAATTGGTAAAGGAAAAATAGAGTTCTTTAGCGTTCGTTTTTCCTGAAAAACCACTTGCAGTGCCAATACCAGGTAATTTTACTTCTCGTATTAATTTACCGTTAAAATCGTATTGCAATACTTTAGAAACTGCATCAACCATATAACTTGCAAAAAAATAGCCAGCTCCTGTACTAGGTGAAAGTACATTGTTGGTTTCTGGAATAAAATCTTGCCAATTTTCTGGTATAGGATTTTGAGCGTTTACAGTGACTATTTTTTTATTGGGCGCATTTAAATTTGTAACCAAATATAACATACTACCTCTATTATCTATTACATAAGTATCGCTATTCGTGTGCTCTAAAATAGGAATTAACGTACTATTTGGTTTTGATAAATCTTTAATAAATAATTTATTTCCTGATGTAGAAACAGAAGCTGTAATTACTAAATAACGATGGTCTTCGGTTACAGTTCCACTTACATACCTATGCTTTTCAGAAGCAATTCCGCCAAAAACTACGGTATCCGTTTTTTGAGATGTACCCAGTTTATGATAATACAATTTGTGTTGTTCTGTTTTTGCTGATAGCTCACTTCCTTTAGGTTTATCATAACTAGAATAATAGAAACCTTCGTTTTTGTACCAAGAAATTCCTGAGAATTTTACATCAACCAAAGCATCTTCTTTAATAGTTTTTGATTCAACATCCATAACAATAATTTTTCTCCAGTCAGAGCCTGCTTGAGAAATTGAATATGCAGCAGTTTTACCATCTTCAGAAAAACAAAGTACATCTAAAGCTGTAGTAGCATCCTCAGAAAAAGTATTTGGATCTAAGAAGATTTCTGGTGCTGTATTTCCTTTTTTACGATAAATTACAGAATGATTTTGTAAGCCATCATTTTTAGAGAAATATGTATAATCACCTTCTTGGCTGGGTATTCCTATGCGTTCGTAGTTCAGCATTTCTGATAAACGCGATTTTAATTGTGCTCTATAAGGTATGTTCTTTAAATACGAAAAAGTAACCTCGTTTTGGGCTTTTACCCAGGCTTTTGTTGCTGGGCTTTTATCATCTTCTAACCATCTGTAATTGTCGGTTACTGAAGTACCAAAAAAACTGTCAGTTACTGGTTTTTTTTTGGTTTTAGGATAGTTCAATACCAAATTTTTTTGTCTCATTTTTTTATATCAGATTGTAAGAACACACGTGCTAAAATAAGTAGTAAAATTAGATTGGTTTTGAATAAGCATGAAATTTTTAATTCTATAAACTTGATTTCGATTTAACTTCTCTGGGATAAAGAGGTTTATTTGTTTAAAAATCAAATTGTTGTCATTTCTAACAAAACACAGTGTAGTTGAAATATTTCAAATTTAGACTAAGATTTCTCCATTTCTTTCCAAATAGCATTCGTTTCAAATCATAAAAAACGTAACGAACTACTAAACAGCTTTTTTTAAGTTGAACTCACGTTAAACAAGCATTTGTAATGAATAGTATGCAAAAACGACTACTTTTGTGTAAAATAGATTTATTATGACAGAAAACTTAACAAAAGCAACTTTTTTAGAAAAGGTGTTTAATTTTGAAGAAAATAAAGAATGGAAATTTGAAGGCGATAAACCTGCACTCATCGATTTTTATGCAGATTGGTGTGGGCCATGTAAAATGTTAGCGCCAGTTTTAGAACAACTATCAGATGAATACAAAGACAAAATTAATATTTATAAAATAGATACTGAGGCAGAGCAAGAATTAGCAGCTGCATTTGGTATTAGAAGTATTCCATCAATGTTATTTTGTCCTGCAGAGGGGCAACCACAAATGGCAAATGGTGCTTTACCAAAAGCAGAATTAGAGCGTGTTATTGCAGATGTATTAAAGGTGACAAAATGATAATTTTGTCATTCCTGCGAAGGCAGGAATCTAATAATTAAAAATCCAAAAAATCCTAAAAAGTTAACTTTTGGGATTTTTTTAGTGTTAAAATTTTATACCTAAGAATCTAATGCATCAAAAAATTATGTATATTTGATGTGAATCGCACAGACAAATTTAAAATGTCACTTCGCGTGAATTTGTGAAATTATCGAAATAAAAATATTTTTTTATTGAAGATAGCAAGCGTAGCTTAACAAAATTGTATCGAGAACACATAAGACTTCTCGATACAATTTCGATTGAAAAAATCGAAATCACTCGAAGTGACAGCTTAAACAAATAAACAATTAACCGATTACACATCATAAAAATGGGAAATCAGAAATTATACAAAGGTTCTTTACAAACCATCATTTTAAAATTATTAGAAACTAATGATAAAATGTATGGCTATGAAATTACCCAAAAAGTAAAAGAACTCACCAAAGGCGAATTAAAGATTACTGAAGGTGCCTTATACCCAGCTTTACACAAATTAGAGGCTGATGGTTTGCTAGATGTTGAGGTGGCAAAAGTAGGTAATAGATTGCGTAAATATTACAAACTAACAGAAAGCGGAACCAAAGAAACCGCCAACAAGTTGGAAGAAATGCAAGATTTTTTAAAAACCATGCAACACTTGGTAAACCCTAAATTTAGTTTGGAGTAGTATGGAAATTACAAAAGAACAAATACAATTTATAGACAATCATTTAAAAAAGAATGGTATTAAATACTGGGATTTAAGATTAGAAATGATTGATCATTTGGTTTCTGATATCGAGCAAAATCATAATAATAGTGATTTTGAAACCGAATTTGCTGTGTCTTTAAAAAGAATGAATTGGAATGGGAATTTAGCTGGGATAAATACAGAAGGCTGGCAAAATGTTAATAGAAAATATAGAACTCAATATCTTAAAGGGTTTTTCAACTTTTTTAAAAGTTTTAAAAATGTAGCTGTTTTAATGCTAGGTCTTTTTGCTTTTTATCTAATTTCAGAAAGTATTTCTTTTAAGGTTTTTAATAAGATAAGCTATATTTTATTTGCTGCTCCATTAATTATTGGGCTTGTGTTATTTGGTAAACTTTTCTTTAAAAAATATGGCAGGTCTGTAAATTTAGATTATGGAGTGATGTATATGACGCTAAGTTTTTTTATTTTAAATGTTATTCCTGTTTTTGTTGATGTACAAGGTGAACTGATAAGAAAAATGATGTGGTTTATTATTTTACCAATACATTATATCGCTTTTTATTCAGGATACAATTTGTATCAAAAAGCAATTGCAAAAGTAGCGTTTATGAAAAATGAATTAACTTCTTAAAAAAGTTGAAAATGGAATTATCAAAAGAACAAATACAAAAAATTGAGAAATATTTAGATTCAGATAATGTTTATGAAGTAGATATTCGTTTAGAAGTTTTAGATCATATTACAACTGAAATTGAACATAAAATGGCAGATGATAAAGTAGATTTTAATTTTGCTTTTGCAGAAGCAAGACAAAAATGGAATCCACTTTGTAAAGACACTACTAGCATGTTTTTTGGACTCGGTTGTTCTGCACCAAAAATGGTAGTACAGAAAGCAAAACGTATGTATTGGAAACACTACATACTTTTATTAGCTTCTTATTTTATGCCGTTTTTATTATTAACACATTTCAATTTTAAGATTGAAAATCCGGTTGAAAATCCACTTTTTATTGTGCTAAAGGTAATTGTTGGTTTTAGTCTACTTGCTTTTTTTTACATGCTTTTAGTTAAAAATAAGACAGTTAAAACAACGTATGGTTTTATTTTAAAATCACAAAGTTTGGGAGTTTTTTCGGGTTTAATCGTTTTTATGATACTTATTAATCAAGTAGAAGAATTAGATGGTATACATATTGGTATGATTTGCTCTTATCTTTTTATGACCTTAAGTTATTTTACATTTTTTAAAAAACACCAAGAAGCTATCAAAAAATATAAAATTTCATAAACTATGGAATTAACAAAACAACAAATTAAAGACATAGATCATCGTTTAGAAAACGAAGGCATCAAATATTGGGACATCAGAATAGAAATGTTAGATCATGTGGTTTCTGATGTGGAGCAGAAACTAAAACCAGAAACCTCAGAATATGAGTTTAAAGAATTGGTACAAGAATCTTTTGAAAGCTTAGGTTGGAAAGAGAATTTTAATGGTGGAGGTTTTGAAAAGGATTTCAATAAAAGAAACGTATCCTATGCAAAAAAAGTTCGTAAAAAATATGGTCAAGAAATCAAAAGTAAATTTACCAGTATTTTCTTTCTGTTAGGTGTATTCTTCTTTTGGGGATTTTTATTTTTAATACATAATAACAGTTTTTTTATAAAGCTGACATTTACTTTAGAAATAATTGCAGTTGTTTTGTTTTTGATATTTTTTATGGTAAAATATCAACTATTTAAATCAGCACAATTAAATGCTGTTTTTTCTTTAGCTGTAATTCCTTTAAGTGTTCATAATTTACTAATATTTACTCCGCAAATACTTTTTGATTACGAAAAAATGAATTTAACTCATGTTGCTGTAACATTAACACTGATAATTCCGTTTTTATATATTGGTTTTAATTTTATGCTTAAAGAAGCCAAAGCTACGCAAAGTATTTATAATGAATTAATTGAATAGGCTATGAAACTCACAGAACTTCAAATAGAAAACCTCTATAAATTCACAAGACAGCATTATGTATATCATTACGATGTACAAACAGAATTGGTAGACCATTTAGCCAATGATATTGAAGAAATTTGGGTGGCTCAGCCACAATTATCATTTGAGGATGCTAGAGATAAATCTTTCAAAAAATTTGGCATTTTTGGTTTTATGGATGTTATTGAAGCCAAACAAAAACAAATGAACAAACGTTATTGGAAAATTATTTTACGCTTTGTAAAAGAATGGTTTACAATGCCAAAACTAGTGACTACCATACTCTTGTTTTTAAGCATATTTACACTCCTACAAATCACATATTCAGAGTTTGTTATTTTAGGCTGCTTATTATTGGCTATCGTTTTCGAATCTTTTTATATCTATAAAGATCGAAAATTAAAAAAACAAAAAACTACACAGAAAGAAAAAATCTTTTTATTAGAGGAAATGATAGGACAAACAAAAGGAGGGGTTATTTCTATGGCTTTTGTAAATGTTTTCAATATAATAAACCTTACAAAAGTTGAATTTAGTTCATTAGCATCTTATTGGTTGCTTTTAATAGCATTTTTTACTACAATTGTTTTCATTTTATTTTACGTTACTTCGTATATTATCCCTCAAAAAGCAGAAGAATTATTGCAAGAAACCTATCCAGAATATAAAATGGTTAAAAATTTGTAACATAATCACAGTATCAACTACATATACATGAACTAAACCAAATAATTATGATTTCACATTTTTTAAATTTAGAATGGAAACAATTTTTTCGCTCTGCTTCGTTTAGCAAAAGTGTTGGCGCAAAAATTTTAATCGGTTTTTTTGCACTTTATTTTGCAGCATCTTTCTTAGTTTTAGGGATAAGTGCATATTTTATCATAAGAGATCAATTTCCAGAGCAAGATCCATTAGTATTGGTTAATTCCTTTTTAATGTATGCCATTGTTGGCGATTTAATTTTCAGGTATATCATGCAAAAATTACCTGTTATGAATATTAAACCCTTATTGATTTTACCAATTGCAAGAAGTAAAATTGTTCATTTTATTTTAGGAAAGTCGGCATTATCTTTTTTCAATCTTTTAGGATTGTTTTTTTACATTCCATTTGCTGTGGTTTTAATTAAAGAAGGTTATGA
Organism: Polaribacter sp.; assembly: GCF_965660385.1. Taxonomy (GTDB): domain Bacteria; phylum Bacteroidota; class Bacteroidia; order Flavobacteriales; family Flavobacteriaceae; genus Polaribacter. The sequence goes on from NZ_CBFHZT010000001.1 coordinate 61,072, forward strand.
TACAGCAGGAGTTTTAGGATGGTTGGCTACAATGATTTTACTTACACAATGTGCCAATTTTTTCAATTTTTTAGTAAATAAAAACAATGCCGTTTTTGGTGGTTTAATTACGCTTTTAATTGTAGGGTATTTTGTTCAATATTTTAATATATTTAATTTGCCTGCTTTCATAGGGCAAGGTTTTGATGCAGTTTATGCGAATCCCATTTTAGCCATCATCTTTATCATTTTGTTAATTGCTTTGTACGTAGTTAATTATAAACAGTTAAAAAATGAGGTGTATTTAGATGCGCTTATATCAGAACAAACTAAAGAAGTTAGTGCATCAGATTTATCGTTTACAGATAAATTAGGAGATTTAGCGCCTTTTATTAAAAACGATTTACGTTTAATGTGGCGAAATAAAAGAACCAAATCGTCTGTTTGGATGGTTGCTGTAGGACTTTTGTATGGCTTGTTTTTTTACCCAAACCCAATCTATGCAGATATGGAATTCATGTATGTTTTGGTAGGAATTTTTTCAACAGGAACGTTTTTAATCAATTTCGGACAATTTATTCCTGCTTGGGATAGTGGATATTACAAAATGTTTATGAGTCAGAATTTTAAGTACGAACGTTACTTAAAGTCCAAATTTACCATTATGACTATTAGTGTTGTTGCCCTTTTTGTTTTAGGAATTCCCTATGTATATTTTGGATGGAAAGTATTACTGGTTCATTTTGCAGCAATGATTTATAATGTGGGTGTAAATACACACGTCATTTTATATGGAGGTACTTTTAACAGAAAAAAGATAAATTTAGATGAAAAAGCAGCCTTTAACTTTCAAGGTACAGGAGCTGTACAATGGATTATTGGTCTTCCATTAATGGTTTTACCCATGGTAATTTTTGGACTTATCAATTGGCTAGTAAGTTTCGAGATTGCAACAGCTACACTCGCTGTTCTAGGTTTTATTGGCATTGCATTGCATAAAAAATTAATGGCAGCCATCACCAAAAAATACATAGCAAACAAATATGTAATGATTCACGCATTTAATCAAGAAAACTAAAAAATTATGATACAAACTACGCAACTTTCAAAAAAATACGGAGCAGCAGAAGTATTACATATCGATGCTTTAGAAATTCCTACAGGTCAAAGTTTTGGTTTAGTGGGCAATAATGGAGCTGGTAAAACCACGTATTTTAATATTTTATTAGATTTAATAAGACCCACAACTGGTGCTATTGTAAATCATGATATTCAAGTAAATACCAGCGAAGATTGGAAACAATTTACAGGCTCGTTTATTGATGAATCTTTTTTAATTGGATATTTAACTCCAGATGAATATTTTGAGTTTATTGGCGATTTAAGAGGGATGAATAAAGCTGATGTAAAAACATTCCTAGCAAAATTCGAAGAGTTTTTTAACGGTGAAATTGTTGGAAAGAAAAAATATTTACGAGATTTAAGTAAAGGAAATCAGAAAAAAGCAGGCATTGTTGCTGCAATGATGGGTAACCCACAAGTAGTAATTTTAGATGAACCTTTTGCAAATTTAGATCCTACAACACAAATAAGATTAAAGAAAATCATTAAGGAACTTACAGGAAACAGAGAAGTTACAGTATTAGTTTCTAGTCACGATTTAACACACGTAACAGAAGTTTGTGAAAGAATTGTAGTTTTAGACAAAGGTACTGTTGTAAAAGACATCGAAACTTCGGAAGCAACCCTAAAGGAATTAGAAAGTTATTTTTCGGTTTAAAAATAGTAAGCCACAAATTCACTTGTAATATCAATCAACCAAAAATTAATTATTTGAGAATTCGTGGCTATATTTTTAAAATTATATTCTGAAAAGCCAAAATATATTTTCAGTAAATTCATATCTCTCATTAATAAAAGTAGTCTATTTTGATTTTATTAGTATTTTTACACACTGTATTTATACTATTTTTGTTACAAATCAGTTGTAAATAAGAGTCACAAACTCTTATAAAATTAATAATCATTTAGATCTACCTGTGTGAAAAACACTCAAAAAATAACTATCATTTTTATATTTTTTGTTGCTATGTATGCTTGTAGCACCAAAAAAGATACTATAATTAGTAGAAATTACCATGCATTAACTACAAAATACAATGTGCTATTTAATGGTAAAGAAGCCTTTAAAAAGGGTATTGAAAGTATCAATAATGAGTATAAAGACGATTGGTTTCAACAATTACCCATAGAGCCTATAGAATTTGAAGAAGATAAAATAGCCATACCAAAGTTTAATAATAATGGTCCTGGAGCTGGTTTTGGAGGTGCTAATAATGATGATATAAAAGAACTCACCACTTTTGAAAAAGCAGAAGATAAAGCCATAAAAGCCATCCAAAAACACGGAATGAATATTGATGGAATTGAGCACAATAGGCAAATTGATGATGCTTATTTGTTGTTGGGCAAATCTCGCTATTATTCGCAACGTTTTGTGCCAGCAGTAGAGGCTTTTAATTATGTTATTGCCAATTATCCGAATGCAAATTTAATAGCAGAAACCAAAATTTGGCGAGCAAAAGCTGCTATTAGAATGGATAATGAAGAGAGGGCAATTGAAACGCTAGAATTATTGTTAGAGGTTAGAGATACTCTAGAAGCAAACTTACCAGATGAAATAAAAGAATTAGGCAACACAGCTTTGGCAATGGCATATGTAAAAACAGATAGTTTACAAAAAGCCAAAAAACATTTAAAATTAGCAACAAGAACTTTAGAAAATAGAGCACAAGGAGCACGAAATTTATTCGTTTTAGGTCAAATATATGCCAAAGAAAACAAGAAAGATTCTGCTAGTATGGTGTTTCAAAAATTGGCAAACTTTAAAAAAGCACCTTACAAATATAAAATTCGCGCCAATATTGAATTGGCAAAAAATGCACCTAATGATTCTACTGCAGCTTTGGTTTTAGAAAAGTTAAATAAATTGATTAAAATTAGAGAAAACAGGCCGTATTTAGATGCTTTGTATTATCAAAGAGGAGTTTTGCATCAAAATAATGATAGTATTCAATTGGCAATTGAAAACTACAATCAATCATTAAGGGCAAAAGATGCAGGTGATAAACAAAAAACATTTGTTTATGAAAGGTTAGGAAATTTATCTTTTAAAGCAGATGCTTATCAAAATGCAAGTGCATATTACGATAGTGTTTTACAGATTGCAAAAGATACCTTAAATTTAAGAATTAGACGCATCAAAAGAAAACATAGAAATTTGGCATCACTAATTCAGTTTGAAGAAGTAGTTGCTACAAATGATAGTATTGTTAGCATTGCTTCTTTATCAGAAGAGGCACAAAAAGAATTTTTCGAAAATTATATTGCAAAGATTAAAAAAGCAGATGAAGAAGCTGCTCAATTACGTTTAAATCAGTTGGCTTTTGGTAATACAGCAGCTGGTTTGGGTAGTGCAGATAAAGGCAATTGGTACTTTTACAATAACCAATCTTTAAGTTTTGGTAAGACTGAATTTCAAAAAATTTGGGGAACACGAAAGTTAGAAGACAATTGGAGATGGGCAGAAAAAGCAACCATTGGTGGCGCAGTTCAAGATTCAACAAAAGTTACAAAAAGTAATGCAAAGTACGATTTAGAGACTTATTTGAGTGCAATTCCAACAGACAAAAAGGTAATAGATAGTTTAAAAATACAGAGAAATCAGGCTTTATATGAATTAGGATTAATTTATAAAGAGCAGTTTAAAAATTTAAATTTTGCCAAAAAACGATTAGAGAGAGTAGCAAGCTTGCAACCAGCTAAAGAATTGATACTACCAATAAACTGGCATTTGTATCAAATTTATACCAATTTGGGTGATGCGCAAAAAGCGAATCAATATAAAAATGTAATTTTAAATGATTATGCTGACACCAAATTTGCTCAGATTATTCAAAATCCTGATGCCACTTTTGCAGAAGAAGAAGCTGAGGTTAGTGAGGTAGAAAAGGCATATAAAGAAATATATTACCTTTATAAAGATCTTAAGTTTGAAGAAACAATTGTTAAAGTTGATGAATTTTTACCTACAATTTCCAACTCAGAATTATTACCAAAATTTGAGCTCTTAAAAGCGTTTGCTATTGGAAAGTTTAAAGATAAAAAAGCTTATAAAACTGCTTTAGAATTTGTTGCTGTGAGCTATGGAAATACAGAAGAAGGAAAAAAAGCTAAAGAAATCGTATCAAGATTAGGCAAATAATCATCCTATAATTAAAGTTTTAAGATCAATGGAAAGAAATGTTATCGCAAAAAACACCAAAATAAAAGGAGAAATTATTTCTGAAGGAGACTACAGAATTGATGGTCTTTTAGAAGGTGATTTAACTACAAAAGGTAGAGTTATCATTGGTTCTGGAGGTGTTGTAAATGGAAATATTAACGCGCATAATACAGATATAGAAGGTACATTTTCTGGAACATTAAGTGTAGAAAATATTTTAACTATTAAAACTTCTGCAAATATTTCTGGTGAGGTTATAGTAGGTAAACTATCTGTAGAGCCAGGAGCCACATTCAATGCATCTTGTACCATGAAAGTAGCACCAAAAGTGCTTAATATAGAAAATGGAAAAAAAACAGCAGAAAACTCAAAAGACCAACAAAGAGAAAAAAAAGCCTTTAAATAAAGCGCTACAACTTTCTGGAGCTGGTTTACAAATGGGCCTAACTATTTACTTGGGATTTTTATTAGGTAAATGGTTAGATACTACTTTTCAAACCCAATTTCTAAAAGAAACAATTACACTCTTAGCTATTTTTTTAGCAATGTATTCCTTAATAAAACAAGCGAATAAAATTAATGATTAAAAGTATTCTACTTTATACAGCTGTGTTTTTTTTTATTTTTTTTATAAGCTTTTTTTTACACGAAAATTATATCGAAAATAAGGACATCTCATTGGCATTTTCATTAAAAAAAGTATATCAATTTCATTTGGGCTTTTCCCTATTAGTTTGCTGTAATTTACACTTTTTTTCTACTGTTGATAAGTTTTTTGAACAATTAGGTTTTGTATATTTAGGTACTGTAGTTTTAAAACTCATACTTTTTTGTATAATCTTTTATAACCCAATATTTACAGAGGATAACTTATCTATGCCATCAAGAGTTTCATTATTTATACCAATGTTTATATTTTTATTAACAGAGGCAGTTTTTGTGGCTAAAATTTTAATGAAAAAGCAATAATTAACAATTCCTAAAAAAATGGTTTGTGGTTATAAAATATTACATATCTTTGCGCCGAATTTAGAAAGCGTATTTTTACCATGAAGATTGCACAAAAATCAATCAAATTTCTTTTAATAGCAGTAGTTTCCTTACTTACTTCAGTAAGTTTTGCTTCAAGTTCTGATAAAAAACACGACAATCAAAACGATGGAGGGCGTGTAAATACAAAGGAAGAGGTAGAAGCATATATTCTACATCACATTAAAGATTCTCACGATTTTTCTCTCTACTCTTATACTGGAGATGATGGCGAAAGACATCATTTAGGCTTTCCTTTACCAGTAATTTTATGGTCAAGTGAAGGGTTGGTTACTTTTATGTCGTCAGAATTTCATCATAATGATGATGGGCATGTAATAGTAGAAAATAACGGAGCTAAATTCGCAAAAGTACATTCTAAAATTTATGAGTTAGATAAAGGTGCGTCATCATTATCTTTTGATGCAGATCATCATCCAACAAACGGACATAAAGTTTTAGATTTTTCAATAACTAAAAGTGTTGTTGGTATTTTGTTGATAGGCTTTTTGCTGTTATTTTGGTTCTCAAGATTGGCAAAACAATACAAAACAAAAAAGATTCCAACAGGTTTTGCTAGGGTTTTAGAGCCTTTAGTAATCTATGTTAGAGACGAAATTGCAAGACCAAATATTGGCGACAAACATTATAGAAGATTTACAGGGTACTTATTAACCGTGTTTTTCTTTATTTGGGTTTTAAATTTAGCGGGTTTAACCCCTTTAGGTTTTAATGTTACTGGTCAGTTAGCAGTTACTGCTTGTTTGGCAATTTTTACATTAATTATTTATTCTGTTAGTGGTACTAAAGGATACTGGATGCACATGATTTGGATGCCAGGAGTTCCTGTTTTAATTCGTCCAGTTTTGGCAATTATAGAATTGGCTGGGGCTTTATTAATTAAACCATTTTCATTATTAGTTCGTTTATTCGCGAACATTTCAGCAGGTCATATTGTGGTAATGAGCTTAATTGCAATTATGTTTACACTTAAAGAATCTTTAGGGGTTGTTGGTGCAACAGGGTTGTCTTTAGTGTTATCATTTTTTATAACATTAATTGAGGTTTTAGTTGCTTTTTTACAAGCGTATATCTTTACAATGCTTTCAGCATTATTTATTGGTATGGCTGTAGAGGATCATGCAGAAGCTCATTAATACAAGTTTGTTTAATTTAATATAAATACATTTATTATGTACAATTTAATTGGAGCAGGATTAATCGTAATCGGAGCAGGAATTGGATTAGGTCAAATTGGTGGAAAAGCAATGGAAGGTATTGCTCGTCAGCCAGAAGCAACTGGAAAAATCCAAACAGCAATGATTATTATCGCTGCATTATTAGAAGGTTTAGCATTTGGTGCATTATTCTTAGGAAAATAAGCCAAACAAAAACAAAAAGCACAATTCTGTAACGGTTGGTTACAGAATGTGTTTTTAAAATTAAACAAAAAGAAAAAAACATATAATTAGTTTATAGAATGGAAACTTTATTAAACGATTTTTCACCAGGATTATTTGTAGTCTCTACAATTTTATTATTAGCTTTAATTGGCTTAATGGTAAAGTTTGCTTGGAAACCAATTTTAAATTCTTTAGAGGAAAGAGAATCAGGTATCGAAGAAGCTTTAGCAGCTGCAGAAAATGCACGTAAAGAAATGCAAAACTTAACTGCAGATAACGAAAGGTTAGCAAAAGAAGCCAGATTAGAAAGAGATGCTATGATGAAAGAGGCAAGAGATATCAGAGACAAGATGATTGCTGAGGCTAAAGAAGATGCTAAAGAAGTAACCACCAAATTAATTGAAACTGCACAAGCTTCTATTCAACAAGAAAAACAAGCAGCTTTAGCTGAGTTGAAAAAGAATGTTGCAGAATTGTCAATTGGTATTGCAGAGTCTGTAATAAAAAAGGAATTATCTAATAAAAAAGATCAATTGGCTTTAGTGGAAGGAATTTTAAAAGAAGTTGAGTTAAACTAATTTTATGAAAGACGCAAGAGCAGCATTACGTTACGCAAAAGCAATCTTAAATCTTGCAAAAGATTCTAAAGACGATTCTGCTGTAAATACAGATATGCAATTAATTGCTTCAACAATTTCAGAAAATCCTGAACTTGCTGTTGCATTGCAAAGTCCTATTATAAAATCAGCTGATAAAATAAATGTTTTAAAAGCTACATTTTCAAATCAAGTTAATAATATTACTTTAGGGCTCTTCAATTTATTGCAAGAAAATAAAAGAATCTCAATGTTAGCTTCTATTGCTAAGCAGTATACTATTATTTACGATTACTATCACCATATTCAAGTAGCAAAGGTTACTACTGCTGTGCCTATTACTACTGAGATTGAGAAGAAAGTTTTAGCTAAAATAGAAGCATTAACAGGAGAAAAAGCTAATTTAGAAAATGTAATAAATCCAGATATCTTAGGTGGGTTTATATTACGTGTTGGAGATGTGCAATATGATGCTAGTATCTCAAACTATTTAAGTGAATTAAAAAAGGAATTTGACAATAGTCACTATATTCCAAAAATATAGTCAGCTTTTCGCTTATGGCAATCAGTCATTTGTAAAAGCAAATTAAAATTAAAAGTAAATAGCTAAAAGCTAACAGCCAAAAGCTAAAAACTAAAATAAGATGGCAAGTATTAAACCAGCTGAAGTATCAGCAATTTTAAAAGAACAGTTGACCAATTTTGAAGCTCAAGCTTCATTAAGCGAAGTAGGTACAGTATTACAAGTAGGTGATGGTATTGCTCGTGTTTATGGATTATCTAACGTACAATATGGTGAGTTAGTAGAATTCGATAACGGCTTAGAGGGTATCGTTTTAAACTTAGAAGAAGACAATGCAGGTGTAGTATTACTTGGTGCTTCAACTTCTGTAAGAGAAGGTTCTACTGTTAAAAGAACAGAAAGAATTGCTTCGTTAAGAGCAGGTGAGGGAATTGTAGGTAGAGTTGTAGATACATTAGGAAGTCCAATTGACGGAAAAGGTGCTATTGAAGGTAAAACGTACGAAATGCCTTTAGAGCGTAGAGCTCCTGGTGTTATTTACAGAGAACCTGTAACTGAGCCATTACAAACTGGTATTAAGTCTATTGATGCTATGATTCCTGTGGGTAGAGGTCAGCGTGAGTTGATTATTGGAGACCGTCAAACAGGTAAATCTACAGTGGCTATTGATACCATCTTAAATCAAAAAGAATTTTACGATGCTGGTAATCCAGTATATTGTATTTATGTTGCAGTAGGTCAAAAAGCATCAACAGTTGCTGCCATTGCAAACATGTTAGAAGAAAAAGGCGCTTTAGCGTATACTACAATAGTTGCTGCTAATGCATCAGATCCTGCAGCAATGCAGGTATATGCACCATTTGCAGGAGCTGCAATTGGAGAATATTTTAGAGATACAGGTAGACCAGCTTTAATTATTTATGATGATTTATCAAAACAAGCAGTTGCATACCGTGAAATTTCTCTTTTATTAAGAAGACCTCCAGGACGTGAGGCTTATCCAGGGGATGTATTTTACTTACACTCTAGATTATTAGAACGTGCTGCAAAAGTTATCAATGATGATAAAATTGCTAGTGAAATGAACGATTTACCAGATTCATTAAAAAGTATTGTAAAAGGTGGTGGTTCTTTAACGGCATTACCAATTATCGAAACTCAAGCAGGAGACGTATCAGCATACATTCCAACTAACGTAATTTCGATTACAGACGGACAAATTTTCTTAGATGGAGATTTATTTAACTCAGGTGTAAGACCAGCAATTAACGTAGGTATCTCTGTATCTCGTGTTGGGGGTAATGCGCAGATTAAATCTATGAAAAAAGTATCTGGTACTTTAAAATTAGATCAAGCACAGTTTAGAGAATTAGAAGCATTTGCAAAGTTTGGTTCTGATTTAGATGCAGCTACAATGAGTGTAATTTCTAAAGGTCAACGTAATGTTGAAATCTTAAAGCAAGCACAAAACGATCCGTTTACTGTTGAAGATCAGGTAGCAATTATTTATGCAGGTTCTAAAAACTTGTTAAAAGATGTTCCTGTAAATCAAGTTAAGAAATTCGAGAAAGATTACATCGATTATTTAAACGCAAAACATAGAGATGTTTTAGATGTATTAAAATCAGGTAAATTAACTGATGAAGCTACATCTACATTAGAAGCAGCAGCAGCTGAGATATCTAAACATTTTGCATAAATAAGAAGTTAGCTTATAGTTTTTAGACGCAGGTACTAAAAACCAAAGACTAATAACTAACAACTAAAGAATGGCAAACTTAAAAGAAATACGTAACAGAATCACCTCAATTAAATCTACAATGCAGATTACATCTGCAATGAAGATGGTATCTGCTGCAAAGTTGAAAAAAGCACAAGATGCAATTGTTGCAATGCGTCCTTATTCCTCAAAATTAACAGAATTGTTGCAAAATTTAAGTGCAACTTTAGATGGTGATACTGGTGGTGCATATTCTACAGAAAGAGAAGTTTCAAAAGTGTTATTAGTTGTAGTAACATCAAATAGAGGTTTGTGTGGTGGTTTTAATTCATCTATTACCAAAGAGGTGGTTAAAACGGTTGCTGAGAAATATTCAGACAAAAAGGTAGATATTTTTGCTATCGGTAAAAAAGGAGCAGATACATTAGGTAAAGAATTTAATATCATTAAAACTAGAAATGATATTTTTGATGATTTAACTTTTGATAACGTTGCGCTTATTGCAGAAAATTTAATGAGTTTATTTGTAGAGGGTAGTTATGATAAAATTGAATTGGTTTACAACCAGTTTAAAAATGCAGCAACACAAATTCCACAAGTAGAGCAATTTTTACCAATTAAACCTATTGAAGGTGGTGCAACAATAACAAATTCTGATTATATTTTTGAACCATCAAAAGTAGAAATTATTGAAGCCCTAATACCTAAATCGTTAAAAACACAATTATACAAAGGTATTAGAGACAGTTTTGCATCAGAACATGGAGCTCGTATGACAGCAATGCATAAAGCAACTGATAATGCAGGTGAATTAAGAGATGAATTATTATTAACGTATAATAAAGCACGTCAAGCAGCAATTACTAATGAAATATTAGAGATTGTTGGTGGTGCAGAGGCTTTAAATAATTAACGTATAATAGGAAAATCTATTAAAAAAAATTATAAATTCTTAAAAAAGGTCGTCTAAAATTTACATTTTAGACGACCTTTTTTTATTCATTATATTGTAACTTTACGCTATTAAATTTATAAATCATGCTAAAAGATATTCATTCGTATTGGGCTTATTTAGTGCTAGCCATACTAATTTTTGCAGTGGTAAATGCTATCATTGGGCTAACTCAAAAAAAACAGTTTACAGACAAAGATCTGCGTATTGGGTTATTTACACTAATCTTATCACATATTCAATTATTGATAGGTTTGGCTTGGTATTTTATGTCACCTTGGTACAAAGCTTTAAAAGCAAATGGCAGTGAAGTTATGGCTGATAAAGGCACAAGATTGTTAGCAGTAGAACATCCAATAATGATGATTTTAGCGATTGTATTGATAACAATTGGATGGTCTAAACATAAAAAGAAAACAGATAGTAGCGCAAAATTTAAAACGTTTGCTATTTTTTATGGATTAGCTTTATTGTTGATTTTATCAAGAATTCCTTGGGGTAATTGGTTTAGCTAATGAAAATAATCAGTTATATACTTTCACCAATATTTGCGTTTACATTTATCCTATTATTGGTTATTTTTCATCCATTTCAGTGGTTGAGTTTTAACCTTTTTGGACACAATGCACACGCAAAAGTAGTATCTGCTCTAAATTTTTGTTTGGTAAAATCGCTATTAATATTAGGCATACCTATTTACCTTAAAAACGAGTATAAGCTGCCAGATAACGCTTCTTTAATTTTTGTATCAAATCATCAAAGTACGTTTGACATTCCACCTATTGGATGGTTTTTTCGCAAATACAATCCAAAATTTGTAGCAAAAATAGAACTTGGTAAAGGAATACCAAGTGTATCTTATAACTTAAGAAAAGGTGGAGCTGCACTTATTAACAGAAAAGATCCAAAACAAGCCATAGGAACCTTAGTAGAGTTTTCTAAACGGATAAAACAAAACCAATGGGGAGCAATAATTTTTCCTGAAGGTACACGTAGTAAAACTGGAAAACCAAAAAAGTTTTCAACAAATGGATTAAAAATCATCACAAAGTTCAATAAAGACGGTTATGTGGTGCCTTTAACAATAAATAATTCGTGGAAAGTTTTTAAATACGGAAAATTTCCATTAGGTTTAGGTAGCCCCATAGCAATCATCACACACGAACCTATAAAAATTGATTCTATGCCTTTTGATGAATTGTTAGAAAAGACAGAATCAGTAATTACAAAAAATATTATATAATTATGTCTATATACAACGTAAGAAAAGAAGTAATGCTAACCCTAGAAAAAAGGATGCAAGACTTTATGGAAACGTATTTAATTCCTGCTGAAAAAATTTGGCAACCAACAGATTTTTTACCGAATTCACAAAAGGATTCTTTTATGAATGAAGTAGAAGAAATCAGGGAAATATCTAAAGAATTGCATGATGATTTCTGGGTGGTCTTAGTAGGAGATACCATTACAGAAGAAGCTTTACCAACATATGAATCTTGGTTGTTAGATTTAGATGGGGTATCTCAAGATCCAGACAATAGCTGGGCAAAATGGGTAAGAACTTGGACAGCAGAAGAAAATAGACATGGAGACGTTTTAAATAAATACTTGTACTTGTCTGGTAGAGTTAACATGCGTGAAGTAGAAATTTCTACACAACATTTAATTGCAGATGGTTTTGATATTGGTACTTCTACAGATCCATATAAAAACTTTGTATATACTACGTTTCAAGAATTAGCAACCTATATTTCTCACAATAATGTAGCAAAAATTGCCCGTAAAAAAGGACATAAAGCCTTGGCAAAAATGTCTAAAATTATCGCTGGCGATGAAATGCGTCACCATCAAGCATATGCACATTTTGTAAAAGAAATTTTTAAGATTGATGCTAGTCAAATGATGTTAGCATTTCAACACATGATGAAGCATAAAATTGTAATGCCAGCCATGCATTTACGAGAATCTTTTGGAGAAAAAGGCAGTTTGTTCGATGATTTTTCTACTGTAGCCCAAAGAATAGGGGTATACACAGGTTTTGATTATGTAGATATTTTAAAGAAATTAAACACCATGTGGGAAATTGATAAAATAACAAACTTAACTCCAGAAGCAGAAAAAGCACGAGATTTCTTAATGAAATTACCAGACAGAATGTATAGAATTACAGAAAGAATTCAAGTGCCAGATACCGAGTTTAAATTTAAATGGATGGTGCAACCGAGTTAATTTTAAATGTTACGTTGCCTGCTAAAATTAGCAGAAACTATTTATTTTAATAACAGACCTTTCAGGTTTTTAAAACCTGAAAGGTTTTATTGATAAAAAACAAAGGAATTTAACATCAACTTTGGGTTTTAAGATATTTATATGAATCAGGTAAAACATATGAAAATAGTATCTTTTTTCTTATTCTTATATACTTTATCTAGTTTTTCACAAAGAATTATCGATTTTAAGACTGATAAAGAATATTCAGATACATTAGATATTCAACTACTTAATAAAGTTTGTAATCACTTAAACATTAAAGTTAAAAACGTTTATGTAGATAAATCTCATTCTTTGAGTTTGGATGAGGACAAAACCTTTTTTGCCATTCAATATATCTTAAAAAACACAAAAGAAGGAAACCTATACACTACAAAATATTTGTTTACAAATACTTTAGATGGAAGCATTATTGATGAAGTAAATGACTCTAATACTTTTTATGACACAGAAGCTGTTCAATCTTCACCTTCTTACATACTTAAGAAAAAAATTAATCTCAATACCAATTCTATGAGTATAGCAGTTATAACAGAAGAATCTACAAAAAGTTGTGCCAACTTATATTCTGAACAAAAAATGATGATTTTGAGTTTAATCAATAATAAGATTATAAAATTATTAGATAATTATACTATTAGAAAAACAAATGGGGAATCTAACTGTAGTGGAAATTATAAAATTGAAATTGTCGAAAAATCTATTGATATAACTAAAGAAAAATCTAATGGGTTTTTTAATTTGCATATTGCCAAACACTTTGCATACGAAGAAATAGCTGAAGAAAACTTAGATGAAGGTATCAAAGGAAAAAACACAAAGAAATATAAAACTGAATCTGAAAAACTAACTTTTAATGGTGAAAATTATCATTTTGAAAAAGAGGATACTTTTCGATTTTTAGATTGGTAAAATAGTATATTATAAAATTGTAAAAGAATCTTTATCTTTTAAAAACCCGAGCTTTTCTCTTGTTTTATTTTGATGATCTTTATCAATTTTAGCACTCACAATTCCAACTACATTTTTAGATAGAGTAGAGATTTCTTCACCTAAATAATCAATTACCAAAGAGTTTCCTGAATATTCATAGTTATTGGCATCTTTTCCAGTTCTATTTACCCCAATAACATAACTCATGTTTTCAATTGCACGTGCTTTTAAGAGCGTTTCCCAAGCTTTTATACGTGTTACTGGCCAATTTGCCATATAAATTAAAAGATCGTAATTTTCTGTATTTCTGGCCCAAACAGGAAAACGCAAATCATAGCAAATTAAAGGGCAAATTTTCCATCCTTTATAAGTAACAATCAATTTTTTTGATCCAGAAATAAAAACTTTATCTTCTCCTGCTAAAGTAAATGAATGTCTTTTATCGTAAGTTTCTATTTTTCCTGAAGGATGCACAAAAATTAAACGATTGTAAAAGTGATTATCTTCTTGAATTACCAAACTTCCTGTAATTGCAGTTTCATGTTTTTGAGCCATTTTTTTCATCCAAAGAATAGAAGTTCCATTCATAGATTCTGCAACATTTTCTGGCTGCATGGTAAAGCCTGTCGTAAACATTTCTGGTAAAACAACCAAATCTGTATTTTTAGGTAAAGCCTGTATTTTTTCTTCAAAAAAATTTCGATTTTCCTGTGGATTTTCCCACACTAAATCTGCTTGAATACCAATAATATTTAATTCATTTTGCATCAAAAAAAATTTTAGGATTAAACAACTATAAATGTAAGTTTTTGTAATTTAGAAAACCAAAAAAATGCAATGCAATCTTTTATTTCCGAAACTATAGACGATATTTTACAAACCACAACATCATTTAAAAACGTGGTTTTTGTACTCCCTTCACAAAGAGCAAAAGTTTTTGTGAAACAAGAATTTAAAAATAAAATTACGATAGGTTTTTTACCAGAAATGCTCAATATCGAGCAGTTTATTCAGCAAATTTCAGGAGTAGAAAAAGCAGATAGTATTCAATTGCTGTTCCATTTTTATACAATCTATAAAAGCATCGAAAAAAACCCAAATTCTTTTGATGTTTTTTCTTCTTGGGCAATTACAGTGTTGCAAGATTTTAATGAAATCGACCAGCATTTAATTAACACCAAAGATATTTTTATCTATTTAAGAGATATCGAACGTTTGCGAAAATGGTCTGTAAAAGGCACATTTAAAGAAACAGCATTGATGCAAAACCACAATGCATTCTTAGAAAAACTAAATCTTTATTACGATGCTTTTTACGAATTTTTACTGAATAAAAATATAGGTTACCAAGGGGTTTTATATAAAGAAGCTACCAAAAAAATAGAGGCTTATTTAGAGGATAAAAAAAACATAAAATTCTTTTTTATAGGATTTAATGCATTAAATGCTTCAGAGGAATTGCTATTTCAAAAAGTGTTAGCAACTGGAAATGCTGAAGTGTATTGGGATTTAGATAATACTTTTTTCAACTCCAATCATCAAGCAGGTAAATTTATTAGAAAGTATAAAAACGAGTGGAAGTATTATGAAAATAATGCCCTAAAAACGTTAGGAAATACTTTTGCTAAACCTAAAGAAATTCAAGTAATAGGAGCAGCTAAAAACACCACACAAATAAAATATATTGGCGAAATTTTACAGCAAAAAGCTAATGTTAACAACACAGCCTTGGTATTGGCAGACGAAACCCTGTTGCCTATAAGCTTAAATTCGTTACCCAAAAATATTAAGAATATCAATATTACAATGGGATATCCTTTAAAAGATGTGCCAACAACCAGTTTACTCTTTGCTATTTTTCAACTATTCATTTCGCAAGAAAAGTTACAAAAGCATATTGTGAATGAATTTTATTACAAAGATGTAAATCGTTTTTTTAAGCATCAATTAATTTATGGTTTTTTGGATAATGTAGACGATTTTACTGCGAAAATTGCAACAGAAAACCAAACTTTTATCAATGAAAATGAAATTAATGCATTTTTAAAACCAGCAAATGCCCAAATTAAAAATGTACTCTTACCTCTTTTTAATCCATTTACTACTGTTGGCAATTTTATTGATGATATTTTAGCCTTAATCGATTTTTTAAAAGACAATGTAAATGATTTAGAAAAGGAATATTTATTTCGTTTTTATACCACGTTTACACAGCTTAAAATTTTACAAGGTGAGTTTAGCTATTTTACCGATTTAAAAACACTCGCCCAGTTTTTTAAACAGTTAATTTCTTCAGAAAGTTTATCATTTCAAGGAGAGCCTTTAAAAGGTTTGCAATTAATGGGGATGTTAGAAACACGCGTTTTAGATTTTGAAAATATCATTATAGCCTCTGCAAATGAGGGTATTTTACCAGCCAACAGTCAGCAAAATTCTTTTATTCCTTTTGATGTTAAAGTGCAATTTGGATTGCCAACGTATAGGGAAAAAGATGCTATTTTTTCGTATCACTTTTTTAGGTTATTGCAAAGAGCTAAAAACGTGTATATTTTATATAATACAGAACACGATGTTTTTGGAAGTGGCGAAAAAAGCCGTTTTGTAACGCAATTAGAAATGATGCGAACAGATGTTATTCAAAAAATTGTATCGCCTAAAGTGTTGCCTCAAAAAATTGAATTGAAGGAAATTACTAAAAACAATAGTATTTTTTCACAATTGCAAATTTTGGCACAAAAAGGTTTTTCACCCTCATCGTTAACCAATTATTTACATAATCCAATAGCGTTTTATAAACAGAAAATTTTGCAAATAAAAGAGTTTGATGATGTAGAAGAAACAGTGGCTCACAATACTTTAGGAACAGTAGTTCACGAAACCTTAGACGAACTTTACAAGCCGTTTGTAGGTAAATTTTTAAAGTTAGAGGATGTTAAAAAAATGGAAGAGACTGCTAGAAATTTGGTAGCAAAGCACTTTACAATCCATTTTAAAAACGGTAATATTACTACAGGTAGAAATCGTTTGGTTTTTGAAGTTGCCAATCGGTTTGTGGTTAATTTTTTAGCCAAGGAAAAAATATTGTTAAGGAATGACACCAATCAATTAAAAATATTGGCTACCGAAGAGAATTTAACAACACAAATTGAAGTTGAAGGTTTAGATTTTCCGATTAAAATTCATGGAAATGTGGATAGAGTTGATGAGCTAAATGGCGTCATTAGAATTATAGATTATAAATCTGGAATGGTAAAAGGTACCGAATTAAAAGTACTAGATTTTGAGCAGTTAAGAGTTAAAAAGCAATATAAAGCAATTCAAGTATTATTGTATGCCTATTTATTTACTCAGAATAAAAATTACGATTTCTCTAAGCCTCTAAAAGCAGGAATTTATTCGTTTAAAAACTTAAAAGAAGGTTTCTTAGCTGTACATTTTTCATCGAGCAGAACAAACCCGGATACAGATATTACTCAAGAAAAGCTAGATCATTTTATGGAAGAGTTAAAAATGTATATCCAAGAAATATACAATCCAGAAATCGCCTTTATTGAACCTGCTGATTTAAAATATTAAGCGTTATATTTTTACGATCCTTAAACATGGAAAAAAATAGTAATTTAATACCGATTCAATTCAAAAAAACAGATAAACCATCACTATCATTAAGAATAACAGTTGCTGTTTTTGTTTTAGTGTTTGCACTAGTTCCGTTAGTTGAAATAGTGCCCGATTTTGAGTACAATTTAGTTTCAAGTGTTAACCCAACAAAATATACTTGCATTGTTGGTTGGGAAACATTTGAGCCTTTAACTTTTAAAGAAATAAAGTAGTTTTATTTCCCTTTTAAAATTAATAAAGGTACATTGGTAAAAAATTCTTCTTTAAGAATAGTATTCTTTTCCCAAAGCTTCTTAAAAAAACCTCTTTTACGTCTAAAAACACACAACATATCTGGATTATGGGTTTTAATATGTTCTAATACACCTTGAAAAGTAGTAGCGTTTTCGGTAACTGTTAGGGTTGATTGTAATTTTTTTAAATTTTGGTCTAGCACTAAATCTTCTTGAGTATAATTGGGTGTCTTTACCAAAAGTAAATTTACTTTTGTAGAAAACTTTTCAACAATAAATTGCAAAGGTTTTAACACGTTTTTACTTTTTATAACCCCAGATTTAAAAGCCATTAAAACATTTTTTAAAGGTGCATATTTATAATTTTCAGGCACAGTTAAAACAGCAATATCGGTTTGTTTTACAATGCTACCAGCAGTTCTTCCTAAAAAAAGTTCTTCTTTTATAGAATTACTTTTTGCACCAACAATAATCAAATCAATCCCCAAATCATCATCAATTCCCAAAACACTATCAACCACACTTCCTTTTGCAGCAATGAGTTTTACATCAACATTTTTAGTATCCACAGCTTTTACCATAGTGCGTAAATACAAATTGGTTTCGCGCTCTATAATACTATTAATATTAATCATTGTGCCTGCTTTAGATTGTGCACTGTAAGCTCTAAAAACAAAGATTTTAGCATTAATTTCTGATGCAAAATCAATTGCATATTGTAAGGTGTTTTGTGCACTTTCTGTAAATCCGATAGGTACTAAAATATGTTGCATAAATAGTGTTTTTTGATACAACAAAGTTACTGATTTTTTAATAAATACGTGATGAATTAGCCTTTCTATGTTTTTTGTTAATATTGTAATTCTTGGTTTTTTTAAAGATAAAATTTCATGACATCAAATAATGTTTTATTCAATAAAACAGTACACTAACAATAGATATTTTTTGCCTTTACAAGATAATAGGTTGTTTGTAATTCTTTATTGTGGAAGTACTTGTACATGTTTTTTAGAGGTGTACCTTTGCAAAAAATTTGTATTTTGAACACAGATATTAGTCTTAAACGTATTAATAAATTGGCAATTCCTGCATTAATTGCAGGTATTGCAGAACCTTTATTATCGATTACTGATACTGCCATTATTGGAAATATTGACCTAAATGCCACAGAAAGTTTGGCTGCTGTAGGTATTGTAGGTGCTTATATTTCGATGCTAATTTGGGTTTTTGGGCAAATTAGAAGTGCTATTTCTTCAATAATATCACAATATGTAGGTGCTAACAAGTTGAAAGATGTTACAAATTTACCAGCCCAAGCCATTAGTATTGTAGTAGTAGGTAGTGTATTTATCTTGGCAATTTCATACCCTTTTGCCAAAGAAATCTTTAAGTTTTATAATGCATCTGGTGCAGTTTTAGAATATTGCATTCGATACTTTAAAATTCGCATTTTTGGGTTTCCGTTTTCTTTATTTGTGTTTGCTATTTTTGGGGTTTTTAGAGGATTACAAAACACATTCTATCCAATGGTTATAGCTATTATTGGTGCACTTTTAAATATTGTACTGGATATTGTTTTGGTTTATGGAATTGATGGCATTATACCAGCAATGCATATTGAAGGTGCTGCTTATGCAAGCGTTATTGCACAAGTAACAATGGCCATAATTTCTTTGATTTTATTGCTTAAAAAAACATCAATTTCTTTAAAGTTTGGTACATCTTTCCATAGCGAAATTCCTAGGTTGTTAGGTATGATTGGCAATCTTTTTATAAGAACAATTGCCTTAAATACGGCATTATATTTTGCCACTTCTTATGCAACAGATTATGGAGCTGCGTATATTGCAGCCTATACCATTGGTATAAATATTTGGTTATTGGGTGCATTTATGATTGACGGATACTCAAGTGCTGGAAATATTTTATCGGGTAAATTGTTGGGGGCAAAAGAATATGAAACATTAGTAGCATTAAGCACTAAACTTTTTAAATACGGTATTATAACTGGTAGTATAATTGCATTAGTGGGTTTTGTTTTTTATAATTTTATAGGTACAATCTTTACGAAAGAAAATGCAGTTTTAGTTCAGTTCAATAATGTGTTTTGGATTGTTTTGTTAACACAACCTATAAGTGCCATTACTTTTATTTTTGATGGAATGTTTAAAGGGATGGGTTTTATGAAATACCTACGAAATGTATTAATTCTATCAACAGGTTTGGTATTTATACCAACCTTACTGTTTTTTGACTGGTTAGATTATAAATTAGTGGCAATATGGATTGCTTTTACTCTTTGGATTTTAGCAAGAGGCCTTCCCTTAATCTTAAAATTTAGAAGCACTTTTTTACCACTACTCAAGATGTGATGGAATCATATGGGAAATGAAATAAATAAATTACTTTTGGCAAAAACCTAAAATATCATGAAATTTAAAAAAATTGCTTTACTAATTGCTATTGTACTCTTGTTTGGAAGTTGTGCATCAAATTACCAAACGATCAACCCACAAGCAATCAATTACTTATCTTCTTCAGAAGATAAGGGTGTAAAATTGCAGTATAAATATGAGTTGTTAGATAAAAAATATAAAAAGAAAGAATTAGCCAAAGGTGTGCGTTTAATTGCCTTGAAAATTACCAACAATTCTAATAAAGATGTTGTTTTTGGACAAGATGTAAAATTGAATTATGATAATAATTCAGAAATTTATGTTATGGATAATGATAAAGTTTTTATCTCTTTAAAACAAAGCCCAGCTTCTTATTTGTGGTATTTATTGTTAACCCCAACAAATTTATACACTACAGATACTCAAAATGGATATCAAACAGAAAATAGTGTATTTCCTGTTGGTTTAATTCTTGGGCCTGGTTTAACAGCCGGAAATATGGTAGCTGCAAGCACTGCCAATAAAAAGTTTAAGAGCGATTTAACAACATACAATTTAAACGGATTAACCATTAGACAAGGGCAAACTGTATCTGGTTTAATTGGTATTCGATCAGACGATTACAATTCAATTAAAATTAAGGTAAATTAATCGTTAACCATAAAATTAGCTTAAAAGTCATTACATTTTTTGTAATGGCTTTTTTATTTCTATATCTTGTATACCTAATTATCATACAGATGAAAAAATACAGAATTAGGCTTATTTTGGTTTTAGGCATACTTATTGCTGCATGTAAAAAAGAAAAATCATTACAAGAATATATGACAGATTCTTGGCAAACCACCTATTTAAAAATTAAAATGCCAACCTATCAAAAATCAGATTCTTTAGAAATTTACGAAGATAAGTTCGATAATAATCCAACCTTAATAGCACAGTCAACTTACAATACAAATGGTACGTTTAAGGCTTGGTTTATCAATGAAAAAGGAGAAAAAGTTTCTGAAACCGATGGTAAATGGAGTGCAGAAAAAGACTCACTTTTTGTGGCTTTTTTTTATAATGATAGAGAAATGAAAGTAAGTTATCACATTACAAAAACCGAAAAAGGTTTTTTGGGAAAAAGCACAAATGATTGGGATAATGATGGCGAAATTGACGATTTCTTAATAATGAAAACAAAACGTATAAAAACCAACTAAAATTTGTTTAACCTTAGCAAAGTATCTTTAAGAATACGTATTTTTTTATCAATGACGCTCTTGGTGTTATTGGCATCCATCTTAATTTTGGGTGTTACTGTTTATCAATATGATGAGCAAACAAAAGATTACAATATTAAACGTTTTGAACGTAAAGAAGCCACTACAATAGAAACGATTGAACTAGAGTTAACCAATAAAACTACATATCCTGTAAAAACAGAAAATTTAGAGAAAATTTTCCGAAATCGTATTTATGAAATTTCATCAATTAATAAGTTAAATATTTCAATTTTCGATTTGCATGGAAATTTGTTAATATCTTCTAAAACCAATGCTTTCGAACCCAACATCATTCAACCTTTACCTTACAATATTTTAAATGATTTAGCCCAAAATTCTAACCATACCATCTTAATTCCGTTAGTAAAAAATGGTATGGGATATCAAACTTCTTACAGTTATATTAACGATCCTAAATTTAAAAGAATTGGTATTCTAGAGTTGCAGTTTACCCAAGATAACTCTGAGATTGAGCACGAATTAAAAGAATTTATTACCAGGTTAAGCTTAGTGTATTTGTTAATGTTTGTTATAGCCATTGCATTGGCGTATTTTTTATCGAGCTACATTACACGTTCTATAAAAGCAATTTCTGATAAAATGGAACAAACACGTTTAAACGAGCGTAATGAAAAAATTGTATTGAATTCTGCAAGTACAGAAATTGAAACGTTGGTAGAGGCTTATAATAATATGATAGATCAGCTAGAAGAAAGTGCTGTGAAATTAGCAAAAAGTGAACGTGAGCAAGCTTGGCGAGAAATGGCAAAACAAGTAGCCCATGAAATTAAAAATCCGTTAACACCAATGCGTTTATCTGTGCAAAGTTTTGAACGCAAATTTAATCCTGAGGATGAAAATATTAAAGAAAAATTAAAAGAATATAGTCAAACTTTAATACAACAAATAGATGTAATGAGTTCAATTGCCTCTGCATTTTCAGATTTTGCCAAAATGCCCTCTCAAAAAAGAGAAAAAATAGAGGTAATAAGTATTGTAAAGTTAGCATTAGATATTTTTAATGAAGACTTTATTACCTACACAACAGATGAAAAAGAACTGTTTGCGAATTTAGATAAAACGCAGTTGATACGTATTGTAACTAATTTGGTTAAAAATGCTTTACAAGCATCAGAAAAAGTAGAAAACCCTATTATTGACGTAAAAGTTGTATCAGAAAAAAATAATATAAAAATAAGAGTTTCTGATAATGGAAAAGGAATTCCGGAAGAAGTGAAAAGCTTAATTTTTGAACCAAAATTTACCACAAAATCAAGCGGAATGGGCTTAGGCTTACCAATGATAAAGAATATTATAGAAGCATATGATGGTACTATTTCGTTTACATCAGAAAAAGGAATTGGTACTGTTTTTACAGTAATTTTGCCCAAGCAATAATTGCTGTTTTGGTTTTAGTGATTAAAAGAACCGTATATAACTTGTTATCTGATTCAGATTTTTTAATTTAGAGAGATATATTGATGATGACAAAAATCTTAATTAATACAAAATGAAATTCAATAATATAATAGTAAAAAAAAATGATGCGTTAGCACAAATTACCATTAATAGGCCTAAAAAGTTAAATGCGTTAAACAAAGAAACTATTTCTGAGTTAAGTGATGCTTTTCAAGATTTAGAAGAAAATTCAAAAATAAAAGTCATTATTTTAACAGGTTCTGGAGAAAAAGCCTTTGTTGCTGGTGCAGATATTGCTGAATTTGCAAATTTTTCTGTAGAAGAAGGTAGTAGTTTAGCTCAAAAAGGGCACGAAATTTTATTTGATTTGGTAGAAAATTTATCCACCCCAGTAATTGCAGCTGTAAATGGTTTTGCTTTAGGTGGTGGTTTAGAATTGGCAATGGCTTGTCATTTCAGAATCGCATCAGACAATGCAAAAATGGGTTTACCAGAAGTATCTTTAGGTGTAATTCCTGGTTATGGAGGCACACAACGTTTGCCACAACTAGTTGGTAAAGGTAAAGCTATGGAAATGATTATGACAGCTACTATGATTTCTGCCAACGAAGCCAAAAGTTATGGTTTGGTAAATTATGTAACCACACAAGAAGAACTGTTGCCCTTGGCAGAAAAATTAGCGGGAAAAATTATGCAAAATTCATCTGTAGCAATTTCAGCTGCCATAAAAGCTGTAAATGCTAATTTTAAAGATGGTGTAAATGGTTTTGATAGAGAAATAGAGGCTTTTGGGGTTTCTTTTGGTACAGAAGATTTTAAAGAAGGTACTACAGCTTTCTTAGAAAAAAGAAAGGCAAAGTTTCCTGGAAACTAATACTTAACAAAAAAAACGAGCCAATTAAGGCTCGTTTTTACAGATGTACATATCTGCTAATTAACTAAAAACAATACTATTAAAT
>NZ_CBFHZT010000001.1:84758-188585 GCF_965660385.1 Polaribacter sp.
ACAACAGGTTTAAAAATTACTTTTTTAGAATTTTCATCAAAAGTTATTTTGTTGCCATCAATTTTTAATGGTTTTACAACAATTTGATAATCTTTTTCTAGTTCTAAAGTGTAATTACCATCACTTAATTTAGAGAAATCGAAAACTTTTCTAAGATCACCTTCTTTTCGAATATCTTCAGAATAAAGCACATAACCATGATTATCTTTAATTGTTAATTGGTGTCCTTTTTTAGTTCCTTTAAATACTACTTTTACTTTTTTTGCATTTAAATTATTACTTACTTCTTTGTTGTTTGCGTAGTTTACTAATGTTCCCAACATTAAAACTACAACTAATACTAATCTTTTTTTAAATGTTTTCATAATATAAATTTTTTATGATTTACACTACAAATGTACAGTGGAAGTTTAGTTTTGAAAACAACAGAATTGGTAACATTATGTGTTTTATTAACTTTAATTATATTTTAAAATTATTTAAAGGTTAAAATAGTATACATTAATACTAATTCTATACACTTGGTAAATAATGTTATATAAAAAAAACGAGCCAATTAAGGCTCGTTTTTACAGATGTACATATCTGCTAATTAACTAAAAACAATACTATTAAATTTCGAATTCGTTACTAAACCTTCTTCCGTTATTACGAATTACAACTTTGTAATCACCTTTAAACTCTTTATCTAATTTGTAAACTCGGTTTACTAGTTGATCACCTTTTAAAGTTTCAGAGTAAATAATCTCATCATTATAATACAAATCAACTTTTAAAGGATTTTGGTCAAAAGTTATTTTTGAGATTAGTAATTTATTGTCTTCATTTCTAACAACAGGTTTAAAAATTACTTTTTTAGAATTTTCATCAAAAGTTATTTTGTTGCCATCAATTTTTAATGGTTTTACTACAATTTGATAATCTTTTTCTAGTTCTAAAGTGTAATTACCATCACTTAATTTAGAGAAATCGAAAACCTTTCTAAGATCACCTTCTCTTTGAATATCTTCAGAATAAAGAACATAACCATAATTATCTTTAATTGTTAATTGGTGTCCTTTTTTAGTTCCTTTAAATACTACTTTTACTTTTTTTGCATTTAAATTATTATTTACCTCTTTGTTGTTTGCGTAGTTTACTAATGTTCCCAACATTAAAACTACAACTAATACTACTCTTTTTTTAAATGTTTTCATAAGATAAATTTTTTATCATTTACACTACAAAAGTATAGTGGAAGTTTTTTCTGAAAAACAACAAAATTGGTCTATTTATATGCATTATTAACTGTTATTGTAGGTGTAAAAAACAATAAAGGTAAAATAGAACACATTAGTAATAATTCTATATAGTTCATTGTTTTATGTAATACAAAAAAAGCGAGCCCAATGGGCTCGCTTTTCCAGATCTCCAATAAATCTGATAATTAACTATAAACAATACTTTTACTTTTAAAGTTGTTAAGACTTAACTTAACGAATAGTATTATATTAAAATACCACAACAACATGATACTACAAATTTAACTATGAAATAGGATTATAAAAACAACAGAATTAGTTATTTTATATGCAAAATTAACATTTTTAACAATGTTAAGCTATATGTAAGTTAATATAGTATTTAAAATTGATAATTCTATACACATACTCATTTAGAGATGTTGTATTTTTGCAGTATGATACAGAAAAAACCAACTCTCGAAAAAATCACTCCAGATTTTGGCAGTTCTTTTTTATTAAAGAAGCACGTAGAGTTTTTAAAAACGAACAAACCATTCTGGCATTTTCATCCAGAAATAGAACTCGTATATGTTAATAAAGGTAAAGGTAAAAGACATATAGGTAATCATATTAGTTACTTTAATAATAGTCAACTAGTATTGATAGGTTCAAATTTGCCACATATTGGCTATTTAGATCGTTTAACAAATAATGGTTCTGAAACCTTAATACAGTTTTTACCAGATTTTTTAGGAAAAGACTTTTTTAAAGTTCCAGAAATGGCTGCTATTGATGCACTTTTTGAACGCGCTAAAAAAGGAATTCGATTTAATATAGAAATTAAACAAAGAATAGGAGCCAAAATTGAAAAGTTAATTGAGTTACAAGGGGTGCATAGAATAACATCATTTGTAGAAATTTTAAATGATTTGGCTACTACTGATGATTATACATTGTTAAACGCAAATGGTTTTGCTTTTGAAAGCGTACATCAAGATAGTAATAAGATTGAGGTAATTTATAAACATATTAACGAAAATTTTAAAGATCATATAAGTTTAGATGAAATTTCTGAATTGGCAAGTATGACTGTACCTGCGTTTTGTAGGTATTTTAAGAAAACTACAGGTAAAACATTTACTAAATTAGTAAATGAATACAGGGTTGTACATGCAACAAAACTATTAGCTGAGAGTAATATGAGTATCGCAGACATCAGTTTTGAATGTGGTTTCAACAATTTTTCTCATTTTAATAAGTTATTTAAAGAGTTTACAGGTAAAAGTGCTTCGATTTATAGAAGCGAATTAAAAAATTTAATACAATAGTTATGAGTGTAATGGTAAAAACAAAAATTGATAAAGCTATAGATTACTATAGTTTTAAGAGTAGACAAATTAAAGATTTTGTAAACTCTAGTAAAGATTTAACCGTAGAACAAATTGTAGAATTCGGGGAAGAATTATCAGTTTTAGAGTACAAAATAACAGCTCTAGAGGTGGCAAGAGAAAGCTAGTTTATAGCTTTCCATTCCATTCGTCATAAAACTGCTCTAAAAATCCTTCCATAAATTGATGTCTGTTTTCAGCAATTTTTTTTCCTGAAACAGTATTCATTTTGTCTTTTAAAAGCAACAGTTTTTCATAAAAATGATTAAGTGTTGGTGCTTCAGAATTTTTATATTCCTCTTTAGTCATCGTTAAATTTGGCAAAATTTCAGGGTTGTATAAATCCCTATTTTTAAATCCGCCATAATTAAAACAACGAGCAATACCTATTGCTCCAATAGCATCTAATCTGTCTGCATCTTGTACAACCTCTAATTCTTTTGATGTAAAATGTTTTCTATTTTTATCTAAAGTATTTTTAAAAGACATGTTTTTAATAATCTTCACAACATGTTTACCTATCTTTTTAGGCACTTTTTGATCTATTAAAAAGTGTTTTGCTTTTCTGGGTCCTATTTTTTCATCACCATTATAAAATTTTGAATCAGCTATATCGTGAAGTAAAGCCGCTAAAGAAACTACAAAAATATCTACTTTTTCTTCTTTTGATATTTGAATAGCATTTTTAAACACACGTTCTACATGAAACCAATCGTGGCCACCTTTTGCATTTTTAAGGGTTTCTTTTACAAAGTTTATGGTGTTTTGTATTATTTTTTCTTGATTCATGCTATGCTCTAGAGGCTAATTCTTCTTTAATTTTCTTTATTTCAAAAAGCATCACAAACAACATTGGCGCAAAAAACAGCGGTAAAAAGGTAAGGAATGATATGCCTTTTTCTAGGGTTGCAAAAACGGCTAAAACCACCATCAACAATAGCAAAAAAACTTGTATAATTACATAGCTTTTCTGTTTTTTAAGCTTTTTAATCAATTCTTCTTTTGTATATGATGAAAATTGTGATGCCATAATATAATATTTTTTTAAAAATACAAAATCCACAAAAAATGTGGATTTTAATAGTTTTTTATAAACTTTAAGTGAGAGTTAATCACAATGCTGCTCAAAGTCCTTTCCTCTGGAAAGGATTTAGGATGGGTCTAACAATGCTCTTCGTAAGCCTCAGCCAAATTTTGTGCAATCATTTGTGCAGATCTACCTTCAATATGATGGCGCTCTAACATATGTACTAAGTTACCATCTTTAAATAACGCAATTGCAGGCGATGATGGTGGAAAAGGAATCATAAATTCTCTTGCTTTTTGGGTAGATTCTTTCTCTACACCAGCAAAAACTGTAGTTAAATTTGTAGGTACCTTATCTGCACCTAAAGAGGCAATTGCTCCTGGTCTTGCAGTACCTGCTGCACAACCACAAACAGAATTTACCATTACTAAAGTAGTCCCTTCTTTTGCCATTGCTTTTTCTACATCTTCACTCGTATATAATGCTTCGAAACCAGCGTCAATTAATTGGTCACGCATTGGTTTTACTAATTCTTCTGGATACATAATTCTAATGATTTAGATTTTTAATGGTGCAAATTTAATTAAATTAGAATAAAATTTAAATAACAAACCAACAACAATTTAGATAGTACTATAAAGAATA
Source organism: Polaribacter sp. (assembly GCF_965660385.1). Lineage (GTDB taxonomy): Bacteria > Bacteroidota > Bacteroidia > Flavobacteriales > Flavobacteriaceae > Polaribacter. Next base: position 89,042 of record NZ_CBFHZT010000001.1, read on the forward strand.
ATAATTCTATATTTTAACAACTACGCTAATGTTTTTTGCAACTGATATGACACTGCATGCATGAAATGATTCTTTTTTGTAAAAACACCCTACAGTTGCCAATTTAATTTTAATAAATGCAATTGAGGTTTTTGAGTTTAAAGGGCCTAACATCATTTTTATTTCTGCATCCTAAGAAAATAATACAATTATAATTAAAGCAATTCGTTTTGTTGATTTTATAATGGCTATGATTTTTTTAATACTTGTCATTTTTAAAGGTTTCATTACTTTTATAACATTTTTTTTAAACTAAAAAAATTAACACATCTCAACGATTGTGTATCTTTGAGGCTAAATATAAAATTTTTATGGGAAGTTTTACCAAATGGTTAGGTGCAGGTTTAGGCTTTACGTTAGGAGGGCCTATAGGTGCAGCTATTGGCTTTGCTTTGGGTAGTTTTGTGGATAAATTTGAAATTGACGATTTTAAGCAAGAACAAATAGATTATGATAGAGAGCAGCCAAGAAGAACTGCTCAAAGACAATCTAATACACAATCTGGTGATTTTGAAATGAGTTTACTGGTTTTAGCTTCTATCGTTATTAAAGCAGATGGAAAAGTAGACCAACGTGAATTGAACTTTGTGCGCTCTCAATTTTTAAGTATGTATGGTAAAGAGCGTGCCAATAATGCGTTTAAATTATTTAAAGGTGTTGTAAAAAAAGAGGTGTCTGCGCGTCAAGTTTGTATACAAATTAGAGAACACATGTCTCACGCTTCACGCTTACAGTTGCTCCATTTTTTATTTGGTATTGCTAAAGCAGATGAATTTGTATCGCAAAAAGAAATTGAAGAAATCAAAAAAATTGCAGGTTATTTGTACATCAACCAAAATGATTTTGAATCTATAAAAGCAATGTTTTATGATGCTTCTGGTAATGCTTATAAAATTTTAGAGGTCGATAAATCTGCATCTAATGATGAAATAAAAACTGCTTACAGAAAACTAGTAAAAAAGTATCACCCAGATAAATTAAGAGATTTGGGTGAAGAGCATTTGCAAGGTGCTAAAGAAAAGTTTCAAAGCATACAAGATGCTTATGAAAAAATTAAAAATGAAAGAGATTTTTAGTCACTGAAATAATCAACTTTATTTTTTATAAAATTTTACTGTTTTAGAACTTCCATCAATTTTATTTTTATACAAAGCAATATAACAGCCTTTTTTAAGGAGATTAAATTTAGAACCTTCAAAAACTTTATTGGATTTTTTATCAATGAATTTTGAAATGTTAGATACAACTTTCTTTCCATAAATATCAAAAATATCAATTTCGTATTGATCTAGTAGATTTGGTACATTTATAGAATCTTCTTGAATTGTTGGATCTATTGGGTTTTCTTGTTCGTTAGTAATCTCTGTTACTGTATTTGAATAACCAAATAGTATGATTTCATTAACAGCTGCAAACACATTTTCGTACATTGATAGTCTTAAGTATCTTGTATCAACATTAGTAATATGGGTTTTCCAAGTGTTAAAACTAGAACATGAATCTACAAACAATTCGTTCCAATTATTTTCGCTACCATATTCAACAGTAAATTCATAGGTATTATGCATATCATGCAGATAGATTTCTGTAATATGATATTCTTCACCTAAATCAATAACTACATGATAAGGCGCAGTTTCTTGGTTCCAAGACCAAAAAGGTTTCCAAGAAGTACTTACAGGATGTTGGTTTGATAAGACATCTGTTTCTTGTTCATCAAAAAGATATAATGGCGATACTACACTACCACCAATTACTTGATCCGTAAGCATAGTACTATCTATTACAATTTGTTGTGGTGTTGGTAAGATATCAAAAAATTCTGGGCCACTGGCTGCACCAAGTCCTTTTAACTCAAGAGGTGTATCATCAGAAAGTGCATAATTGTTATGTAATGCATCTTTAAAGGTAATTTGATGAATTCCTGAAAAGGAATTGTTATCGAGACTAAAATTAGTCAAGTTTCCAGAATCATTATTATAAAAAGGAATGTTGGTGTTGTACGTATTGTTGTTTATGTAGATTGGATTCAATTCGTTCATATTTCTCACCACTTGTGGACCATTCATTGCTCTAAAATAATTACTGCTTATGGTAATTGGTTTAAGAGTGTCTGTAAACATTCTGTTATCAATAAACATTCCTTGAGAGTTCGCAATATAATTGTTAGTAAAATTAGACCCTCCTTTACCAAGAGAAATAATTCCGAAAGAAGGTGCTTGAATAATGATATTGTTATAAGCATTCACAACACTATTATCACCAATTTGTAAATTATTTGTTTGATAGTTGATGTTTTCTAATCCAGCATTAATCATGGTGTTGTTGTAAATTTCAACATTTTCAACAGCATTGGCAACCTGAATAGATTCCCTTTTGGTGTTTCGGATTACATTATCGTAAATTTTTAAATTTTTAAATTCCATTCCTGGCGATTTCGTTTCGCCTATATACATGCCTTCACTTACATTTTCAATAAAACAATCATGAATAATTAAGTTGTTAAATACAGGATAAGGCACTGGCGGATTGCCACCAAAATCTTTTTTTGCAAAAATTCCAAAAAAGCCATCATGCGCTATTTTTATTTGTTCTGCCTCACAATCAGAGCTTAATTCAGAAAAAGCCAATCCACAATTATAGCCACCGAGTTCAAAACCATATCTAAAATTAGGATGTCCAGCACCAGATATTTTTATATACTGGCAGTTTTCAAAAGTAATACCTCCCCAAGATTGAGGATCGTTAATTTTAACTTGTCCATTTATATTTATGACAACAATTGGAGCTTCAGCAATTCCTACTAGTTGTTGAAATTTGATCGCTTTGGTTCTAGACGATGCTACAAAAATCGTGTCTCCACCACTAAATGTTCTGCCTGTTGTACTTGCATTTATAAGATATGGGGCTGAGTTATCTATTATAAAGTTTTGATGTTGTTGAGCAGTAAGCTGAAAAGCAATAAAAATAAAAAAATATGCAATTTTATGTAAAGAATAAGATGTTTTGTTGATGATCTTATTTTTAAAATTTTGGAATCGAAACAATATTTTTAAAAAATATTTTTTCATGGTTTTATGATTATGAGGGATAATGAAAAGTTGAATAAAGTTAATCTTTAATTTTAAAAGTAACAAATTTGGTTAAGGTTTTATTTTGTTTAATTCACAATAATTAATAATTAAGACAGAAGTTTAGCCTTTTACAAGTATACAAGAAGACTATAGTTTTTTAAATAATTATAGCGAACTTACAAACAATCAATTTCTCATCTCCTTTTTTATACTTAACCCCATTCATTTTATAGAAATTCCTTAATTTCGCAACCTTATCAGAAAAGAGATATCATGAAAGCGAAATTTACTGAATATAAAGGACTTGACCTGCCAAAAGTAGCTGAAGAAATTCTAAATTATTGGCAAGAAAACAACATATTTGAAAAGAGTGTGACTTCTAGAGAAGGTGCTGAGCCTTATGTGTTTTTTGAAGGACCACCATCTGCAAATGGTTTACCTGGTGTACACCATGTTTTAGCAAGAGCTATTAAAGATATTTTTCCGCGTTATAAAACCATGAAAGGCTATCAAGTAAAGCGTAAAGCTGGCTGGGATACACATGGTTTACCAATTGAATTAGGTGTTGAAAAAGAATTAGGAATTACTAAAGAAGATATTGGTACTAAAATTTCTGTAGAAGATTACAATGCAGCATGTAGAAAAGCAGTAATGCGTTATACCGATATTTGGAATGATTTAACTCAAAAAATGGGCTATTGGGTAGATATGGACAATCCATACATTACCTACGAACCAAAATATATGGAGTCTGTTTGGTGGTTGTTAAAACAGATTTACAACAAAAAATTAATTTACAAAGGCTATACCATTCAGCCATATTCTCCAAAAGCAGGTACAGGTTTAAGTTCGCATGAATTAAATCAACCAGGAACCTATCAAGATGTAACAGATACAACAGTTGTTGCACAATTTAAAGCCATCACTGAAACATTGCCAGATTTTTTACAGAATGAAGGTGATATTCATTTCATTGCTTGGACAACCACACCTTGGACCTTGCCAAGTAACACAGCCTTAACTGTTGGACCTAAAATTGACTATGTTTTAGTAAATACTTTTAATCAATATACATTTGAACCTGTAAAAGTTGTTTTGGCTAAAAATTTGATTGGCAAACAATTTGGTGGTAAAAATGCGTTTGAAGTTGAATCTTCATCAGCATTAAAAGATTATAATAAAGGTGATAAAAAAATACCTTTTTACGTTGTAAAAGAATTTGTTGGTGCAGCTTTAGTAGGTATAAAATATGAGCAATTGTTAGATTTTGCTTTGCCAAATGACAATCCTCAAGATGCATTTAGAGTAATTGCTGGAGATTTTGTAACCACAGAAGATGGTACAGGTATTGTACACACAGCACCAACTTTTGGAGCAGATGATGCTTTGGTTTCTAAACAAGCATCACCAGAAATTCCGCCTTTATTAGTAAAAGACGAAAATGATAATTTAGTGCCTTTAGTAGATTTACAAGGTAAGTTTAGACCAGAAGTTTCTGATGAAGTTTACGGTTTTGCAAACGAACACGTAAAAGCCGAATATTTAAGTGAGGAAGAGCTTGGAGCTGAGTTAAAAAATCAGCAAGAGCGCATGCAATCTGTAATTAAAAATCAACAACAATATTTATCTGTTGATGAAAGATTGGGTTTAAAACTTAAAAACGAAAACAAAGCATTTAAAGTAGAAAAATACAAACACAGTTACCCAAATTGTTGGCGAACAGACAAACCAATTTTATACTATCCACTAGATTCTTGGTTTATTAAAGTAACTGATGTAAAAGATAGAATGCATGAGCTAAACAAAACCATCAATTGGAAACCAAAATCAACAGGAGAAGGACGTTTTGGAAATTGGTTAGCAAATGCAAACGATTGGAATTTATCAAGATCTCGCTATTGGGGAATTCCATTACCAATCTGGAGAACAGAAGATGGTAAAGAAGAAATTTGTATTGGTTCTGTAGAAGAATTAAAACAAGAAATGGCAAAAGCTGTTGAAGCAGGAATTTTAGCAAAAGACATTTTCGAAGATTTTGAAGTTGGAAATTATACTGATGAAAATTATGCAAAAATTGATCTACATAAAAATATTGTGGATGAAATTATCTTAGTTTCATCAACAGGACAACCAATGAAACGTGAGTCAGATTTAATCGATGTTTGGTTCGATTCTGGTTCTATGCCTTATGCACAATGGCATTATCCTTTTGAAAACCAAGAGATGATTGACGGTTTTCAAAATTCTGAACTTGATTCAGAATCTGGTAATGAGAACATGAAACAAGTTCAGGTTGCGCGAAAAGGCGCATCTTTTCCTGCAGATTTTATTGCAGAAGGAGTAGACCAAACTCGTGGCTGGTTTTATACCTTACACGCAATTGCAACCATGGTTTTTGATTCTGTGGCTTATAAAAATGTAGTTTCTAATGGACTGGTTTTAGATAAAAACGGACATAAAATGTCTAAACGTTTGGGCAATGCAGTAGATCCATTTACCACTTTAAGCAAATATGGTGCAGATGCCACACGTTGGTATATGATTTCGAATGCAAATCCTTGGGATAATTTAAAATTTGATTTAGAAGGTATAGAAGAAGTAAAACGTAAGTTTTTTGGAACGCTTTACAACACCTATTCATTTTTCTCTTTATACACTAATATTGATGGTTTTTCTTATGATGAAGCTGATATCGCTTTAAATGAAAGACCAGAATTAGACAGGTGGATTTTATCTGAACTACATACATTAATCAATAAAGTAGATACATTTTATTCAGATTATGAACCAACAAGAGCTGCAAGAGCCATTTCAGATTTTACTCAAGAATATTTGAGTAATTGGTATGTGCGTTTAAGTAGAAGACGTTTTTGGAAAGGAGATTACGAAACCGATAAAATATCTGCGTATCAAACCTTATATACTTGTATGCTAACCATTGCAAAATTAGGAGCTCCAATTGCACCATTTTTTATGGATAGGTTATATCAAGATTTAAATGCGGTAACTCAAAAAGAAACAGCAGAAAGTATTCATTTATCTCAATTTCCAAAGTTTGACGAAAGTTTTGTTGATAAAAGTTTAGAGCGTAAAATGGAAAACGCACAAACCATATCTTCGTTAGTATTGTCATTAAGAGCTAAAGAAAAGATAAAAGTGCGTCAGCCCTTACAAAAAATAATGATTCCTATTGATAATGCTCAACAAAAGGAAGAAATTTTAGCAGTTTCAAATTTGATTAAACATGAGGTAAATATCAAAGAAATTCAGTTGTTAGAAGACGCTTCAGATATCTTAATCAAACAAATAAAACCAAATTTTAAAGCATTAGGACCAAAATTTGGCAAAGACATGCGTTTTATAGCTGCCGAGGTTAAAAACTTTACGCAAGAAGATATTAACAAAATAGAGAAAGATGGTAACATTTCTCTGCAAGTTAATGGAAAAAATATTACTTTAGAACGCGCAGATGTAGAGATATCATCAAAAGATATAGAAGGTTGGCTTGTAGCAAACGAAGGCACTTTAACAGTGGCTTTAGATGTTACAATTACTGAAGATTTACGTAAAGAAGGAGTTGCAAGAGAATTGGTAAATAGAATTCAAAATGCACGTAAAGATTCAGGTTTAGAAGTTACAGATAAAATTAGGTTAACTGTTTTAAATTTCGAAGATTTACAGACTTCTATCCTTGATAACAAAAACTACATAATGAGTGAAACTTTAACCAACGACTTGGTTTTTGTAGATGAGTTAACAAATGGTACCGAAATTGAATTTGACACCATTAAAAGTAGAATATTAATAGAAAAAATGTAAGATTATGTCAGACGTAAAAGTAAAATATACAGAAGAAGATTTACAAGAGTTTAAAGAAATCATCAATAAAAAAATAGCAAGAGCGCAAGAAGATTTGGCTTTGTTAGAGGCATCTTATAAAAATGATGCAAACAATGGTACAGATGATACCTTATCATCATTTAAATCTTTTGATGAAGGTTCAGAAGTAATGAGCAAAGAGGCAAACGTGCAGTTAGCCATTCGTCAAGAAAAGTTTATTAGAGACCTAAAAAATGCCTTGTTACGTATTGAAAACGGAACCTATGGTGTGTGTAGAGTTACTGGTAAATTAATTCAAAAAGAACGTTTAAGATTAGTACCTCATGCAACTTTGAGTATCGAGGCAAAAAGAAAACAATAATTCGTATAAAGTTATAACGAAGCAATCGTTTGGCAATTCGTAAAAAAGGCAATTTAAAGTAACAGTACTTTAGATTGCCTTTTTATATGCTTTTAAATCATAGAATTATCTTATTTTTGAATTATGAAAAAGATAAGTACGCTAGTTTTGCTTTTATGTTTTGTCGCTTGTTTTCTGCTTATTAAAAATGATTATAAATGGGCAATTCAACAAGAGCCGTCAAAAGCCATAAAAAATCTTTCACCTCAAAAATTGTTATCACTTTCTAAAAAAGAACGTTTAGAAAAAGGAATACCTCCAAATAAATATCTCGAAGAACTTTATTTTTTAGAAATTAACCCAAAAACGGGTAGAACGCATCCAGAGAATATTTATAAAGTTCAACAAGAACTCAAAGAAAAACAACGCATTCAATACAGAACTCCTGGAGATGCTATAGACAATCAATGGGTAGAAAGAGGCCCAAATAATGTGGGTGGTAGAACACGTATGGTAATGTACGACCCCAATGATGCTACACACAAACGTGTTTTTGCAGGTGGTGTAAGTGGTGGTCTTTGGGTAAATGATGATATTACAGATGTACATTCTTCTTGGACACAAGTGGGTATAGACGACAATTTATCTGTAACCTGTATGGCTGTGGATCCTAACAATTCTCAGATTATGTATATAGGTACAGGAGAATTGTATAATCCGCAACAAGCTTTAGGAAACGGAATATGGAAATCTACGGATGGTGGAGCAACTTGGAATAATGTATATCAAATAAGAGGAACAACTGCTACATCTTCAATTATAAAAGTACCAGGTACTTATTTTACTACAGATATTGTTGTTAGAGATAAAGATGGTAACCCAGCTACAACCAACGATTCAGAGGTTTTTGCAGCTATTGGTGGTAGTTTTTACAGTTCAAACCCAAAAAGTACTTTTATAGGATTAGATGATTACGGAGTTTTTAAATCTTCAGATGAAGGTGCAAATTGGTCGCAAATTACTTTAGAAGTTGATGGAAATCCTGTTTCTCCTAATGATTTTGAATTAGGAATTGATAATACACTTTGGTTGAGTACAACAAGAAACGCTTATTTAAAAGGTGGTGGAAGAATTTATAAAAGTACAGACGGAGCTTCATTTACTTTAGAACACACCATTACAAATGGACGTAGAACAGAAATTGCAGTTTCTAAAACAAATGCAAATACAGTATATGTTTTGGGCGAGGTATATACAGAAAATGAATCTAATAAAGAGGTTGCACCATTTTTATCAATCTTAAAAACTACAGATGCGTTTACTACTTCCCCAACTGCATTATCCTTACCAAATGATGCCACAAGTAGTATTCCTGCAGATGATTTTACCAGAAGTCAAGCTTGGTATAATTTAGTCATTGAAACAGATCCAACCAATGATGCTATTGCTTATGTTGGCGGTATTAATTTATTTAGAACCACAGATAGTGGTGTTAGTTGGAATCAAATTTCTAAAAATTCTCCTACAGGTAGTTTGCCTGGTATAACAGTATCTTATGTACATTCAGATCAGCATAGTTGGGCTTTTCATCCTACAGATAGCAATATTGCTGTTATAGGTTGTGATGGAGGAGTGTTTTACGCAAATTCATTAGCCACAGCTGCAACAAGTGATACCGCAATTATTGAACATACAAAAAACTATAATACAACTCAGTTTTACAATGCAGCAATTGGGCAAACCATAGATCCAGAATATATTATAGGTGGAACTCAAGACAATGGAAATCTCTTTTTTGATGAAGCTACAAGTGGTATAAATGCAGCCACCAAAGTAAATAGAGGAGATGGTACACAATGTTATATTGATAAAGATGGTGAGTATATGATTATTTCAAATTTATACAACAATATTTATCGCTATAATTTACCATATACAGCAACTCGTACAACAATTTCTGCTGATAATAGTACAGGAAATTTTGTAAACGCAATGGCACTTGATGACAATTTAGATATTTTGTACACCAATGGAGGAAATCATTTGGCACGATTCACAAATATTACAACAAATTCGCCAAAAAGAACTAATCTTTTAGATACCTTATCTACATCAATTTCAGCAATAAAAGTATCACCATTTACAACCACTTCATCCAAAGTTTTTATCGGGACAAGAAAAGGAAAAGTAATTAAAATTGAGAATGCCAATACAGAAAACCAAACTGCAACAGACATCTCATCAAGCTTATTTTTAGGGAATATTTCATCCATAGAATTTGGCGATAATGAAGATGAAATCATGGTTACATTCTATAATTTTGGGGTAGAAAGTATTTGGTTTACAGATGATGGAGGTACAACTTGGGCAAATAAAGAAGGTAATTTTCCTGATATTAATGTGCGTTGTATTTTAATGAATCCGTTAAATACAGATGAGGTAATTATAGGAACTGAATTGGGTGTTTGGAATACCACTAATTTTAGAGACAATGCTCCAAATTGGAACCATTCTTATAATGGAATGTCAAATGTTGTGGTTACATCTCTTAGCTTACGAACTACAGATTACACCATTTTGGCAAGTTCGTATGGTAGAGGACTGTACACAGGTAAATTTAAAGCAAACGATTTAACAACATGGACAGGAACTATAGATACTGATTGGACCAACACAGCAAATTGGTCTAATGGAATTCCTGCTACCAATATTGATGTTAAAATTCCTGCAACAAACCATCAACCAGAGATAAATGCTACAGTAACGCTTGCCAATCTTTCTATAGAAAATAATGCTGAGTTAACAATCACCAGTTCAGGTGCTTTAACTGTTGAAGAAGATTTAACCAATGAAGGTTTGTTAACCATAAATGCCAACATTTCGAATTCTGGAACTTTAATTGTAGAAGGAGATGCTACAGGAAACATTACCTATAATCGTTTTGTATCAGATAATTGGCATTTGGTAAGTGCGCCAGTTATTGGTGAAAATTATAATGATGATTGGGTGTCAGCAAATGCTATTGTAGCAAGCACAACCAACACCAATTTAAGAGCAATTGCATCATATAATAATGATGAAAGTTGGGAGTATATGGAGGCAGGAGAAACACATGCCTTTACTACAGGTAAAGGATATTCAATGCTTAGAAATTCATCTGGAAATTTAAGTTTTACAGGAAATTTATTAACCTCAAATACAACTAAAAATATTACCAATGGAACTAATAGCGCGTTTAATTTAGTAGGCAATGTGTATACGTCTTACATTCCTTTAAATAATGGTGCAGACGCAGTAAACGATTTTTTAGGCAACAATAGCAATGCACTAAGTGAGTTAACCATTTGGCTTTGGAATGGCACTTTTTATACTGCTTTAAATCAGGCTTCTTCTAGTCAGTTTATTGCACCAGGCCAAGCTTTTTTTGTACATGCAAAACCAGCAGGAGGAGTAATTTCTTTTTCTACAGCCATGCAAAATCATCAAAGCAATACATTTTTTAAGAACAAACAAACAAGGCCAGAAATTAGAGTGTTTTTAAGTAATGGGAAAACAAAGAAGTATACGGATGTTTTTTATATCGATAATACTACAGAGGGTTTTGATAACGGTTATGATAGCTCATTGTACACAGGTACTTCTAGTAATTTTGAAGTTTTTACCAAATTGGTGAATGAAGAAAAAGATATGAATTTGTCCATTCAATCTATTCCAAAAGATTTTTCAATTGTAATACCTATTGGTGTTTTTGTACCTGCAAATGAAGAAGTTGAAATCAGTATTGATGCTAAAAATATTGATACAACCAATAAGGTGTATTTAGAGGATAAAGAAACAGGAATTTTTACTTTAATGGATTCAGAAGATGCAGTTTATAAATTTAAAAGTTCAACGTTAATGCAAGGATCAGGTCGCTTTTTTATCCATACATCATCAGAAACACTCCAAACTCATGAAGCAGTTTTACCATCAACAAAAGTTGTAGCAAATAATAATCAATTGCAATTTGTAAATCTACCTGAAGGAAAAATAAAGGTAGAATTATTCTCTGTTTTAGGGAAACTAGTACTAAAAAGTAATTTAGAACGCAACAATTTTATATCGACCAAAAACCTACCAAAAGCAGCTTATATTGTGCGTTTAACAACTGAAAAAGGTGTGCTAAATCAAAAAATACTGCTTGAATAATTATTGATGAAAGTAGCGTTTGTATCCTTTTTTATGTTGATTTCAATGATAACTTTTTCGCAAAAGAACATCAGCAAAACATTTGAAACATTTGCAAATGAAGTTAACATCTACACAGCGGGTTTAGATAATTTGGTGATAGAAAATTCAGATACTAATTTTATTGAGGTTTTTTTGTATGCCGAAAGTTATGACGAACAGTTGATAAAAATAGAAAATAATGACAAGTTGGTAAACATAAAATTCGATTTTGAAGGCACTGAAACTCGAGAAGTTATTTTTAGAAAATTTATTACTAAAAGATTACAAAGAGCTCATGCAGTTGTAAAGGTTCCTAAAAATAAAAAGGTATATATTTTTGGTGAAAATGTAGATATAGCCTCAAAAAGTATTGAAAATAATTTAGCCATTTATATTGAAAACGGAATTGTAAAACTAAATGAAATTAATGCAAATACTATTTTAAAATTGTATTCTGGTAATGTATACGCATCAATCAAAAACACCAATTTACATTTAACTACAAAAAGCGGAAACATAAAAATAGATGGTATTTTACAAGAAAAAGGGTTTCAAAGAACCTCAAAAAACGCTTCTCATCAGTTTAAAGTAACTACTATAAAAGGAAATATTTTTTTAAGTAAGGATTAACTATTATTGAAAAAGTACATACCTGGGAGGCACAATACCATTCAATCGTAAATAAACAATCATTTGTGCTCTATGATGTGTAATATGATCTGAAAGTAATAGTAAAATTTGTCTTTTTGTTCTTTTAAAGCCAAAATATTCTATAGTATCCTCTAAATTATTCGTTTCAAAATTACATATAAATTGTATGGCTTCATCAAAAGTTTTATCAATTAAAGCAATCATTTCTTTTTTTGATTTGCCAGCTACTTTAAAAACGGTGTCTTGTTGCCAAGAATAAGTTTCTTCACCTTTTAGTAATGTTTTACTATGCCAATTCATTGCAAAACCAATATGCAAAAAGTTTTGTGCAAACGACAAAGAACCATCTGCAGCTTTAAAACTGTATTTATTTTCAGGCATTTTTTCTGCAACCAATAAGGTGTATTTTTTAGAATTTTCTAACCTTTCTAAATAATCATTAATAAAAGGTTTTTCTTGTCCTAAGAAAGTGACAGTTGTGAAAAACACAAAGATGAAGATAATAATATGTTTCATGTTTCTTAAGTAAAGTTGATTCCCAAAAATAGTAGAATTATTATTAATCACTATAAATAAAAAAAGAGTTGGAAACCAGTTCTTGCTATTTAGATTATAGAATTAAAAAAATCACTTAATTTTTTATTTAAGTCCAATTAGTTATGCATTATTTTTTTCCAGTTTTTATCTGCTTTTTTTTGTAAAACTGCTGCACCCTCATCTTTCCATAACTGCAATGTATTTGTTCCCCAAGAATTGTAAAAGAGATATAATTTTTCATCTCTAATCTCAAAAGTTTTTGGGTTTATGTCTACTTTTTTACCTTTAACACCAATTGCATAGGCACAAAATCCACCATAAGCTGGTATATATTTCTTTGGATTCTTTTTAAAAATCTCTAAATTTTCTTTAGAGGAAAACTTAAAGTTTACACCATCAAATTTGGTTATAAAATTGTTATCTCCTTTTTCGGCTTTGTTTTGGAAATATGAAACTACATCATAACCAGCTGCTACAAATCCTTTTTTTAGATTGTAATTTTGAGCCAATATAGAAGAAGTTGAAATTACAATTGTTATAATGGTAAGTATACGTTTCATCGAGTTTTGTTTTTTCTTTGGTCGATAAACGTTCTTAAACTTACAAGGCTGAAGGTATTGATATAAGTTATAAAACAAGTAAGAGCTGATACATCAGCTCTTACTCTAATACAATTTATAAATCCCCCAACTTATAATTGTTGTTTAAATACATTTCAAAGATACTACTGATTGCTTTTGGATTACTAGAAATTTCGTCGATTCTACCGTTTTTAAAGGTAAAATGTATTACTATAAAGATATACGATGAGGCTATATTTATTTACCTAACCTTTATTTTAAGCTATTTATATTTTTAATTTATCAAGAAAAAAAGAGATTGTATAAATATCTACCAGGGGTAAATGTAAACCCACCAGCAATAATAATAGCACCAAAATACAGTAAGATCATTTTACGTTTATGCGCTTTTACATTTCCCTTTTTTATGGCTAAATATGCTGTAGGTACTGTGTAGAGGGTTAAAAAACTAAAACTATAAATCCAACCAAAATGATTAAAAATTGTTGGGCCAACATCTGCAGGCATAAATAGAGTAATAGCTGCTGTAATAAGCATTAGTATCATATAAACTCTACCTAAAACAACATGGATTTTCGTACCTTTTTTAATCAACAAAACTAGGGTACCAATAACAAAACTAGGTACAACTGTTGCTAAATGCAAATACATTAAGGTTAAATAGCTCATTTTTTTATCTTTCTTAATTATAAAACCATCAAGTTACAACCTCTGATATCAGCATTATCAAAACGACCAATAATTTCGAAAGTATCGTTTTCATGCACTTTTCCTAAATCTTGTGTGGCAATAAAACTGCATGAGTTGTAATTGGCTAAGTCAATTACATTAATTCCGCCTGTTTTTCCTGTTTGCTGAATGCTTAAGGCATCTTCAGTATCTCTTGTTAAAATTTTCATCCAAGGTGGTGTTTTAAAAATTCCATTGCCTTTAGAATAAGCTTGACTTAACAACTCTGTCATTCCGTATTCAGAATGAATTTCAGTAACGCCAAAACCCTTTTGTAAAAGTTGATGCAATTCTTCTCTAACCAGTTCTTTTCTTCGTCCTTTCATGCCACCAGTTTCCATTATTATGGTGTTGTTTAGTCTAAATTTTTGTTTTTCAATTAAATCTAGCAACGCAAAAGAAACACCTATTAATAAAACTTTTTGTTCTTTTTTATTTAAATTGATGAGTTTTGTGGCCAATTCATCCAAATTATTTAAATAAAATCCGCTTTCATCATTTTTTGTCTTGTTAATTAAATCATCAACCATAAAAACTAACGAAGATCCCTTACGTTCAAGATAATTTGGCAACAACGCTAGCACAACATAATTTTCTATATTTCCATAAAAATGGGCAAATCCTTTTAAATAACTTTTTTTGTACAAGTTAATATCGCTAACATAATGTTTGCTGGTAATACTTCCTGTAGTTCCAGAACTGGTAAAAATTTCATCAATTTCTTGTAAAGAAGAAATTACTTTTCTACTCTTAAAAAATTGAATGGGTAAAAACGGAATGTCTTCAATCGCTTTAACATCAGCAGGATGTATGTATAGCAAATCACAAAAAGAACGATACACTCTATTATTTTTAAATTGATGTTTAAAAACCTCGAGGGTAATTTTTGTGAAGTCTTGTTCGTTTTTTATGTTAAAAATAGCATTTTGCATAAGTATCAACAAAAATAACACTATTCCACGCAACCTTTTTATTCTTTTTGTATCTTATAGATATAAACTCAGTAATGAAGATTTTTTTTATAGTTTTTTCGGTGTTTTTTTTAACTTCTTGTTCATTAAACAACACGTTACCTACAAATGTTTGTAATGTTGATGTACCTCTTGAAGATTTAAATTGGTTACAAGAAATAAAAGAAGGTTTTGAGCAAAGTGCATCTGCAACTAAAAAGAATATTATTTTATATGAATATAATAATGAAAGTGTTTTTTTAATTGATATCTGTAATGGTTGTGCTGATAATTTAACAACAGTTTACAATTGTGAAGGTAACATTATTTGTGAATTTGGTGGAATTGCAGGCGTAAATACTTGTCCATATTTTGAAACTAATGCTATTAAAATTAAGGTGATATGGGAAAATTAATAATTTGCAAAATACTAACAATTACAATTGTTTTTTTGTGTTTTACAGGTTGTAATGACAATATTGATGATGCTATTTTACAAAATGAATCTGTGATTATCAATAATAAGTTGTATCAATCAACAGTAACAAATAATTACTCAATTACAGATGTGAAATTAGAAAATAATTTATTAAGCATTAAAATTAGCAGTAGTGGTTGTGGTATAGAAGATTGGAATGCTGTTTTAATCGATGCTAATGAGATTTTAGAATCGTACCCAGTACAGCGAAACATAAAGCTTGCTTTAGAAAATAATGAAGCTTGTTTGGCTGTTTTTGAAAAAGAATTTACGTTCAATATTTCAACTTTAAAAGAAGATTTTTCGGAACTTTATTTAAATTTAGAAGGATGGAACACTCAAATACATTATCAATAAAATGAAAAAATATCTACTCTTTCTATGCGTTACGCTATGTTTAACTTCTTGTGAAGACAAGAATTCAAATCAAGCAGAAAAAACGCTCATTGTTGCCTCTCAAAAGGCAGATTGTGTTGGTGTTGCACCACAAAAGTGCTTTTTAGTGAAAGAAAATGATGCTCAAAATTGGACCTATTTTTATGATTCAATTATCAATTTTGAATATGAAGAAGGTTTTGAATACGAGCTTGTTGTGAGGGAAAGTGAAATCAAAAATCCTCCTCAAGATGCATCATCTATAAAAACTACACTGGTTCAAATAATATCTAAAATTGAAAAAACATCAGAAAATTTACCTATTTAAAATAGTTTATTATGAAATTTAAAAATATATACTTCGTTATTTTTATCACTCTATTTTTTGCTTGCGAGAGTAACAAAGAACCGCATTTAGATGCAGATAATTTATTATTGGGTAATTGGGTGTCACCTGTTTACGATGAAGAAAAAACAACTTTTATAAGAGGTAATTCTCTACCAGATGAAGATTATGGGATAACGTTTAAACAAAATGGAGAGTTAATTGAAAGAACTTCTGGATTTTGTGGAACACCACCTCTTACTTTTTTTAATGTTTATGGCTCATTTACCATAGATGAGGATTTAATTAGTATTGCTACTCAAGGTTTTCCTAATTTTTATGGATGGAGGATTGTGGAGTTAACAGAACAAAAACTTGTTGTGAAACGAGAACTATCTGAACAAGAAAAAGAGCATAGAGCTTTAATGACTTTGTTTGAAGAAATTTCAAATTTGGCTTATAGTACACCTTGTTCAGATTCAAATGATTGGTCTTTTGTAGCTTTTGGAGCCAAAGCTTGTGGAGGTCCTCAAGGTTATCTGCCTTATAACAGTAATATCGATGTTACTGATTTTTTAGAGAAAGTTGCCACTTATACAAATGCTGAAAAAGAATTTAATATAAAATGGAGTATTGTATCAGATTGTGCTGTTGTTAATCCTCCAAAAAGTATCGATTGCCAAAATGAATATCCAGTTTTAATCTATTAAATATCTAATTATGAAAAAACATATCTTATTATTTGCTAGTGTTTTCGTTTTTTACTCTTGTTTAAATGATGATAATGATCGGCCAAATTTAGAATTCAGCTTTGTTGCTATTGATGAATATATAGCTCCAGTTAGTTTTGTTTTTGGACAAAAAGACACGATAAAATTAAAATACTCTTTAAAAAATAATTGTTCATATTTTGACAATATTTATTACGAGTACCAAGACACAACCAGAATTGTAGCCTTTAGAGCCATAACAGATTTAGATGCAACTTGTGCAGATGATGCTACACAATACGATTACAATTTAATTGTAACAGCAACGCAACAAGAAGATTATCTTTTTAAGTTTTATAAAGGAGAAGATGCAAATGGCGATGCAGTTTTTGAAGAAGTTGTAGTTCCTGTAAATTAGGCCCATCAAACTCGAAGAACTTATACAAAAATGTTGTGAGCAAAATTTAGAAGCTCAGTCTAAAGTTTATCAACTATTTGCGGATAAACTTTTTGCTGTTTCTCTAAAATACGCCAAAAATTATCAAGATGCTGAAGACAATTTACAAGATAGCTTTTTAGCCATTTTTGCAAAAATTAAACAGTACAATCATAAAGGTTCTTTTGAAGGTTGGATAAAACGAATTACCATTAATACAGCATTACAAAAATATCGTGAAAAAGCACCTTTACAAATTGTAAACGAAGTTGCAGATGACACAGAGGAGGAAGAAATTGACTTTGAAAACTCAGATTTTAGTGTAAACGTTTTGCTACAATGTATTCAACAATTGCCAGATAGATATCGTTTGGTGTTTAATTTGTATGTATTAGATGAGTATTCTCATAAAGAAATTGCAACACTGTTAAAAATTTCTGAGGGAACCTCGAAATCAAACTTATCTAGGGCAAGAAAAATTTTAAAAGAAAAGTTGATGAACCCCAAAAACACATCGAATTAATGGGCTTTAAAAAAATAGATAATTTGTTTCAAGAACAGCTTAAAAGTTTGGAAGTTTCTCCAAACGAAAGGGTATGGAACAATATTGAAACTCAGCTAAAAAAGAAAAAAAGAAGTATATTTCCTTTTTGGTGGTTTTCTGGTGCTGTTGCTTCAATTTTGGTTTTAGTGTCTATTTTCAAGCCTTTTTCTGATGATGTAAACCAAAATAATAAGCCAAATTCAAATGAAATTATTACTACAATACCAAAGGAAAAAAATGATGTTCAACCAAAAATTGACACTTTAAGAAAGAATCATAAGAGCTTAAACCACATTTTGATTTCTAAAAAAGTAGATATCTTAGAAGAGCCAAAAAAGAACAGTATTTTTTCTAATAAAAATGAGAAGAAAAATACTTATCAACCTAAAAAAAATGTTGCAACTGTACTTTCTAGTTATCACGCTACAAATATCAACCTAAAAACACTTCAACAAGATTTTATTTTATCAACTCAAAAATTAGAAGGTCTTAAAAGTAAGCATCAAGGGTTAGATATTACTAATTTTACAAAAAATAATGAAAAATCAATAGCAAAAAAATCATCTAAAAATTGGTCTCTTGCACCTGTTTTTGCGGTACTTCAATCTAATTCTTTAACAGATACATCTCCTATTAATGCTAGTTTAGCATCCTCAACTTCTGGTAAAAACAGTTATGCTTATGGTGTTCAAATTGCCTATAAATTAGGAGAAAGATGGTCTATTCAATCGGGTATTCAATTGCAAGAAATGGCGTATACAAACACACAAATTACAATACATACTTCTTCAAGTAACAATCCTTTTGCTACGAATTTTTCAAATGGTGCTGTTTTTTCTTTCGATACAAATGTTGCCAATGAAAACGCACTGCTAGCCGCCGATTTTGGAGCCAACACTAAGGTGACGAATACAGGGAATTTATATCAAAATTTTGGATATATAGAAATTCCTTTAGAAGTTAAATATAATTTTTCGAGAAATAAAAAGATAAATACTGCTATTGTCACTGGTTTTAGCACTTTATTTTTAAATAAGAATGAGGTTGTTTTAAACACCAGTAATTTCTCTGAAAATTTACAGGCTGTTAATTTAAGCAACCTTAATTTTAGTGGAAATTTAGGTTTCGATTTCAATTATAGTTTTACTGCAAAATGGTCTTTTCACGTAAATCCTATGGTTAAAGTTCAGCTAAACACCTTTACAGATAATGCAAATGGCTTTGCACCTTTTAATCTTGGTATTTATTCTGGTATTATTTATCAATTTTAAAAAACCATCTCTTTACTTTTTACGTATATACATAACAACTTAGCGATTAATTGTATCAGTTAGACGAATTTCAAAACACAAAAAACAAGTGAATGACTACATTTACAGGCTTTTTGAGTTAAAGTGTAGTTTAAATGATTGTTGAGAATTTAATATAATAATGCAAGATGGAAATCATAGAGACAACGTATAGAACGTTTAGTGGAATAAAGAAAATTACAGGATTATCGAGAAGAAAATCTTCTCAATATCTTATTTATCAAGATAATCAACCAAAATATTATGTGGATTTGTATGATTTATCAATCGAATCTAATGCAATGATGAATAGTTTGGTGTTATGTGGAAAAAAACCAATAAGAGAGGTTTTAGAAATCATCAATAAGAGAAATAACGTGAATTTATCGATTCCGATAATCACAAAGTTAGGTCTTAGTATCAAACTTAAATCTGAAATTAAAACTATCAATTTAGAACCATTACCAGAAGAATGGTTGGCTTATTCTTTGTAAATTTTCACAATTAAATTTCCTGCATCATCCATAGAAGCTCTGTACATTCCTGCTGTATTGAATTCAAAAGACATATTTCCGTTTTTATCTAAAGCAATCACACCACCTGTTCCACCAAGTTTGGTTAATTTATTTTGAATCACGTCAGTAGTGGCTTCTTTTAATGTTTTTTGTTGATATTCCATTTGTGCAGAAATATCATAAGCAACCTGACTTCTTATAAAATATTCTCCCCAACCTGTAGATGAAACTCCGCATGTAAGATTGTTGGCATACGTTCCAGAACCAATAATAGGCGCATCTCCAATTCTTCCCCAACGTTTGTTGGTCATGCCTCCAGTTGATGTTCCTGCAGCAATATTTCCATTTTTATCTAAAGCAACACAACCCACTGTTCCAAATTTTGAATTTTTAATATCGGCGTCATAAAAAGCAGCTTTTTTATCATCATGATCTAATTGCGTCTTATTTCTATTTTTTATTCTTTGCAATGATTTAAAACGATTTTCTGTATAAAAGTAACTTGGGTCTACAATTTCTAACCCTTTTTCTTTGGCAAAGGTGGATGCTCCTTTTCCTGATAACATCACATGATCTGAATCTGTCATTACTTTTATCGCCAATGCTATTGGACTTTTTACGTTTGTAACTCCTGCAACTGCACCTGCATTTAGGGTTTTCCCATCCATAAAAGAAGCATCTAACTCATTGGTTTCTTCATGTGTAAAAACAGCACCTTTACCTGCATTAAATAATGGAGATTCTTCCATAACCTGAATGGTTTTAAGTACAGCCTCACCACTTTTTCCTCCATTTTTTAAGATGGTATGACCAACTTTAATCGCTTCTTCCAATTTCGCTTTATAGGCTGCTTCTTTTTCATCAGTCATATTTTTCTTTAAAATGGTACCTGCTCCACCATGAATAATAATCGCAAAATCATTGCTCTTTTTAGGCGTTTCTTTTTTTGATGTTGCTGTTTCTTTTTGACAACCATAAGAAATAAGTACAAATGATATTATAAAAAGTAGTTTCTTCATATTATATGTTTAAAATTAAACAAAAACAATAATTATTGTTAAATTTATTGGTTAGTGAAATTATTTGTAAATTCGTTCTTCGAATGTAAACAACAAAAACGACACAGCAAAATGACAGATTTTGGAATACAAGAAGCCTTGAACCAATTAGGTATAAAAGATATAAATAACGGAACTTCTACTGGTTCAAATAGCTTTTCTAATGGAGAAATAATTGAAAGTTTTTCTCCTGTTGATGGAAAATTAATAGGTAAAGTAAAATCAACTACGAAAGAAGATTACGAAAAAGTAATCAATACAGCTACAAAAGCATTTATTGGTTGGAGAGAGAAACCAGCTCCTCAAAGAGGAGAAATTGTACGTCAGTTTGGTAATAAATTAAGAGAATTAAAAGAACCTTTAGGAAAATTGGTTTCCTACGAAATGGGTAAATCTTTGCAAGAAGGATATGGAGAAGTACAAGAAATGATAGATATCTGTGATTTTGCAGTAGGTTTATCTCGTCAGTTAAATGGACAAACGATTCCCTCTGAAAGACCAGGTCATGTAATGAGAGAGCAATGGCATCCAATAGGAGTTGTGGGTATTATTTCTGCCTTTAATTTTCCTGTGGCTGTTTGGGCTTGGAACACTGCTTTGGCTTGGGTTTGTGGTGATGTTTGTGTTTGGAAAGCTTCAGAAAAAACGCCATTGTGTGCTGTTGCTTGTCAAAATATTATCGCAACCATTTTGGCAGCAAATAATTTGCCAGAAGGAATTTCATCCATCATTACAGGAGATTATAAAGTAGGCGAAATGATGACTACAGATAGTAGAATTCCTTTAGTTTCTGCAACAGGTTCTACAAAAATGGGTAGAATTGTGGGTGCAACTGTGGCACAGCGTTTTGGAAAATCATTATTAGAATTAGGTGGAAATAATGCCATTATCATTACACCAACTGCAGATTTAAAAGTAGTAGTTCCTGGAGCTGTTTTTGGCGCTGTGGGTACTTGTGGACAAAGATGTACATCAACTAGAAGATTAATTATACACGAATCTGTTTACGATAAAGTACGCGATGCCATTGTGGGTGCTTATCAACAAATTAAAATTGGAAATCCTTTGGATGAAAACAATCATGTTGGTCCTTTAATTGATGCAGCTGCTGTAAATACCTACTTGTCTGCTATTGAAAAAGCAAAAATAGAAGGTGGAACTGTTTTGGTTGATGGTGGTGTTTTAAAAGGTGAAAATTATGAAAGTGGTTGCTACGTAAAACCAGCAATTATTGAAGCAGAAAATCATTTTGAAATTGTGCAACACGAAACTTTTGCGCCCATTTTATATTTGATGAAATATACTGGCGAAGTAGAAAATGCCATTGCAAAACAAAATGGAGTTGCGCAAGGTTTATCCTCTGCAATTATGACCAATGAGCTTAAAGAAGCAGAGAAATTCTTGTCTTACGCTGGTTCTGATTGTGGAATTGCCAACGTAAATATTGGAACTTCTGGTGCAGAAATTGGTGGCGCTTTTGGAGGTGAAAAAGAAACCGGTGGTGGACGAGAATCTGGGTCTGATGCTTGGAAAGTGTATATGCGTAGACAAACCAATACCATAAATTATTCAGATGAATTGCCTTTGGCACAAGGTATTAAGTTCGATTTATAAATGATATTATTCCCCAACTTTGTGAACCAACTTTTCAAAATTAAGAAAAGTTGGTTTTTTTGTTATTTAATATTTAAAATTCCATTTTTTAACTCGGCTTCAATGCTCCCTAAAAACGGAATGTTTTCCTTTCTCTTTTTCTGGAGAATTTTAAACATATCTTTTTCTTTAGATGTACCAAAAGATGTTTTTATGCCATCCATATTTAAAGTGGTGTTCAACCCAAAAACATCCATAGAAAAATTAGTCTCTTTTACTTTGTACAAATTGAGTTCTGTGTAATTTCCTTTTAAATTAAATTTTTTGAAGTTTTCATTGAAATTGTAAAGATGAATTTTACTATCAAAATCTGTAACAATAACATTTTTACCTATTTCACCAACATTAATTGTAGATGTTTCTAGCTTCATTTTTGAATTAGAAATAACGCCAATATTTACTTTTGACATGTCTCTAAACTTGAGTGTTGAATTTTTTAGTCCATAGGTTTCTAGAATACCATTTGAAGAATTTATTTGATTATTCTTACCATTTAATCTTTTGAACTTAAAAAAGCCTTTAAAGCTTTCCATTTTAAAATTAGTTTCAACATCATAATCTAATTTAATATCAGATTCCAATGCTTTTATTTTTAAGCTAACATTTTTTGGTACTTCAATTACAAACTTCTTCTCTATTTTTCTATCGCTTTTTGAAGCTTTCTTATGAGGGTAATTATCAATATCTTTTTTTATATAATTATCAAAGTCATTTCCTATACTAAAATTAATTTCTGCTATTAAAGAATCTTTAGTTTTATATAAATGTTTTCTCTCTTTATAAATTTTTAAAAAATTTTGAACATAATTTTTATAAACGATATTGATCGGATTATCAAAATTTTTATAGTCAAAATTAGAATGATACTTTATATCAATTCCTAAAAAAGCAGAATTCTTTGCTTTTAAAAAAATTTGATTTTTCTTTTTAGTTGTTTTTACTATTGATTTATCTAATAGAATATCTATTTTTCTTTTAGAGTAATTATAGAAAGTCATTTGATAATTAAAGTGTATTTTATCGTCTTTAGAAGTAATAATATGAACATCTGCATTATCTAAATCTAAATTTAAGACTGTATTTTCATCAACAGTATAGCTTTTGTTAATTAACACTTTTTTGGTTTGTGCAAAAGAAATACTTGTGGCTAAAAAAAATAAAATACTATAAATATATGGTTTCATTACTGGTGTTTTTTTGGTTCAACTCTTTAATATGTTCTTTAATATTTTTAACCAACTCCAAACGTCTTTGTAAGTTGTTTATCAATGCTTCTAACACATTTATATTATTAGGGGATTTTTCTAAGGCTTTGGTTATTTTTTGGTAATCTTTATCAAAATCACGCATTTTTATTTTATATTTTTTTACTAAAACAGTGTCTTTAGCAACTTCAATAAAACCTTGCCATTCCTTATCTATATTGGTTAAATACTCGTTTTCAATTGCTGCTAATTGAATTTGAAGTGGTGTCTTTTCAATTGTAGTATTTGCATTTAAATAGAAAAATGCACTTACTAAAACTATTGCAACAGCAGCAGCAATTTTGAGTATAGTATTCCCACGAAATCCTTTTTGTTTTTTATTTTGATGTTCTAATTTATGTAAAAAATCAGCTCTATGGTTTTTAGGAATTTCTGTTTTAGCATCTTCTTTTGTATTCCATAATTTTCTGATATCATGTTCCATAATTCTCAGTTTTTAAGTTGTCTTTTAAAAGCAATTTTGCTCTTCTTAATTGCGTTCTTGAGGTTTTAACAGGAATCTTTAAAATCTCTGATATTTCTTGATGATCATACCCTTCTAACAAATACAATTTTATAACCAATTGGTATTTTTGTGGTAATGCTGCTATCGCTTCTAAAATTGATGATTTGCTGATTCTAGTGTCAAAATTCCAATCCTCATCGTTTGAAATTTCTAAAGGATAATCATCTAAAGAAACCGTATCTAACTTTCGTTTCTTAATAGCATCAATACAGGTATTTATGACGATTTTTTTTAACCAAGCACTAAAATTTGTTCCATTTTTATAATGTTCTAAATTCAAGAAAGCCTTTAAGAAACCCTCTTGCATCATATCTTTTGCTTCTTCTTTATTTTTAAAATATCGACAAGAAATTACAAACATGGCATCACAATGCAAATCATACAATTTCATTTGCGCTTTTTGATTGCGCTTTTTGATTGCGCTTTTTACTTTGTTTTACTAAAAAATAAATTTCTTTAGACATTCTAGAGGTTGGTTCTATTTTTAAAAACGATTAAAAAAGACAAGGGTTTCAAATTGTATAAATTAATACAATATTTTTTGCAAAAGTTTCTTTTTTATGGATATAAGACAGAAAAATAAAAGACAAACGCAACCTTACGAAGACTCTCAAAATAATTAGCTGTAATAATAAGCAGGGCAGATGTTTTGTAAGTAATTTATGTTAAAGAAAAACTGATTTTATAAAGAAGGATAAAATAGTTTTAATTCACATCTTACACAGTAAAAAAGATTTCACTTTTTATCAGAGTAATTTTTTTATTATTCTGCAACAACCAAAGCAAACTTTAAAACTAATTGGTATGTAGAATTGTTATCGCTGAAATCTTCCAGTAGTATTACCACCTAAAATACTTATAACATCTTGTTCGTTAGCGTAATTTATATCTCCAGCATAGGTGTGTTTTATAGCGCAAGCTGCATTACCAAATTGCATCGCTTTAAAGTCATCAAAATTTTGTAAACCATGTATTACACCAGCAGCAAAAGCATCACCAGTACCAATTCTATCCACTATATGTGTAATATCTAATTCTTCGGTTTCTTGAAACTCAATGCCATTCCACATTCTTGCCTTCATTTTATGCCAAGAAGAATTTATGGAAGTTCTTATTTTATCAAAAACTTTTTCTATGGTTGGGAATTCTTTAATTAAATGTTGGCTAGCCTTTATAAAATCTTCATTAGAAAAAGAATAATTAGTTTCTAAAAGCTCATTAATTTCATTTACACCACCTATAAAAACCGTTGAATACTGCATTAATTCAGCCAAAACATCTTTAGGTTTTTCTCCATAATTCCACAAACCACTTCTATAAGTTGGGTCTGCAGAAACCGTCATTCCTTTTTTTCTAGCTAACTTAACAGCTTCTAATAATGTTTGCTGGCTTCCTTTATTCAAAGCAGGTGTAATTCCTGTCCAATGAAACCATTTTCCATTTTCTAAAGCTTTTTCCCAATTTACCATAGCTGGTACAATTTCAGAAAAAGAAGAATGTGAACGATTATAAGAAATTGTACTTGGTCTCATAACTGCACCAACTTCTAAAAAATACACTCCTAAAGGTCTTTGAGAACGTACAATTGATGAAGTATCAACGCTAAATTTGTTTAAATAAGATATGGCTGTATCTCCAATAAAATCATTAGAAATACAAGAGATATGCTTTACTTTACCTCCAAAATTGGCTATTGAAATACCAACGTTTACTTCTGTACCACCAAAATAAAACTCTGCAGCATTAGATTGTACAAATTTTTTGTTTCCAATTGGTGATATTCGCATTAAAACTTCGCCGAAAGTAATTACTTGATTCATCTTAAACTTTTTTACACAGTAAAAGTAAAGATTTACAGCTAATAATTAGAAGATATTTAAGGTAATTATATTAAGAAATTCTCAAAGAATGGATAAAATCAATCGTTTGAAGGTTAAATGTTTCTGGCTGTTCAACATTTACAACATGGCCACATTTATCGATCACAAAAAGTGATGCTTTTTTATGTAGTTTTACTATGTTTTTTATAGAAGGTAAAAATAAGTGGTCTTCTGCACCCATTACATACAAAGTAGGAATCTTAATATCTTTTGTTCTAAAAAAACGCAAAAGCGGATTTATTTCTGATGTTAATTTAAACCAACGTATAAATTCTTTCTGATAGAGTTTCTTGGCTTCGTTTACAAATAAAGATCTAGATTTTTTATGATTTTTTCTAGGCATAATAATAAACGCAAAAAGCTTATACAAAAGCATATAAGGCACAACAGATTTAAATATTACTCCTAATCTCATTAAAATTTGAGAACGAATATTTAGTTTAATAATTGCGCCACCCATAATCATACTTTTCACTAATTCTGGTCTTTTTTCGGCCAGATTACGAATTAAAATTGTACCTAATGAAATGCCAATAAAATGCGATTTCGAAATATTTAAATGTTCTATAACTTCAACGATGTCATTGGTAATCGAATCAAAAGTATATTTAGATTTAAAGGTGTCTTTTAGCTTGGGTTGACTATTTCCATGCCCTCTTAAATCTAAAATCAATACATTAAAATGTTTTTTAAAATCTCTTACTTGCTTAAACCATATAGAACTACTACCTCCTGCACCATGTACAAAAGTAACCCACTCTGAAGATTTTTTATGAGGATATAAATAGTAGTTTAACAAAAAAGTATTTTATAAAATTTCAAACAAAAATAACTTATTTTAATGACATACAAAGCTAACTCTTTATTTTGAGGTTTTTTAGACCCTAAATTAGCTTCACTAAAATAGCATTAATCTTGTTTTTTGATTTTTTGTAAATTGGCAATATGGAAAAATCAAACTCAACAAACAGAAAACAGAAAAATTTTAACTACGAGAAAGAACTAGCTAAACTACACGAAGAATTAGTACATCTGCAAGAATGGGTAAAACACCAAAAGTTAAAAGTAGTAATTCTT
This sequence comes from Polaribacter sp., assembly GCF_965660385.1. Taxonomy (GTDB): domain Bacteria; phylum Bacteroidota; class Bacteroidia; order Flavobacteriales; family Flavobacteriaceae; genus Polaribacter. The sequence continues at coordinate 116,102 of NZ_CBFHZT010000001.1, forward strand.
TTTGAAGGTAGAGACGCTTCTGGAAAGGGTGGAACTATTAAACGTTTTACAGAACCTTTAAACCCAAGAATTTGTAAAGTAGTTGCTTTAGGTGTGCCCACAGAACGAGAAAAAACACAATGGTATTTTCAACGTTATGTGCAATATTTACCAGCAGCTGGAGAAATTGTATTGTTTGATAGAAGTTGGTACAACAGAGCAGGTGTAGAAAAAGTAATGGGGTTTTGCACTGATGATGAGTATGATGAGTTTTTACGTTCTTGCCCAGAATTTGAAAGAATGTTAGTTCGTTCTGGTATTGTTGTTTTAAAATACTGGTTTTCGGTAAGTGATGAAGAGCAAGAAAAACGCTTTAAAAACAGAATTAACAATCCTTTAAAGCGTTGGAAATTTAGCCCAATGGATTTAGAATCGCGCTCTAGATGGTTAGAGTATTCAAAAGCTAAAGATAAAATGTTTGCACATACAGATACTAAACAAGTGCCTTGGTTTGTAGTAAACTCTGATAATAAAAAGAAAGCTCGTTTAAACTGTATTAGCCATGTTTTAAGTAAAATTCCATATAAAAAAATGAATATTGAACCAATAGATTTACCTCCATTACCAGACAATAAAGCTTATGTAAGACCCCCAATGGATTACCAAACTTTTGTGCCCGAAAAATTTTAGAATTTAAAGAGTATTGCTAGCAATTCGTTATTAGATATTAAAAATTAAATGAGTCTGTTTTAACATCAAATTAAGAGTACCACTAAATAATGTGTTAAATAAACTGCTGATTAACTAATGTTTAAGAGCTTTTAACCTGGGTTTTTTTAATTTTGAAATTCCTAAAGATTCTCATTATGAAAAAACGAATACTAATATTGTTATTAATTATTGCAAGTTTAACTTTTTGCATAAGCAAACAGCAAAAGTTTAAACAACTTGTAATTCGCAATGAAAATATTAACATTCAAGGTGTTGAGGTAGACGCTAAATATTTAATTACTGAGGTGGAGGTAGATAGAGTAAAAGTTGGTGATTCTTATAAAACGCATAAAAATAAATTGAAAGTAGCTGCCATTGAAAATGGTGAAGATTTTTTTAATGTTTACGATTTATATAATTCTAACAACGAAAAAATTGCTTTGGTATACATGGATCCTTATGACCCAAAAACTATTAACACTATAGCAATTCTATCACCTAAATATAAAACAGAAAAAGGGATTGGGGTAGGAAGTACTTTTAAAGAAATTAAAGAAACCTATCCTGAGTGTGAAGTTCATGGAAGTGAAATTGAAGGAAGAACTGTTGTTATGGTTGGCGATTATCACTTTTTGTTAGAAGGTGTATTTTTCGACTCTTACATTGTAGACGAATCTAAAATTAAACCATCAACAAGAATAAAAGAAGTGATACTTAGAAAGTAAAAATTAATCCTTTATTTCTAATTTGTAGCCTATTCCATGAATATTAATCAACTTTATGGCCTCATCATCTTGTAATTTTTTGCGTAATTTAGAAATATAAGTATCTAAACTTCTGCCTACAAAAACCCCATTATCTTCCCAAACCTTTTTGGTTAGTTCTTTACTTTTTACAACATAATTTTTGTGAGCAATCAATATTTCTTAAAGTTCGCACTTTTTTTTAAATAATTATACTTCAATAGTTTTTTACAAGTTTACTCTGACTTGGATAAAAAAAAAACCTTTTCTTTAGTTTTTGATGAAATGAGTATTGCCTTCCTTTTTCTTAACAATAAACTTACGATATAAAACCCCATAATCAAAAGGATAGAAATGAAATATAAAATGAGGTTTATTAATTTCTCTTGTTATTAAAAAAAAGTATCTGAATCAAACAGCAGTTTTTAGGTGAGTTTGCAGTTTATTTGGAATTTTTTTTAGACAAGAAAAGTAAATTTTTTCTGTTACTATATATTAAACCTAAAAACTCTTTAAAGTAAAGCCAAATGTTAAAAATTTATCTTGTTGTTTTTGGTTTTCAATCACTAAGCTTTCAAAGGTATGTAAATAATTGACCTTAAAATTTAAGTGTTTCCACACAGGTAATTCTAAACCAACATCTGCTTGCCACCTATAATTATTGCTTTTGCTTAAAGAAGGTTGTAGGTAGGTTTCGTGTGTTATGATTATTTTTTTCTTTAAAAGATGATATTTTCCATTTAACCAAATCGTTCCACGCATCGTGTTTATTGTTTCTTTTCCATTGTATTCTACAAGGTTAAAATTGGTTTTGTTAAAGTAGGTTTTTTCGTATTCACTTGTTAAAGATACTTTTAACCAGTTTTTATCGCTGTTTAAAATTTGGTATGTAATACCTGCACCAAAAAGATAACGTGCATCAATTTCTCTTCTAAAATTAGTACTCATAAACCCTAAAATTAATGGGTACAATTTTTTATGTGGATTTAAGTATAGAAAGTTTAAACTTAAAAAGTCTTCATCAGCTTTGTTTCCACCAAAGGCTTGGTACACATAAGAATTTTGAGTTTTAAAAACAATATTTTTTAAAGGTGTAAAGCTTATATCTGTTTTGGCTCTAAAAATAAACGTTTCCACATTTCCTGCTTGCCAAAAGCCAGTTAAAGATAGTTTAGCTTTTACGTTTAGAGTGTCACTTTCGTTTATTTGGGCGGTTAATAAAAGTGGAACTAGTAAAAGTAAAAAAGTAATTTTTTTCATTTTTTTTTGATTAAATAATCAAGCACAAAAATAAAAGTTTAAGGTTTTGTTTTAAGATTATCCACCTCAATAAAAACCAAACAAAAGCAACTTTAAATTACTTAAAATAAATTTGATTAACAAGTAGTGTTTTTACTTTAATTTAAAGATAATTTAAATAAAAATAATTAATTATATAATTTTATTATATTTATGGTTAAAAAATTGCATTATTCTTTTTTTAAAACAAACATGGAATCAAAAAACGAAATTGTACTTGAGATTTTTAAAGACATTTCTTTTTCTGAAAAAGAGATTGCTTTTATCAACAGTAAATTCACCAAAATGCATTTCAAAAAAGGTGATATTCTTTTAACACCAAATACTTATACTAAAAATCAATTTTATGTTTTTAACGGGTGCCTACGATCGTATTTTATAAATTTAGAAGGTAAAGATCATACCACACAGTTTGCCATAAAAGATTGGTGGATTAGTGATTATACTGCATTTTTTAGCTCAGAAAAGGCTGTAATGAACATTGAATGCTTGCAAGATGCTGTTGTTTATCAGTTTTCTAGAGAAAGCATGAATCATCTTTGTGAAAAAATGCCTAAAGTAGAAATATTTTTTAGAAAAAAAATGGAAAGGGCTTTTGCTGCTTTTCAACAAAGGATTTTAGAGTACTTGTCTTTACCAGCAAAAGAAAGGTATTTGAAATTCATAAACACGTACCCAGAGATCGTAAAGGTTATTAGAAACTATCATATTGCATCTTATTTGGGCATTACCACAGAAAGTTTAAGTAGAATCAGAAAATCAATCCATTAATTTTTATTTCTTAACATACATCAATTTATAAAATAAATAATAAAAATAGATTTGTAGTAACTACCGTTTAAAACCCCTATATTTTAAATTTAAAAGTGAAAAAGCTTAAGGAAAACTTAAGCTTTTTTGACTTTATAATATAATGTAAAGTAATTTACAATTAAAAAACACAAAAAAGCTGGCAATACCCAACCCAAACTAAATTTACCTAAAGGAATTAAATTTTTTAAATCAACTGCAAAACTTTCTAAAGCTGGTATAAATCCTAAAAAATCTGGAATACTAAAAATAAAGGTCACTATAACAACGCCTTTAAAAACAAGTTTGGATGCAAATTTATCTGGTACAATATTTAGTAAAATCAATACAATAGTAATTGGGTATAAAAACATTAATGAAGGCACTGCCAAAGTAATAATAAAATCAACTTGATAACTCCCAACAATAATACCAATTACAGAAGCAATTGCAGCTGTAATAATGTATGCTTTTTGTGAGTTTTTACAAATGCCTTTGATGTAATCTGCAGTACCAGTTACAATACCAACAGCAGTTGTAAAACAAGCCAAAGCTACCAAAACACTTAAAAAAGTAGTGCCTAAATTGCCTAAAGTTTGTGTGCTTAAACTCGTTAAAACTTCGGTTCTAGAAGCATTTTCTGCAAAAGTTGATGAAAATAAGGTACCACTTAAAATTAAGCCACCATAAATAAGTAATAAACCTGTACCTGCAATAAAACCCGCTTTTCTAATCAGTTTTCTTTTTTCTGCAAAAGTGTTATGATTGCTGTAATTTAATGAAATTATAATTACAGCACCAACAACCACACCTGCAATAGCATCAAAAGTTTGATAACCTTCTAAAATACCATCTACAAAAGGTGTTTTAAATGTGCTTGGTGTACTATTTCCTGGTGATGAAAATATTGCGATGCCTATAATGATTAGTAAAATTAAAACAATAATAGGCGTTAAAAATTTACCTATCAAACTAATAATTTTAGAACGATTAATAGCAAACAAAAACACCAAAACAAAGTAAATAATACTGGTAACAATTGCTGGCGAATCAAAAAATGGCTGTATTGCCATTTCATGGGTTACTGCAGCTGTTCTTGGAGATGGAATTGCAAAGGCTATGATATAAATTAAAAAACAAAAAATAGTGCTAAAAAGTGGCGAAACTTTTTTACCAAAATCGTATAAAGTACCTTGTAATTTTGCGTGTGCAAAAATGGCTAAAATTGGTATTGCTATTCCTGTAATTATAAAACCTAAAACTACAATCCACCAATCTGCACCAGCTTTAGCGCCTAAATTGGGTGGTAAAATTAAATTTCCTGCGCCAAAAAATAACGAGAACAGTGCAAAGCCACCAATCCAAATTTCTTTTGTTTTGTTCAAAATTAATTTACTTTTTTAAGATTTAAATCATGAAAATCGAAACTAAAATCGGTAATAGGTGCAATGTATTTCATGGTTGCATTTGTGGCATTGCCTTTCTCATCAAAGGTGAAGTTTACAAAAACATCTGCATCAAAACTTCTGTTGTTCCATTTTGCGACATAAGTGGTTTGGTTGTAAGGTAACAATTTACCTACAATGTCTGTAGATCTCTTGCTTTTTATGGTATAAGAATTTCCATCAAAAGAAATGGAAATATCACCAAACCAAGCATCCGAATAAGTTCCTACAATCTGACTTGGTTTTGGTAAAGTTTTATCGTTTTTAGCCAACACTACTTTTTTGTAAACACTTGCCTTTATACTATCATTATATTGTAAATAATTGGCATTTCTATCACCATAGGTTTTTAACCAATTTCTATCTTTATAACCTAAATAACTGTCTTTTATGGTGTTTGTAATGGTATTAAATGCATTTCCATTCATTTGATTAGTTAATACAATAATTGCCAAATCTAAATCTGGAATCATTGTAAATTGGGTAACAGTACCCAACAAACCACCTGTATGATACACTTGTTTGTAACCACCTTTTACATCCATTAAAAACCAACCCAAACCATAGCCTCTAAAATTGGCATTATACCAATCGTTTTTACCAACTTTTAAGGGAGTTTGCAATTGCCAAAGTTCGTGAAACTGTGCTTCACTCAACAAACGTTTTCCTTCAGCAGTTACAGCATCATTCATTAAAAATTCAGCCCAAGTTAGCATGTCTTTTACGTTGCTTACAATTCCGCCAGCTGCGTTTGCAGTTTCGCTCCAATCATGTGGAATTTGCACCACCTTACCTTCTGTTCTGGTGTGCGCATCTATAATATTAGATTTGTCTGTAACTCTGTTGTATGAGGCTTTACTGCTGGTCATTCCCAAAGGTTTCATAATTTTTTGTTCAATAAATTCTTCCCAAGAAAGACCACTAACACGTTTTAAAACTTCGCCAGCAATAATAAACATGTTATTATTGTAAGCAAATTTGCTTCTAAAAGAACTTTCTGGTTTTAGGTATTTTACATTGTTGATGACATCTGTTACTGTAAAATCATTTCCTTCTGGAAAAAACATCAAATCTCCAGCTCCTAAACCAATACCACTTCTATGAGTTACCAAATCTCTAACTGTAAATTGTTCTGTAACCCAAGCATCATATAATTGAAATTCTGGTATGTGTTTTCGCACTTTATCATCCCAATTTAGTTTGCCAGCATCTACCATCATCGCCAAAGCAAAACACGTAAAACCCTTACTGTTAGAAGCAACACCTACTAAGGTATTTGGATTCATGTCTTTTTTATTGGTTAAAGAACGTACACCAAAACCTTTGGCATATGTTATTTTTCCATCTTTTAAAATTCCGACAGAAATACCTGGAACCTCAAAAGTTGTTAAGGTTTCTTGTATTAATTTATCTAGTTTTTTCTCTTTTATTTGAGCTGATAAAGTAATTGTTGATAGTAAAAAAACAAAAAAGAATTCTTTTAAAAATTTCATGATGTAGCATTGTAATTAAAGCTGAAATATACATATTTTAGGTATATTTAACAGAAGAAAGAATTTATTTTCAGGTAAATAACTTTTATAAAACCAACCCCTAAAGGGTTCGAAACCCTTTAGGGTTTAATATTTCGAAATTAGTTAACTAAAATGAGGCAATTAGAAACCATTAAATTAGATCAATATTATCATATTTATAACAGAGGAATAAATAGCGAAAATTTATTTTATTCGGAAGATAATTATCGTCATTTTTTAAAATTATATAAAAAATATATTTATCCAATTGCAGAAACTTTTGCTTGGTGTCTTTTAAAAAATCACTTTCATTTATTGATAAAAATTAAAAATGAAGAAGAAATTTGCAAAACCTTTTCTATTAATTCCGACAAAGCTACAAAGAAACCTTCTCAACAGTTTTCTAATCTTTTTAATGCCTATGCACAAGCTATTAATAAAAAATATAATAGACATGGTTCTTTGTTTGAAGCTCCTTTTAAAAGAAAACAAATTAAAAATGAAAAGTATTTAAAAAACTTGATTTTATATATTCATAACAATCCAATTCAGCATAACTTTGTTGAAAAGTTATCGAGTTATAAATGGAGTTCGTATAATTCTATTATTTCAGAGAAAAAAACACTCATAGAAAGAAAAAAAGTAATTGATTATTTTAATGATAAACAGAACTTAATTGATACACATCAACAAAAAATTGATACTGAATCTATTGATGAATGGTTAAAGATATAACTAATATAATACTTGACTTCAACCCCAAAAGGGTTTGAAACCCTTTTGGGGTTTAAATGGTAAATTTTAATGAATAAAAACATCACTTTTAAAAACGCAAACCTTTCTTTTTCTGACGAAGGAAAAGGATCCACAGTTGTTTTAATTCATGGTTTTTTAGAAAATTCCACCATGTGGGATACCATAAAACCTGAACTTAGCAAGAGAAATAGAATTATTACTATTGATTTATTAGGTCATGGAAAAAGCGATTGTTTAGGTTATGTACATTCTATGGAAATTTTTGCAGAAGCTGTAGAAGCTGTTTTAAAACATTTAAAACTTCGTAAATTTATTTTGGTTGGCCATTCTTTAGGAGGCTATGTTTGTTTACAAATTGCCAAAAATAATCCTACTAAAATAAAGGGTTTGTGCTTATTAAATTCTACTTCTAATGAGGATTCTGAAGAACGTAAAAAACTACGTTTTAGAGCTAATAAAATGATACAAAATAACTTTACCAATATGGTTAGAATGTCATTTGTAAATTTATTTGGCGAAGAAAGTAGACTAAAATTTAAAACAGAAATAAATGCTGCTTTGCAAGAGGCATTACAAACTCCTATACAAGGTTATATTGCCGCCAATGAAGGTATGAGAATTCGTGAAAACAGCAATGCAGTTTTGTTAGAAAACTATTTTAAAAAGTTGATAATTGCTGGTGAAAAAGATCCTGTTTTAGATGTAGAAACTTCTTTACAAGAAGCTAAAAAAACCAGTTCTGAAATTGTGGTTTTAAATGGCGGTCATATGAGTACCATTGAAAATAAATTTGATTTAATTGATGTTTTATTAAAGTTTATCAATTAATTTATTATTTTTATTGAATCTTTAAAATTCAATAAGTTAGATATGGATTTTTATCAAAAAAAATTTGAATTCGCTCTAGAAAATAAAAGTAACTTTGAAGAAAAGCTTATTCGTTATTTTGAGCTATATGATTTTAAGAAAAACAAAATTGACAACAACGAGTTTACTTTCTATAAAAAATGGTCTTTATTTGATGGTTGGAAAACAAATCCTTTAAATTGGAAATCAAAGCTTATCATTAAACAATTTGAAGATAAGCTTATAATAGATTATGCTGTTGATGGAAATGGCCAAATAACACCAATTGCATTTGAAAGTTTATTTGAAAACTTCATCACCAACCTCATTCAATACCTTAATACAAATAAAGATTTTGTTAAAAGTAATGCTCAAGAAATTGCAAAAGCTCAGAAAAAAATTATAAAGTTTTTTCTTTTTATTATTTTAGGAATTGGCCTAGGCTTTATAGTAGGTTATTTATTTGAAAAACTAACAGATTCAAAAATAATAGGGACTTTTACTATGCTAGCTAGTGGTTATTTATCTTTAAAAATTTTAAATAATTTAATATTAGAAAAGCAAACGATATCAAATTAATCTTCTTGCATCGAATTCCAACCCTGAGCCTTCAATTCAATTTCTTGATTGGCTCTAGTAACCAATTGTAACCCTTGGTTTTCGGCTGTAATATGCCCTATAATTGAAAAATTAGGATTTCCTTTTATGTTTTCAAAATCGGCAATAGGCACCGTAAACAACAACTCGTAATCTTCGCCACCACTTAAAGCAACCATGGTAGAATCTAACTCGAACTCTTCACAAGTTGATATTACTTGTGGATCTAAAGGCAATTTATCCTCATAAATTTTACAACCTACTTTACTTTGTGTACAAATATGAAATAATTCAGACGATAATCCATCAGAAATATCAATCATAGATGTTGGTTTAACACCCAATTCTTTTAGTAAACCAGAAATATCTTTACGTGCTTCAGGTTTTAATTGACGTTCAATTAAGTAGGTGTAATTGTCTAAATCTGGCTGATTGTTTGGGTCAACTTTAAACACTTGTTTTTCTCTTTCTAAAACTTGTAAACCTAAATACGCAGCACCTAAATCACCAGAAACCACAATTAAATCGGTTTCTTTTGCACCATTTCTATAAACAATATCTGCTGCATTTGCTTTTCCAATTGCGGTTACAGAAATTAAAATTCCTTTGGTAGAAGAGGTTGTATCTCCACCAACTAAATCTACTTTATAGGTATCACAAGCTAACTGAATTCCTGCATACAATTCTTCAATTGCTTCTAGTGGAAAACGATTTGAAACTGCAATAGAAACTGTAATTTGTTCTGCAGTTCCATTCATAGCATACACATCACTTAAATTTACCATTACAGCTTTATAACCCAAATGTTTTAATGGCATATAACTTAAATCAAAATGCACACCTTCAACCAATAAATCTGTCGTAATTAAGGTTTGTTTTTCTGAGGCTTCTAAAACAGCAGCATCATCTCCAACAGCTTTTACTGTAGATGAATGTTCAACTTTAAAATATTGTGTTATGTGATTAATTAAACCAAACTCACCAAGTTCAGCTAATGATGTTTTTTGTGGATTTTTATCTGCTAACATCTTGCAAAGATAAGTACTTGATAATGTAAAACAATAAAAATATAAGAACTCTGTTTTAACTCGTAAATACCATAAAAAATCTGTAAATTGCTCAGATAAAACGTTTTTTATGAAATTTAAACACCTTTCCATTTTATCTTTATTCGTCATCCTTTTTTCAGTATGTACATCAGAAACAGCTGAAACTGTTTTAGATGATGATAATGATGGTATAGCCAATAGTATCGATAATTGTCCAGATGTTGCCAATCCTAATCAAGAAGATACCAATAACAATGGTGTTGGTGATGTTTGCGAAATCATCACTAATAATAAAATACCTTGTGAAAATGGTTTTGCAGGTGTTTATCCTTGTGATAATTACGATTTGTTATTGCACATTTCTTTAGAAGATTTAGATCTTTCAGCATCAAATCCGCTAAATATAGAAGGTAATGATTCTTGGGGATGGACAGACCCAATTACAAATAACGAATACGCAATAATTGGTTTAAATAACGGTGTTGCTTTTGTAGATATTACAGATACAGACAATCCTGTACATATTGGCAATCTTCAAACAAGAACAGTTAACAGTCTTTGGCGAGATATAAAAGTATACAACAATCATGCTTTTATTGTTAGTGAGGCAAACAATCATGGTATGCAAGTGTTAGATTTAACAAAACTTAGAGACACAAACAATTCGCCTCGTTTTTTTACGGCTGATGCAGAGTTTACAGATTTTGGTAATGCCCATAATATTGTAATAAATGAAGATTCTGGTTATGCTTATGCTGTAGGTACAAACCTTTCTGGTGGAGGCCCAATTTTTATCAATATTCAAAATCCAAAATCACCAGTTTTAGAAGGTGGTTTCTTTGAAGGTGGCTATTCACATGATGCACAAGTTGTAAATTATAATGGTCCAGACTTAGATTATGCAGGTAAAGAAATTTTAATAGGTAGCAATGGAGAACGTTTTGGAATTAATGAAGTAGTGATAGCAGATGTAACTGATAAAAAAAATCCTAAAAAAGTATCAAATATTAGCTATACAAAACAAGGCTATACACACCAAGGTTGGTTTACAGAAGATCAACGTTATTTTATTGTGGGTGATGAGTTAGATGAATATGATGGTAATGTAAGTAATACAAGAATTCTTATTTTCGATTTGTTAGATTTAGATAACCCTAAGTTGTTATCAGAATATTTTGGCCCCACAACAGCCATAGATCATAATGGATATGTAAAAGAGAATACTTTTTATTTAGCAAATTATAGAGCAGGAGTTAGAATGCATGACATTTCAAACATTGCAAACGGAACAATGCTAGAAACTGGTTTTTTTGATACATATCCAGATAATGATGAACCAGAATTTAATGGAGCTTGGAATGTGTATCCCTTTTTTAAAAGTGGTAAAATAGTGGTGAGTGACATCGAAAAAGGTTTATTTATCATCAAGAAAAAATAAGTTTGTTTTGAAAATAGTATTTCCATTTCTTTTGCTGCTATTATTGGTTTCATGTTCAAAAAATGATGTATTTAAAACAACCCAAAACAACCCATTAACCTTAAATTTTGTAACCACTTTTGGAGGTAGTAAAAATGATGTTGCGCAAAAAATTATCAATACAAATGATAAGGGTTATGCAATTTTAGGACATTCGCAAAGCACAGATTTTGATATCAAAAACAAAACGAATGAAAGTTTCGATTATTGGCTTCTTAAATTTGATGCAGAACATACTTTAGAGTGGAGTAAAACCTTTGGAGGCACTGATGATGATAGAGGAAGAGACCTAGTGCAAACCAATGATAATGGTTTTTTAATTACAGGTTTTAGCAGAAGTTCAGATGGTGATGTTTCTACAAATAATGGAAATTACGATTTTTGGACGGTAAAACTAAATGAGTCAGGAGCTATTTTATGGGAAAAAAGTTTTGGTTTTTTAGGTTCAGATCAAGCGTATACTTTAAAAAAAACATCAGACAATGGTTTTCTTATAGGAGGCTCTTTAGATGTTTCTGCTTCTGGTGGACAAGGAAATGCAAAGTCTCAACACGCAGGTGGCGATTTTTGGTTGATAAAAATAGATGCAAATGGTAACAAAATTTGGTCTAGATATTATGGAGGGCTTTTTACAGATTCCTTATACGATTTAGTAGAAACAGATAATGGCAATTTTATTTTGGTTGGTTCTAGTGATAGCTCAGATACAGACATTTCTAATAACATTGGTAGCTACGATTTTTGGGTTGTTAAAATTGATAAAAATGGAGCTAAAATCTGGGAAAAAAACTTTGGTGGCTCACAACCAGATGAAGCATTTGCTATCGAAAAAACAAACAATAACGAATTTTTAATTGCTGGCAATACCAGAAGCACAGATGTAAATGTTACCGAAAATGCAGGATCTTCAGATATATGGCTCATCAAAATAAATGCTGATGGCGAGTTGCTTTGGGAAAAAACTTATGGAGGTTCTAATTTTGAAATTGCAAAAAATATAAAAAAAAGCAAACAGGGTGGTTTTTATATAGTGGGCAGTTCCAGAAGCGCAGATTTTGATGTTACTAAAAACGAGGGTAATAAAGATGTTTGGATCATAAAAATTGATGAAAACGGAACCTTATTATCGGAAAACTCAATTGGTGGCTCAGAATTAGATGAAGCAAATGATGTTATCGAAACTGAAAATAATGGTATTATTCTTGTGGGTGAATCTTGGAGTAACGATAAAGAAATTCCAGAAAATAAAGGCTTTTCAGATGTGTTAATCATAAATTTAAATTAAAAAAAATGAAAAAAATAATTGGAGTACTGGTTCTTTTTTTAACGCTCAATGCTTGTAAAGACGAATTAGATTGTTGCGTTAATATAGAACCAGTAAATCTTACGTTTAAATTTACTCATAATTGGGATGGTGTTCCTGTAACTTCATCCGATTTCAATCAATTTAAATTTACTAATAAAAATGGCGAAACTATTAGTATAGAAAAATTAAGATACGTTATTTCTGGCATTAATATTGGTTCTAAAAAATTCAGTCATCATTTGGTAAATATTGGCGAAAATTCTGGTTTAGAGTTTCTTGTAAATGAAGTTTCTCAAGGTTCAAATTTTATAAAATTTACCTTTGGTTTTACTGATAACGATAATTTAGATGGTATTTATCAAGATTTAAATTCCGTAAATTTCGGAGTGCCACTCATGTTGGGTGGTGGTTATCATTATATGCAGTTTGATGGGAAGTATAAAGATGCAAATAATGCAGATGCTAATTTCAATTATCATGCAATTCGTGCTGCAGATAGAACAAAATCCAATCCTTGGGAAAATTTACCAGATACTTCTTTTGAGTTTGATTTAGGGACGTTTAATTTTGAAAACGATACGACTATAGAAATTAAAATGAATATTGCAGAATGGTTTAAAAATCCTAATACTTGGAATTTAAACGAGCTCAATACAGTATTAATGCCTAATTCTGAAGCCCAAAAATTAATAAGTGCCAATGGTAAATCTGTGTTTTCTGTTGGCGATGTAACTGAATAATAAATAGATGTCATTTCCACTCTATGTAGAAATCTCTAAAATGAAAAACACTTGGTATTATATTTTTTCTTTTTTTCTTTTGATTAGTTGTGCATCAAAAGAAGAAGATATCTATACCCCAATTCCATACAATTTACAAACACCGCAATTATTTGCAGATAAACTTATTGCCCCAATACTACCAACAGAAAACCCTTTAACAGTAGAAGGCGTTGCTTTAGGAAAAAAATTATTTACAGATAAAATTTTATCAGGTAATCAAACACAGTCTTGTGCACATTGCCACAGATTGCAAGAAGCATTTTCGCACAGCCAGCAATTTAGCGAAGGTTCAAATGGCACATTGGGTCATAGAAACTCAATGCCATTATTTAATTTAGCTTGGAATTTTGACGAACTGTTTTTTTGGGATGGAAAAGCGCTTTCGCTCGAAAATCAGGCGTTTGAACCCGTTTCAAATCCTAATGAAATGAATGCAGATTGGAAAAAAATAGAAGCTAGATTAAACAATCACGATACCTATCCAAGCTTATTTCAACAAGCATTTGGAACTTCGAAAATTGATTCTAATTTGGTGGTAAAAGCCATTGCTCAATTTGAAAGAACCTTAATTTCTGGGAATTCTAAATTCGACAATTATTTATTAGGGAAGGCCACATTAACAACACAAGAACAAAATGGTTTTAACATTTTTATGGATGAAGAAAAAGGTGATTGTTTTCATTGTCATGGAAGTAATAACAATCCACTTTGGACCGATAATCAATTTCACAACAATGGTTTAGATGCTACTTTTCTAGATTTGGGTTTAGGAGCAGTTACAGGTGATCCTGCAGATAATGGTAAATTTAAAACACCATCATTAAGAAATTTAACGTTTACAGCACCTTACATGCACGATGGGCGTTTTACAACAATAGATGAAGTTATCAATCATTATTCAGAAGGTTTGCAATTTTCATCAACTATAGATCCACTTATGAAAAAGGTAAATCAAGGTGGAGTAGGGCTATCAGCACAAGAAAAAGCCGACTTAAAAGCCTTTTTGTTAACCCTTACAGACTTAGAATTTATCAATAATCCAGACTTCAAAAATTAATCAATAAAACCAATGGTTTCATAATTCTTGTTAATGAAAGTTTAACAACTTTGTTCAAGTTATATTGTATATTTGCGAACAATTTAGATTTAATCTATTTAAAATTATGATAAAAGTTTCAGACACAGCAAAGAAAAAAGTCATTGAGTTAATGACTGATGATGGCTTTGACGCAACTAAAGACTTTGTAAGAGTTGGCGTAAAAAGTGGTGGTTGTTCAGGTTTATCTTACGATTTAACTTTTGATAACAAACAACAAGAAAACGATAAAGTTTTTGAAGAAAATAACGTAAGGATTATTGTAGATAAGAAGAGCTTTTTATATTTAGTAGGAACCACTTTAGAGTATTCAGGGGGCTTAAACGGAAAAGGTTTTGTGTTTAATAACCCAAATGCAAATAGAACTTGTGGTTGTGGAGAGAGTTTTAGTTTGTAGGTAAAGTTTAAAGTTTAAAAGTTTTTAAAGTTGTTTGAAAACAAAAAGTAAATGGCAAAATTTAGTTCTTTTGAAGAAATTATTTCTTGGCAAAAAGCAAGAGAATTAAATGTGATAATTTATAAAGTTACGAATTCAAATGATTTATTTAATAAGGATTTTGGATTAAAAGATCAAATAAGAAGAGCGTCAGTTTCAATATCGTCCAACATAGCAGAAGGTTTTGAAAGACAGACAACAAAAGAGTTTATTCGATTTTTATACATTGCTAAAGCTTCTGCAGGCGAAGTTCGCTCTCAGTTATATTTGGCATTTGATATAAATTACATAAGTAAAGATGAGTTTAATGATTTAAAGTTAAAAATTAACGAGGTTTCGAAGTTGATAAGTGGTTTATTAAAATATCTACATTCAACTTTATAAACTTTCTACTTTTTTAACATTATAAACTAGTTTATGAGTAAATATACAGAAGAACAGTTAGAGCAGGAATTAAAAACCAAAGAGTACGAATATGGTTTTTATACAGAAATAGAGAGTGAAACCTTTGCGAAAGGGTTAAATGAAGATGTAGTACGTGCAATTTCTAAAAAGAAAAACGAGCCAGAATGGATGACAGAATGGCGTATAGAAGCATATCGTGTTTGGGAAAAAATGGAAGAACCAGAATGGGCAAATGTAAAATACCCAAAACCAAATTTTCAAGAAATTGCTTATTATTC
Source organism: Polaribacter sp. (assembly GCF_965660385.1). Taxonomy (GTDB): domain Bacteria; phylum Bacteroidota; class Bacteroidia; order Flavobacteriales; family Flavobacteriaceae; genus Polaribacter. The sequence continues at coordinate 131,610 of NZ_CBFHZT010000001.1, forward strand.
TGCACCTAAGAAAAAACCAAAACTAAATTCTTTAGATGAGGTAGATCCTGATTTATTAGAAACCTTTAAAAAATTAGGAATTTCTATAGATGAACAAAAGAAATTAGCAAATGTTGCTGTAGATATTGTAATGGATTCTGTTTCTGTAGCCACTACTTTTAAGAAAACCTTAGCTGAAAAAGGGATTATTTTTATGCCAATTTCAGAAGCTATTCAAGAGCATCCAGAGTTGGTGAAAAAATATTTAGGAACAGTGGTGCCTACTTCAGATAATTTTTATGCTGCATTAAATTCGGCTGTTTTTTCTGATGGATCTTTCTGTTACATTCCAAAAGGGGTAAAATGTCCAATGGAATTATCAACTTATTTTAGAATAAATGAAGGCGGAACTGGCCAATTTGAAAGAACCTTAGTTGTTGCAGATAAAGGCAGTTATGTTTCGTATTTAGAAGGTTGTACAGCACCACAAAGAGATGAAAACCAATTGCATGCAGCAGTTGTAGAATTAATTGCGATGGATGATGCAGAAATCAAATACTCAACTGTACAAAACTGGTTTCCAGGAGATGAAAAAGGAAAAGGTGGGGTTTTTAATTTTGTAACCAAAAGAGGATTGTGTGAAACCAATGCAAAAATTTCTTGGACACAAGTAGAAACAGGATCTGCTGTAACTTGGAAATATCCTTCATGTGTTTTAAAAGGAAATAATTCTGTGGGTGAATTTTATTCGATAGCAGTAACTAATCACTTTCAACAAGCAGATACAGGTACAAAAATGATTCACTTGGGTAAAAATACCAAGTCAACTATTATTTCTAAAGGTATTTCTGCTGGGCAATCTCAAAACTCATATAGAGGATTAGTACAGATAAATTCTAGAGCAGAAAATGCACGTAACTTTTCACAATGTGATTCTTTATTAATGGGTAATGCCTGTGGAGCGCACACATTTCCATACATCGAAGCTAAAAATAAATCTGCACAAATAGAGCACGAAGCAACTACAAGTAAAATTGGAGAAGATCAATTGTTTTATTGTAACCAACGTGGAATTGATACAGAAAAAGCCATTGCTTTAATTGTAAACGGTTTTAGCAAAGAAGTGTTAAACAAACTTCCAATGGAATTTGCTGTAGAAGCACAAAAATTATTAGAAATTTCTTTAGAAGGTTCTGTAGGATAAAATTCTTTATTTGTTGATACGTTAATGCGTTTAAACAGATAATCGAATAAACAGATAAACAAAATATCAAATGAAAAAACTACTATTTTTATTTCTTGCAATTAGTATTCTTGGATGTAAGAAATCTGAGAAGAAAGAAACTGCAAAATCCGAAAAACCGGCTGTAAAATTGTACCAATTGGTAGGTGGTTCTATTTTGGTGAAGAAATTAGAAGTTTTTTCTCAAGATACAACCTACACAGGTCAGCAAAAACAATTTACTGATGCCTATTATGTAATTTCACACCCAAAAGGAAATTTAATGTGGGATGCAGGCTTGCCAGAACAATTGGTAATCCCTGAACCTTATAATGAGCCAAGTGGAGTTTATAGAATTCAAAGACCAGATTCTTTGGCAAATCAATTAAAATCAATTGGGTTTAAGATTAAAGATTTCAATTATTTTGCTATGTCTCACTCTCATTTTGATCATACAGGACACGCAAATTACATGAAAGATGCTACACTTTTAATTCAAGAAAATGAATTCAATGCAAATTTAGCAGATACGTTAGCACAAAAAAATCCTGCTATGGCGCAACTTACCAAAGTAAAAAAACTAAATGGAGATTATGATGTTTTTGGAGACGGAACTGTAGTTATTAAATATACACCTGGGCATACAATTGGGCATCAAGCCTTATATGTAGAAGTAGCAGGCCTAGAAAAACCTGTTTTGTTAACAGGAGATTTATATCACTTTCAAGAAAACAGAGAAAATAAAGTAGTGCCTTCTTTTAATTATGATGTTACACAAACATTAAAAAGTATGGAGAATTTTGAAGCTTTTGCAAAAGAAAAAAATGCACAAGTTATTATACAACACTCTCCTTCAGATTATCAAAAATTAGAAAAATTATTAAACAGCTTAGAGCCAAAAGCTTAAAGCAAATAGCTTAGAAACAATGTTAAAAATTAACAATTTACACGCTGCAATTGAAGATAAATCAATTATTAAAGGATTGAATTTAGAAGTAAACGCTGGTGAAGTTCATGCAATTATGGGACCTAATGGTGCTGGTAAAAGTACTTTGGCAAACATTATTGCTGGTAAAGAAGATTACGAAGTTACAGATGGAATTATAGAATTAGATGGCGAAGATATTAGCGAATTAGCTCCAGAAGAAAGAGCACATAATGGCGTATTTTTATCATTTCAATATCCTGTAGAAATTCCTGGAGTTTCTGTAACCAACTTTATCAAAACTGCTATCAACGAAACCAGAAAAGCAAAAGGTTTAGAAGATATGCCAGCTAAAGATATGTTGAAGAAAATTCGTGAGAAATCTGAATTGTTAGAAATTGATCGTAAATTTTTATCACGTTCTTTAAACGAAGGTTTTTCTGGAGGAGAAAAGAAACGTAATGAAATTTTTCAAATGGCAATGTTAGAGCCAAAATTAGCCATTTTAGATGAAACAGATTCTGGTTTAGATATTGATGCTTTGCGTATTGTTGCAAATGGCGTAAATAAATTAAAATCTAAAGACAATGCTGTTATTGTTATTACCCACTACCAACGTTTGTTAGATTATATAGTACCAGATTTTGTGCACGTTTTACACGATGGAAAAATTGTAAAAACTGGTGATGCTTCTTTAGCTTTAGAGTTAGAGGCAAAAGGGTATGATTGGATTAAACAGGAATTAGTATAGTTAAAAGTTTATAAAGTAAAAAAGTTTAAAAGTTGGATAAGTAATAAAGATTTTTGAAAAAAGAACTTTAGAAACTTTAAAAACTTTCAACTTTAAAAACTAAAAACAATGGAATTAAAAGACAAAATATTATCATCTTATGTCGCTTTTGAAAATGAAGTAGATATGAATTCTGATGTACACGAAATTAGATCTAAAGCTTTAGAGAATTTCGAAAAATTAGGTTTCCCTACAAAAAAGTTAGAAGCTTGGAAATACACTTCCTTAAATACAATCTTAAAAAAAGATTATAGTATTTTTCCTGATAGACAAAAAGCAATTGAATTAGCAGATGTAAAAGAGTATTTTATTCATGATATAGACGCTTACAAAGTTGTTTTTATTGACGGAAAGTATAGTTCATTTTTATCGCAAACCACACATGATCATTATGATGTTTGTTTAATGTCATCTGCTTTAAGTAGCCCAAAATACAAATCAGTAATTGATACCTATTTTAATAAAGTTGCCAAACAAGATAATTTAACCGCTTTAAATACTGCGTTTGCAAAAGAAGGTGCTTACATACACATACCTAAAAATACAGAGGTTAAAAAACCAATACAAATTATCAATTTTACTACAGGTTCTGAAGTAGCAACAATGGTGCAACCTCGTAACTTAATTATTGTTGAAGAAAATGCACACGTTCAAATTATAGAACGCCATCAAAGTTTAACATCAAATGCTGTTTTAACAAATGCGGTTACAGAAATTTTTGCAGCTAAAAGTGCTACTGTAGATGTGTATAAAATTCAGAATGATGATTTAAATGCTTCTTTAGTAGATAACACGTACATTGATCAAAAATCAAATAGTGTAGCTTCTGTACATACCTTTTCTTTTGGAGGAAATATTACCAGAAATAACCTAAATTTCTATCAAAATGGAGAGCATATCGATTCTATTTTAAAAGGAGTTACGATTATTGAAGGGAAACAACATGTAGATCATCACACCTTAGTACATCATATTGAGCCAAATTGCGAATCGCATCAAGATTATAAAGGTATTTATGACGAGCGTTCTACAGGGGTTTTTAACGGAAAAGTAATTGTAAATAAAGAAGCTCAGAAAACCAATGCTTATCAACAAAACAACAATGTTTTGGTAAGCGATAAAGCTACTATAAATGCAAAACCTCAGTTAGAAATTTTTGCAGATGATGTAAAATGTTCTCATGGTTGTACTATTGGTCAGTTAGATGATGATGCTTTATTTTACATGCAACAACGTGGGATTCCGCAGAAAGAAGGTAGAGGTTTACTAATGTTTGCTTTTGCCAATACGGTTTTAGAAAGTGTAAAAATACCAGAAGTAAAATCTAGAATTACAAAATTGATAGCTCAAAAATTAGGCGTTAATATTGGTTTTGAATTGTAAGCATCACAATTGCTTTTATATATTATAAAAACCACGCTACTTGCGTGGTTTTTTTGTAATTTTAGTAAAAATTTAAATGATGAATAAAAAACTTAAAGCATTTTTTTTAGCGAGTTCGGTTGTGTTGCTTGGTTATGGAATTTATTCATTAGAGCCTTTTAAAGATATGGATAATAGCCGCGCTTATAGCTTTATGGCATTTGGGTTTGTTGCTTTAATTCTTAGTTTGATAAAAGAAAAAGAAAAGTAAATTATTTCCAGAATTCATACCATTTTTTATCTACTTTATAGTTTATTGGAATTCCATTTGCTAATACAGCATACTTTTCTTCAACAGTTGAAGCCTCTCTTAAAGTAGTTACTAATTCAGAACTTAAAAAACAGATATCATCCAAAATATTTTTTTGAGATTCATATTTCATGTATAAAAATCCTAATCGGTCTGATAACTCAATAAAATTCCAAATTAAATCGTAATCGTCATCATAACAAAATAAATCTAAAGCCTTCTCAAACCATTTTATTTTATCAGAATCTATATCAGATTTTATGATTTTTTGGCAATATAAATTAACTTTATAGATTAAATGAACTCGTTTATCTTTAGGCTTATCAAGTGTTTTTAGTATCAAATCTTTATAATTATCCAATCTATAGTTGATGTTTACTAAATCAAAAAGTAATTCATTTTTAAGTAAATCTTCAGTTTCAACTTTTTTATAGAGCATCATCTCAAAAGCATCTTTGGGCAGAATGTTTAGTAAAAGTTCAATAGATTTCTGCTTAATTTCTTTCATTTTATTTCTTTTTATCCTGTCTCCTTTTATTTCTCCAAGGTGCATTTTTTTGCCAATTACCAGCCATAATACAACCAAAAGGCAATACTTCATCTATAACTTCTCCTAACCCAAACTCATCCATTTGATTTCTTACAGTTGCTGCATTTTTGTAGGCAGTTGGCAACTCTGTAATATCAATTTCATTTGAGAAAAATCGGATATCTAAACCTTTAGTTTCGGTTGCAAAAATTTCCTCATTTGTACCTGTTTTACTTTTTCTATGTTGAGTTCTACTCACGTTTCTACCTGCTCCATGAGGTGCAAAACCCAAGTTGTTTTCGGTAGTGTTACCTTCTACAATTAAAACAGGTTCAGCCATATTTAAAGGAATCAATCTTGGGCCAGTAATATCTGGCATAAACTTAGCATCTAAAGGAGTTGCACCTTTTGCGTGATAAAATAAATCGCCATCTTTAAACACAAAATTATGTTCGTTCCAGAATCTATTTTCTTGCTGAATTCCAAGTTTTTGTAAAGTAGCATCGTGTAAAACTTCGTGGTTTTTCTTTGTCCATTTTCTAATGATTTGCAAAGCTTCCCAATAGTTTTTACCTTCTTCAGTATCAAAAGGAATCCAAGCATTTTGTTTTAAGGTTTTAGGCGACAATTCTTTTCTGAATTGCTCAGCAATTTTCATTCCTCTACTGTATAAATTTGCACCAAAACCTCTAGAACCATGATGTGTAATTAACATTGTATTTCCTGTTTTTTTAGATTTTCCTACAAACAAAAAATGATTTCCATCTCCTTGTGTACCTAAATGACTTCTTGCTGCTGAAATACATTTTTGATTGTTCAAAAACGGGTTAGCTTCAATTTCAGCTAATAAATCCGCAGGAAAACGAAATTGTGTATTTCGATCTCTACCTCCAGGACCAAAATGTGTAATGGAATGTGCAGCATCTAAAACAGCTTTTGGATTGGTATCACCAAAATCGGTTAACATCACTGAGCAACAAATATCTGCAGAATGCATTCCTGGATGAATGGCGTTTTTGGCAACTACAATTCCACCAACAGGTATGGTTCCAGAAGCACCTGTTGGGCAAGCATCTGGCATAATTGCACCGTCTACAATTGTTGGGGTTTTCATCAAAACTTCCATCGATTTTGTAACAGAATTCACGTTAATCTCTTCTAACTCGTTTTCTGCTTTTATATTGATTTTAAAATCAGCTGGGTTTTCTAATAAACCAATAGTTTCCACTTTAAATTGCTCTAAATAAACAATCATTTCATCCTTAGATAAAGCATTATCGTTGATATGTGCAATTGCTTCTGGAAACCATTTTGCAGATTTAAAACCCAATGCAATAATTTCTTTTCCTGTTATTTTCATTTTATGTTCCATTTTTTTGTTTTTTTTTAGCTCAAATTTTAATTAGGTTGCTCCACAAACGCCTCGTTTTGTGGAGCGATTACTTCAATAAGAATTCTATATTCTTACAATTCCACTACAAACATCTTGTTCTAATGCGCAATGTTTTTGCGTAGATAAAATAAATAGTTATTTTTATCAATAATTATAATATTTAAACAAGTTTTCGATACAAAATTTCTGAAAAACAAATTTCACTCGAACTGACAATTCTTAATAATTTATAAATTAATGGCATCTAACAAAAACGCACTTATCAGATACAAAACCATTGATTATTGTTTACGCAATAACTTTAAAAAATGGACTTTAGACGATTTAATTGAAGCTTGTTCTGATGCTTTGTACGAATATGAAGGAAAAGACATCAATGTTAGCAAACGTACTATTCAGTTAGATATTCAGTTAATGCGAAGTGATAAATTAGGCTACAATGCACCTATTGAAGTTTATGAAAAACGCTTTTATAAATATGCAGAACCTAATTATAGCATCACTAATATTCCTGTAACTGATAATGATGTAAAAGTGATGAATGATGCTATTCAGTTATTACGTCAATTTAAAGATTTTTCATTATTTAAAGAGATGAATGGGGTGCTGCAACGTTTGGAAGATTCTGTATATTCATCACAAAAAAATAATAAATCGATTATTCATTTAGATAAAAATGAACAGTTAAAAGGATTGGAATTTATAGATCCGTTATACAATGCTATTCAACAAAAAAAGGTATTAAAAATTAGATATCAATCTTTTAAAGCCCATAATGCAAGTGATATGATTGTGCATCCTCAATTATTAAAAGAATTTAATAACAGATGGTTTTTATTGTGTTTAAACAAAAATAAGTACTATACATTAGCTTTAGATCGAATTATAGCCACCACTCAAAATGATACTATTGAATATGTAGATCATGAAATTGATGGAGATGTATATTATAAAGATGTAATTGGGGCAACCGTTTCAAATACAAGACCTCAAAGGATTCAGTTTTGGATCGAAAAAAAGAATGCGCCCTATGTAATTACAAAACCATTTCATCGCTCTCAAAGAATTATAAAATATACTGATGATGGAGTAATCTTTAACATCTTCGTTCAAATTAATTTTGAATTAGAAAGAAGGATATTGGGATATGGAGAGTTGATAGAAATTATAAAACCAGAGAATTTTAGGAATCGTATCTTAGGAAAACTACACAAAGCCATTCAAAATTATAAATAATTTTTGTTACTTAACGATTCATCAATTCTTCAATTTCATCAGCTTCAATAGGTATATTTTGCATTAAGTTAAAAGGCGCACCAGTTTCTTGAATCACAACATCATCTTCTAAACGAATTCCAAAACCTTCATCAGGAATGTAAATTCCAGGTTCTACAGTAAAAACCATGTTAGCTTGCATAGGTTCATGTAAAAGCCCATAATCGTGAGTATCTAAACCAATATGATGACTGGTGCCATGCATAAAATACTTTTTATAAGCTGGCCACTTAGGATCTTCATTTTGCACATCAGCTTTGTCTAGCAAACCGAGATTTAGTAATTCTGATGTCATTATTTTACCAACTTCTACATGATAATCTTTCCAAATGGTACCAGGAGCCAAGAGTTTTGTAGCCTCTTTTTTAACATGATTTACAGCATTATAAACTGCTTTTTGTCTTTTTGTAAATCTACCATTTACGGGTATAGTTCTACTCAAATCACTTTTATAATTCGCATATTCTGCAGCAGTATCAAACAAAATTAAATCGCCGTCTTTACACTGTTGATTATTCTCTACATAATGCAAAACATTGGCATTGTTTCCTGAGGCAATTATAGGGGTATATGCAAAACCTTTAGACCTGTTGCGTACAAATTCATGTAACAATTCTGCTTCAATTTCATGTTCCCAAACACCAGGTTCTACAAAATTCAATATACGTCTGAAACCTTTTTCGGTAATGTTGCAGGCTTGTTGCATTAAATCTAATTCAATAGGGTCTTTTACAGAACGTAAACGCTGTAAAATAGGATTGCTTTTGGCAACAGAATGTGCAGGATATTTAGCCAACAACCATTTTGTAAAACGATCTTCGCGTGTTTCTGTTTCTACGGATGCTCTATAATGTTCGTTTGTGTTGATGTAAAAAGTATCAGCATAAGCACTCATTTCAAACAATACTTTTTCTAGATCTTGCAACCAATAAACCGTTTTAATACCAGAAGTTTTAAAAGCGGCTTCTTTAGTTAACTTTTCACCTTCCCAGACTGCAATATGCGCATTGGTTTCTCTTACAAATAAAACTTCACGTAAATCCTCATTTGGGCAATCAGGAAAAAGTAGTAATATACTTTCTTCTTGGTCTACGCCACTTAGATAAAAAATATCTCTATGTTGCTCAAAAGGCATTGTGCTATCTGCACCTATTGGGTAAATATCATTCGAGTTAAAAACCGCTAAACTATTAGGCTTCATTTGTGCCATAAAGTTTTTGCGGTTTTTTATAAAAAGAGTCGAGTTTATTTGTTGATATTTCATGTTAATTTGAATTTAAGTAACAAATGTAGTAATTAAATCATCAACAAAAAAAGTACTAAAAACGCTTCTTTTTAGGAGCGCCACTTCTGCCTCTTCCAGTAGCTGGTTTTGGTTTATTCCCTTTAAAATGAGGTTTCCTTCTCTGTGCTGAACTTGTTTCAGCATCCTTCTTTCTATTTGAATTACCGGCTTTTTTCTTTTTTCCAAAAGAACCCTTACTTTGAGTAGCCGCTCTTTTTGGTGGTGCAGTATCTTGAGGCTCAAAACCTGCTACAATTTCGGTATGAAGTTTTTCATCAAGAAGTTTTTCAATTTCTTTTTGATATTCGGTTTCTTCACTACAAACCAAAGAAATAGCTTCTCCTGCAGCACCAGCTCTACCAGTTCGTCCAATTCTATGCACATAATCTTCAGGTACGTTTGGTAGTTCATAATTCACTACATGTGGTAATAAAGGTATGTCTAAACCACGAGCAGCAATGTCTGTAGCTACCAATACTTGAATGCTATTGTCTTTAAAGTTTTTCAAGGCTTTTGTTCGTGCTCCTTGACTTTTATTACCATGAATAGCAGCTGCAGCTATTTTTGATTTTATCAATTTTTCTGTCAATCGATTTGCACCATGTTTAGTTCGTGTAAAAATTAAAACTTGATTCCAATTGTTTTCTTTAATCAGTTGAATGGTAAATTCTGTTTTTCTTTTTTTATCAACCTTAAAAACCTTATGCGTAACTTTTTTAGCAGTTGAATTTTGTGGCGCAGTTTCTACTTCAACAGGATTATGCAATATGCCATTGGCCAACTTTTTAATGTCTTTTGAGAATGTTGCAGAAAACATCAAGTTTTGGCGTTTCGCAGGCATAAAACTAATAATTTTATTAATGTCTCTCACAAAACCCATATCCAGCATTCTATCTGCTTCATCTAAAATTAAAACGTCTATACGTTTAAACGAAACTGCTTTTTGCTCATGTAAATCTAATAATCTGCCAGGAGTAGCTACTAAAATATCAACCCCTTTGCGTAATGTTGCAATTTGACTAGCTGCTTTTACACCACCAAAAACTACTGTAGATTTTATGTTTACATATTTGCTATACTCTCTAATATTATCATATACTTGGGCAGCTAATTCTCTTGTAGGAGTTAAAACCAAAGCACGTAATGGTCTGTATTTTGGATGTTTTGTTTCAATTAAATACTGCAAAACAGGTAAAGTAAAACCTGCTGTTTTTCCTGTGCCTGTTTGGGCAGATGCTAAAACGTCTTTTCCTTCTAAAATATGTGGAATTGCTTTTTGCTGAATAGGTGATGGTTTTGTGTATCCTTTCTCAGCAACAGCTTTTAAAAAGGGTTCAGATAACCCTAAAGATTTAAATGTCATAAATAATGTTTAAGAAATAACTGAAGTGTTCTTTCTAAATAAGGTGTAAATGTAGTAGGATTCTTTTGTATTTACCTTGGTATTTGTGTAAAATACAAAAAGATGCCTTATAAAGCATCTTTTATACGGTAAACAGTAACGAAATTATCGCCTTTTAGGACGTGCTCCTCGCAAAACACCAACTAAAAATAAAATAACAATAGCCCCAGATGCACCAATAATAATTTGATTTAAAATTGCGTTTCCAACATCAATATGTATGCCGAGTTTACCATATAGCCAATCTCCAACAAAACTACCAGCAATACCAATTATAATGTTTACAATTAAGCCAAAACCATTGTTTTTCATTAACATATCTGCAATATAACCGCAAATTGCCCCAATAATTAATGTGTATAAAATGTTCATTTTATAAAATTTAAGTGATTAATTGTGTACAATTTAGTAAAAATTAACAATAAAAAAGAAAAGTTGTCTTTTAAAACTAATATTTTAGTCAAAAATTTTCTTTTTTTTGATGCATACCAACCCAAACAACTACCTACTTATGAAAAAAATCGTCGTATTTAGCTTTACTCTTTTTACAGCAATAGTTTTTAGTCAAGGTTCACCAACTAAAGCTTCAACTATTCAAAAAGGATTAGAGAATAAGGCAAAATTAGCAGCAACTTCTTTAGTCAAAAACATCAATTTTACCAACATTGGGCCAACAGTGATGAGTGGTCGAGTTGCAGATGTTGCAGTAAACCCAGAAAACCCTACTGAGTTTTATGTTGGGTATGCTTCTGGTGGTTTATGGTACACCAATAACAACGGAACCACTTTTACACCAGTTTTAGACAATTCTCCAACACAAAATATTGGTGATATTGCTGTAGATTGGAACTCAGGCACAATTTGGGTGGGTACAGGTGAAAAAAATTCATCAAGATCAAGTTATGCAGGTATTGGAATGCTAAAATCACCTGATAAAGGCAAAACTTGGCAAAATGTTGGCTTGCTAGATTCGCATCACATTAGTAGAATTCTCATCAACCCAAAAAATCCCAACGAAGTTGTAGTAGGGGTTATTGGGCATTTGTATTCATCAAATGAAGAAAGAGGAATTTTTAAAACCTCAGATGGAGGAAAAACTTGGACCAAAAATTTATTCATCAATAAAGATACTGGAATTATAGATGTAGCTGTGGCTCCTAATAATTTTAAAGTAATGTATGCAGCATCTTGGGAAAGAGAACGTAAAGCTTGGAATTTTGACGGGGATGGAAAAAATTCATCAATTTATAAAAGTACAGATGCAGGAAATACTTGGACTAAAATTTCTGAGAAAAGTGTTTTCCCAGTTGGTGATGGCGTAGGTAGAATAGGTTTAGCCGTTTTTAACGAAAACACAGTATATGCTCTGCACGATAGCCAGTTTAGAAGACCCAAAGACAAAAATAAAAAACCTTCGGATGCTTTAACGAAGGAAGATTTTAAAACCATGTCTAAAGAAGAGTTCTTAAAAACTGCTAACAAAAAATTAAATGCCTATTTAAAAAATAATGGTTTTCAAGAAAAGTATAGAGCAGAGAATGTAAAACAAATGGTACGAGTTGGTTCTGTGAAACCAATTGATTTAGCAAAATATTTAGAAGATGCAAATTCCATGTTATTTGATACACAAGTAATAGGCGCAGAGGTTTTTAAAACAACCAATGGTGGAAAATCTTGGAAAAAAACGCACAAAGAGTATTTAAATGGGGTATACAGTTCTTATGGATATTATTTTGGTGAAATAAGAGTAGATTTACAAGATGAAAATGGAATTTATGTTTTAGGTGTCCCAATTATAAAATCTAAAGATGGTGGTAAAACATTTACCTCAATTAGTAGAGAAAATGTACATTCAGATCATCAAGCATTGTGGGTAAACCCAAAAAAATCAGGGCATATTTTAAACGGTAATGATGGTGGTTTAAATTTGTCTTATGATGACGGAGAAAGTTGGATAAAACTAAACGATCCAGCAGTTGGGCAATTTTATTCGGTGTATGCAGACAATCAAAAGAATTATAAAGTTTACGGTGGTTTGCAAGACAATGGGGTTTGGGTTGCAGATCATAATGCAAGAATTGATAAAAGTTGGCATCAAAGAGGACAAAATCCTTACGAGTCAATTATGGGTGGAGATGGTATGCAAGTTCAAGTTGATGAAAGAGATCAAAATATTGTCTACACTGGATACCAATTTGGGAATTATTTTAGAATTAACAGAGAAAAAGGCAAGCAAAAATACATTCAACCAAAACATACTTTGGGTGAAAATCCCTATCGTTTCAATTGGCAAACACCTATTCATTTATCAAAACACAACCAAGACATTTTATATTTAGGAGGTAATAAATTGCACCGTTCTTTAAATCAAGGTGATGATTGGGAAACCATTTCAGACGATTTAACTACAGGAGGTAAAAAAGGAAATGTTGCTTATGGAACTTTAACCACAATTTCAGAAAGTCCGTTTCAATTTGGTGTAATTTATACAGGATCAGATGATGGTTATATCAATCTTACAAAAAATGGAGGAGGAAGTTGGACAAGGGTTTCCAATAATTTACCTCAAAATTTATGGGTATCTAGGGTTATTGCATCAGCACATAAAAAAGAGCGAGTTTATGCAACCTTAAATGGTTATCGTTTTGATGATTTTACGCCTTATGTATATCTGTCTGATGATTATGGACAAACTTGGAAAAATATAGGAGAATCTATTCCTACTTCACCAGTAAATGTAATTAAAGAAGATCCTAAAAACGAAGATATTTTATACCTTGGTACAGATAATGGTTTGTATGTTTCTTTTGATAAAGGAACTTCTTGGCAAGTTTTTGATAAAAATTTACCCAATGTTGCTGTGCATGATTTGGTGATTCAACCCAAAGCAAAACACCTAATTGTGGGTACACATGGTAGAAGTTTATACAAGGCAGATATTGAGCCTTTACAAAAAATGACAACGAAAGTTTTAGCAAAATCTATTCATATTTTTGATGTTCAGGATATTAAAAAAAGCAGAAATTGGGGGCGTTCAAGAGGGCAATGGAGAGATGCTTACGAACCAAAAATCACTATTCCTTTTTATGTAAATACAAATAAAGAAGTAACTGTAAGTATTTATAAAGAAGATATGGAGTTAAACTCAATAACAATTAAGGCAGATAAAGGATATAATGAAGCTACTTACAATCTTTCATTTTCTAAAAAAGGATTAAAAGAATACAAAAAGCGGTCTAAAAAACCAAAAATTGGTGCAGCACAAAATGGAGTATTTTATTTACCACAAGGAAAATATACCATTAAAATTGACGATGATAAAAACAAATTCGAGATAAAATAGATGAAAATAGTACTTTTATTTGTAATGCTATGTTTTGCGATTCAAGCAAATTCGCAATCTAAAGAGGTATATCAAAGCATAAAAAAAATCACTAATGAAACACAACAATTGGTAAGTGTTAAAAAGGGTCAAAAAATTGATACGGCTGCTTTTAGAAAACTCTTTTTACCAACAGCTCATTTCACGGTTGTTGGCAAAGAAGATGGAAAACAAATACACGAAACCATGAACTTGAATGACTTTTTAGAAAGTTTAACTGACGAATATTATACTCAAGGTTATTTTGAGGTTAATCAAGGTCAAATAATTGAAGAATATAATGGCATTGCACAAGTCATTGAGAGTTTTTATGGCAAAGACTCTGAAGGTGTTAAAGGTTATGGTGTAAATAGTTATCAACTCATTTATTCGAATGATAGATGGTGGATAGCCAATATGATTTGGACAATGAGTTTAAATGAAGGAAAAGATATCCCCAAAAAATACCTAAAAAATTAAATGAAATTTTTGTTTTGCATACTAATGCTGAATGTTATGGTTTCATTTGGGCAGTCCAATCCTAAAAACTTTTTTGTATTGTCTGGTCCTGCAAAAAAATGGGTGTTATTACATCCTTTAAAAGCTAAAAAAGCACTTAGAATTTCTTTAGAAGCAAAACGAATTTCAGATTCTATCCAAAAAACAAACCTACTAGATGGTGATGGCTCAGGAGGTAAAGTAGATGCTTTTAGGCACGCTTTTTGGATGGCAAGATTGCATCAAGAATTAGGGAAATCTGCTGCAAGAAGCTTAGGCAAAGCACATGAAAAAGAGAATTATATCACTTTTAAAGAAAACAAGCTAGAAGATGGTGTTGCACCAGATGAAATATCATCAAAAATGGATTTATGGAACAACGAACAAGGGTTAAAGTTGATTAATAAAGGAAGTAAAATTCCTAAAAGCGGATTGATTTTTAGAGTTATAAACGCCATAAAAACGGGTAAGATGAAAATCATCAAAAAAGATGAAAAAGGCAATTTTTTAACTTGTGATGGTGCTAAAATAGCTCCTAAAGAATTAATTGGAAAGTGGAAGAACAATAAGTGTTTGGTTGCTTCAAATTAAAATCAGCGTCAAAATAATGCTAATAATCAAGTTTTTGTTAAACGTTTAACCAGTTTATTTAAATTAATTCTAAATACGAGTGAAAACGCACTAAAATCCTTGTAATACAACTCCTTTAGCCGTAAATTTGTGTTCAAAATTTTAACCAACAAACAATGAGCGGATTTTTCAAATCTTCAATAGGAAGAAAAGTGTCAATGGCACTCTCAGCATTTTTTCTGATGTTCTTTTTATTACAGCACTTAACAATTAATATTTTGTCTGTGTTCAGTCCAGACTTATTCAACGAAGTTTCACATTTCATGGGTACAAATCCAGTTGTGCAATTTGCACTACAGCCAGTTTTAATCTTTGCTGTAGTATTTCATTTTGTAATGGGTTTTATCTTAGAATTGCAAAACAAAAAAGCAAACGGAGCTGGTTATGCTAAAAATAATGGCGCTGCAAATTCTACTTGGTTTAGTAGAAATATGATTTGGAGTGGTTTAACCATTTTAGCATTCATCCTTTTACATTTTATTGATTTTTGGTTCCCAGAAATCAATACCAAATTTATTCAAGGCGATTGGTCAGGAACTATGGAAGGCATTGAAGGTTTGCGTTACCATGAAGAATTAGTGCATAAATTTGTAAGTCCATTAAGAGTGGGTGCTTATGTTTTAGCATTTGTTTTTTTAGGCTTGCACTTAGCACACGGTTTTACTTCTGCATTTCAATCAGTTGGAGCAGCTTCTCTAAGAAAAAAATTAGAGAAAGTAGGAGTCGCATATTCAATTATAGTGCCTTTAGGGTTTATCTTTATTGCACTTTATCATCACCTTAACCATTAATCTTATTCAATTATGGCTTTAGATTCAAAAGTACCTCAAGGTCCACTTAAAGATAAATGGACAGATTATAAAAATAAAATTAACTTGGTAAATCCTGCCAACAAACGTCATATAGATATTATTGTGGTGGGTACAGGTTTAGCAGGTGGTTCTGCTTCTGCAACTCTAGCAGAATTAGGCTACAATGTAAAAGCATTTGCTTACCAAGATTCTCCACGTAGAGCACATTCAATTGCAGCTCAGGGTGGTATAAACGCAGCAAAAAACTATCAAGGAGATGGAGACTCTACCTACAGATTATTTTATGATACTGTAAAAGGTGGAGATTATAGATCTCGTGAAGCAAACGTATATCGTTTAGCAGAGGTTTCTGCAAATATCATAGATCAATGTGTGGCTCAAGGTGTACCTTTTGCACGTGATTATGGTGGTTTGTTAGACAACCGTTCTTTTGGTGGAGTTTTAGTTTCTAGAACTTTTTATGCTAAAGGACAAACAGGTCAACAGTTATTATTAGGTGCATATTCTGCAATGAACAGACAAATTGCACGTGGTAAAATAGAAATGTTTAACAGACATGAAATGTTAGATGTTGTTATTGTTGATGGTAAAGCAAGAGGAATCATAGCACGTAATTTAGTTACTGGAGAAATTGAGCGTCATGCTGCGCATGCAGTGGTTGTAGCTTCAGGAGGATATGGAAATGTATATTTCTTATCAACAAATGCAATGGGTTCTAACGTAACTGCTGGATGGAAAATCCACAAAAAAGGAGCGTATTTTGCAAACCCTTGTTATACACAAATTCACCCAACTTGTATTCCACGTTCTGGAGATTATCAATCAAAATTAACGTTGATGTCAGAATCTTTACGTAACGATGGTCGTATTTGGGTGCCTAAACATTTAAAAGATGTTGAAGCAATTAGAGCAGGTAAATTAAAACCTACCGATTTAAAAGAAGAAGATAGAGATTACTATTTAGAAAGACGTTATCCTGCATTTGGTAACTTAGTACCAAGAGATGTAGCCTCTAGAGCAGCAAAAGAACGTTGTGATGCTGGTTATGGTGTAAATGCAACAGGTGAAGCTGTGTATTTAGATTTTGCAGCATCGTTTGAAAGATATGGAGCTGAACAAGCAAAGGTAAAAGGGATAAAAAATCCTTCTAAAGAACAAATTATAGATTTAGGTAGAGAAATCGTTAAAGCGAAATATGGTAACTTATTTCAAATGTACGAGAAAATTGTAGATGAAAATCCATATGAAACACCAATGATGATTTATCCTGCAGTGCATTACACTATGGGTGGTGTTTGGGTTGATTATAATTTAATGACTACAATACCTGGTTGTTATTGTATTGGTGAAGCAAATTTTTCAGACCATGGAGCAAATAGATTAGGAGCATCTGCCTTAATGCAAGGTTTAGCAGATGGTTACTTTGTATTGCCTTATACTATTGGAGATTATTTAGCAAATGATATTAGAACTGGAAAAATTTCTACAGAAACTCCAGAATTTGACGAAGCTGAAAAATCAGTAAAAGATAGCATCCACTTTTTTGTAAACAATAAAGGAACGCATTCTGTAGATTATTACCACAAAAAATTAGGAAAAATTATGTGGGATAAATGTGGAATGTCTAGAAATGCTGAAGGTTTAAAAGAGGCAATTCAAGAAATATCTGAATTACGTAAAGATTTCTGGAAAAACGTTTCTGTTCCTGGAGGTGCTGATGAGTACAATGAAGAGTTGGCAAAAGCAGGTAGAGTTGCAGATTTCCTAGAATTAGGAGAGTTATTTGCAAAAGATGCCTTAGTAAGAGAAGAATCTGCTGGAGGACACTTTAGAGAAGAATATCAAACTCCAGAAGGAGAAGCAAAACGTTTAAAAGAATTCCAATTTGTTTCTGCATGGGAGTATAAAGGAGAGCCAAAAGATGCAGTATTGCATAAAGAAGCTTTAGAGTACGAAAACATAGAAGTAAAAGAAAGAAGTTATAAATAATATAGTTGATGGTTGATGGTTGTTGGTTTCTGGAAACAAAAACTAACAACAAACAACTAGAAACCAAAAACTAAAAAATATGAATTTAACACTTAAAATTTGGAGACAGAAAGACGCTAATTCAAAGGGTCAAATGGTAGATTATAAAGTAACTGAAATTTCAGAACACATGTCTTTTTTAGAAATGATTGATGTTTTGAATGAAGGTTTAGTGGCTAAAGGTGAAGAACCTATAGCTTTTGATCATGACTGTAGAGAAGGTATTTGCGGTATGTGCTCTATGTATATTAATGGTGAAGCCCATGGACCAGACAGAGGTATAACAACCTGTCAATTACACATGCGTATGTTTAATGATGGTGATACCATTACTATTGAGCCATTTAGAGCAGCAGCATTTCCTGTAATTAAAGATTTAGTGGTAGATCGTTCTGCTTTTGATAGAATTCAACATGCTGGAGGTTACATTTCTGTAAACACTTCAGGAAATACTCAAGATGCAAACTCAATTCCAATTGCTAAAGAAGCTGCAGATACTGCTATGGATGCTGCCACTTGTATTGGTTGTGGAGCTTGTGTAGCTACTTGTAAAAACAGTTCTGCTATGTTATTTGTGGGTGCAAAAGTATCTCAGTATGCATTATTACCACAAGGACAAGTAGAAGCTGCAGATCGTGTTAAAAATATGGTAGCACAAATGGATTTAGAAGGTTTTGGAAACTGTACAAATACAGGAGCATGCGAAGTAGAATGCCCAAAAGGAATTTCTTTAGACAACATAGCAAGAATGAACAGAGAGTTGATGAAAGCGTCAGTTTAAAACGTCCTTTCGAGTTTTCACGAAGCAATCGTTAACATCTAGCTTAAAATAATGTTCGATTTTACAGTAAAATAGAATCGAAAAAACTTAAGATTGACATAATAAAATTAAACCCAAAACAGTATTGTTTTGGGTTTTTTAGTTATAACTATATTTCTTTAAAAAAATCTTTTAGGCTTGTATCAAGGATTTTTAAGATCATTAGAAAACGTTCTAAATCTAACTTAGTATGTCCATTTTCTAATTTTGAATACGCTGTACTAGTTAAACACACTTTTTCACCTATTTGATGCTGGGTAAACCCTTTTTCTCTTCTAAGTAAGCGTAGTTTGTTTAAAATAGCTTCATATTCGTCTTTCACAAAGTAAGTGAAGTAGTTATTCTTTTTCACAAATGCAAAATTAGTAAATTTTTTTCATAAAAAATGTTCCATTTAGCCCTCCCCATTTATGGGGAGGATTTTGCGTTTTTATCCCTATAAATGGGGAGGGCTAAATGGAAAGTCATTTGCTTGTTTCTATTAAAAATCTTTCTCAAATTTGGACAAAAGAAATTGCTATGAAAATTTATTTTGAAAGTACAAGCTAATAAACACAACTGTTTTAGTTTTGTCTACTGTCTACTGTCTACTGTCTACTGTCTACTGTCTACTGTCTACTGTCTACTGTCTTATAAAAAACCTCCGCTTGCAGAAATAAGAAATATAAAAACCTTGCAAATAAATGTATCACTTAAAACCATTGCCTATGTAAATAAACAACAACAAGCAGAGGAAGTGCTACAAAAGTAGCATTTTTTCTACAAGTTTTTAGATGTTATTTAAACTTGTTGAATCAATTAAATACAACAAAATATATTTTATAAATCATTTTAAAAATTAGAAAAAATGAAAAAAGTAGTTTTAAGTTTAGTGTTTGCTTTAATATTTATTTGTGGAACAGAAGCCGTAAATAAAAATAAAAGTGAAGCAGATATAAATAGTGAACCAGATATGGAAGCTTGCTACGAATTTGCTAGTGAGATGGCTGGAATAATTGCAATATGGAATAACAATAGTTTTCAAGAAGAAGATGATGATCTCATTTATTTTATGAGCTTATGTATGGAGCAGCCTTTTTAAAATTAATTTTTAAGGGTGGATATCTCCTGTTTATTTAAAACTTTACGTCAAATATGAAATTTTTAAAATTCTATTTCTATTTTTTTATAATCTTTTCTTCTTATTCACAAAGTGGAGAATTAATTTATGAAGCAGAAATTAAACCAATAGACTTCAAAAAAAAATTAGAAAATGATTCTATTAGTAAATCTCAGAAAGAGACATTAGAAGCTATCTATAAAGATCAGTCTAAAGTGAGGTATAGATTAGTTTTTAATAGAGAAGAATCTTACTTCGAAAAGTATAAAACTATCAATTTAGAAAAAGAGAGGTTAAATTTTGCTGAGAGGAAAATGGGGAAAGGTGTTTATTATATCAACAAAAATTTAAAAGAGATTATTCATCACGAATTTTATTCAGGTCAAGAATTTTTAATAGAAATCCCTTCTTTTAATTGGAAATTAACCCAAGAAAAAAAGAAAATAGGTAAATATATATGCTATAAAGCAACAACATCTAAGTTTGTAGAGGGGCGTAATGGTAAAATGGAAAGAAAAGTTATAGCTTGGTACACTGAAGAAATTCCTTATAACTTTGGACCTAAATATTTTAGTGGTTTACCTGGATTAATCTTAGAACTGCAAGAAGATAATTTATTAATAAAAACTTCTAAAATAATATTAGAGCCTAAAAAGAAACTTGAAATTAAAAAGCCAAATAAAGGTGAAAAAGTAACTTTAAAAGAATATGATTCTATTGTAAAGGAAATGTATTACAATAGACGCAGAAGAAATTAAAAACCTCCGCTTGCGGAAATAAGAAATATAAAAATCTTGCAAATAAATGTATCACTTAAAACCATTGCCTATGTAAAAAACAAATACAAGCAGAAGAAGTGTTGCAAAAGTACCATTTTTTCTACAAGTTTTTAGATGTTTTTTAAACTTGTTGAATCAATTAAATACATCAAAATATATTTTATAAATCATTTTAAAAATTAGAAAAAATGAAAAAAGTAATGTTAAGTTTTGTGTTTGTATTTGCTCTTGTCATGAATACAAGTTCATTTGATAATGAGTTATTAAAAAATCAGGATAACAAAGCCATTAAAATTGAAAATCAAATAGAGAAATCTGAAGAATATACTGGTGCTTGTGAAGATTTCTCAGTTGCAGTTTTTGTAGCTGCTATTGATGATGATATGAGTCTTGAAGATGCTGTAGATTTGGGTAATAATGCAAGATTAATATGTGAAGTGCTTGTTTTAATTGGTCGTTATTTATAATTAGATATAAGATATGAAAAATTCTTTGTTGCTATTCCTAATTTTAATTTTAAGCTCTAAAAGTTTAATGTCTCAAGAGAACACTCTCTTTACAATCACATATGCCAAAATCTTTAATTCTAAACTTGATACAACTAAAACAAGAGAATATAAGAATCAAATTAATAATTTAAATATTCTGTTAAACAAGTATTCTAAGGAGGTTTCTTATAAACTGTCAATTTTGAATCATACTTCTATGTTTGAACCAAACAAGTTTAAAATGGAGAATTCTAATGATAGGATTAAAGCTTTGGCGGGTTCAATTGGGGGTACTAAGGGAAAGTTTTACATTAATAAAAAAGATTCTATCTTCCTCAACAAAAAACATTTTGGAGGTGAGGATTTTGTCGTGAAAATGAATGTAAAAAAATGGGAAATCTTAAGCGAATTTAAATTCATTAATAATTTTAAATGTTACAAGGCAATTTTTTTAGACTCTAATTCTAAAAGAAATAGTAAAAAAGAAGTTATTGCTTGGTTTTGTCCTGAATTACCTAGTTTTTTTGGACCTTCCCTTTATTTTGGTTTACCTGGATTAATTTTAGAGTTGGACAATGGTAAAATAATTCTAAAAGTTAAAGAAATAACTATAAAAAAAGGTGTTAAAAAAAGTAATTTTATTAAACCTTTTGATAAAGGAATAGTTTTGACAGAAAATGAATTTAAAAAAATTGTCAGAAAAAAAGCAGAAGAACAATTTGGAAAATATCTAAAAAATTAAATTAATGGGGGAATTTTAGAGTTTCCCCATTTTATTTAATGGTTATGTTAAATAAGAAAAATTTAGGTTTTTACATAAATGATTATGAAAACTATATCAGCTTGTTAATGATTATTATCTTTCGAAACTATCATAAATTATTTTCGTTCTAAAAGTATAAACCATCAATAAAATAGCTATGAAATTTTTTCTTTCTTGGATGCTCTTACTTAGTTCAACAATCATTTTTACACAACAATTAAGTGGTAAAGTCACTTATGTTGTTTCGATAATTCCTATTTCAGATAAAATGATAGATTCAATATCTAAGAAGAGTGAGTTTAAAAATGTAAAAGTAAATAAAACAATTCGCGACCTTTTAAAAAATGCTCCCAATGTTAATGCATATTTGGAGTTTATTAATGGCGAATCAATTTATTACGCAGAACAAAAAATGAAATAAGATGGCAGGTTCAAATTAAATATTAATAGAATTACAGCAGGTAACAACAATAAAGTATATAAGAATATTAAAACCAAAGAATATCTTCAAGAATATAGAAGAGATAACTTATTGATTGAAAAGAATGATAAAAAATGGAAAATTACGCAAGAAACAAAGAAAATTGGTAAATATTTATGCTTTAAGGCAATAGATATAGAATCTACTAATACAAAGATGAAACCTGTAGTTTGGTTTACACCAGAATTACCTGTTCCTTTTGGTCCTTTAGATTTTAATGGCTTACCAGGTTTGGTTATTAGGGTTGAAATGGCAGGTGGTAGAACTCTAAGTGCTTCAAAAATTGAATTAAACCCTAAAGGGAAAATAATTATCAAAAAGCCTACAGAAGGCGAAAAAATAAGCGAAAAAAAATTTAGAGAACATATGAATATGTTAATTGAAAGTAGAATGGGAAAACAATAAAATTATCAATGAAAAAAAAGACCCTAGCCCTAATACTTTTGTTTTTTACTTATGTAAGTTTTACTCAAACTGTATCGCTATCTGGCACCGTAAAAGACAGTGTACAAAACCCATTATCTTATGCAAACGTAATTGCAAAACCCAAA
The DNA here is from genome assembly GCF_965660385.1 of Polaribacter sp. GTDB lineage: Bacteria > Bacteroidota > Bacteroidia > Flavobacteriales > Flavobacteriaceae > Polaribacter. The sequence continues at coordinate 154,392 of NZ_CBFHZT010000001.1, forward strand.
GACGTTTCTAAAAACTTACAGTTTGCCATAACAGATAATGAAGGGTATTACAAACTAATCTTACAAAAAGGAGATACCATAACCATTAGTATTTCCTATTTGGGTTATAAACCTTTAGAGTATGAATTTATCGCATTAAAATCAATCAAAAAAGATTTTATTTTACAACAATCTTCAGAGCAATTAGATGAAGTAGTCATAGAAATGCCAGTAACTGTTAGAGGAGACACAACTACATACAAAACCAGTAAATTTATTGATGGCTCTGAACGTAAACTTAAAAATGTATTAAAAAAATTGCCTGGAGTTGAAGTTGATAAAAATGGCGGAGTTACTGTGCAAGGCAAAAAAGTAACCAAAATGTTGGTAGATGGCAAAAAGTTTTTTGGAGGCAATTCTAAACTAGCTGTAGAAAATATTCCTGCAGATGCAGTTGGTAATGTGGAAGTTATTGATAATTATAATGAAGTTGCTTTTCTAAAGGGTTTAACAGATTCTGATGAAATGGCAATGAACATCAACCTAAAAGAAGATAAAAAACGTTTTGTTTTTGGAGATATTGAGGCAGGTAAAGGCAATAAAGATTTCTATAAAACCAGTGCCAATTTGTTTTATTATTCCCCAAAAACCAATGTTAACTTTATAGGAAACTTGAATAATATTAACGAGAAAACATTTACGTTTCGAGATTATATGAGTTTTTCTGGTGGTGTAAACGCTGTTTTTAGTGGCAACTTTAATTGGAATAGGGGAGATTTTGCACAATTTATGGAGAGTAATGATGTACTCTCTAGTAAGCAAAAATTTGGCGCGTTAAACATTACAAAAGTAGCCACAGAGCAGTTTGATGTTTCAGGATATGCAATCTTCTCAAATTCTAAAACAGCAAGTTTAGTAGAAAATCAAAACGAATATACAGCCTTTACAGAAGATAGAACTCGCAAAACGAATTTCGATAATTTACTAGGAATTGGAAACCTAAATTTAGAATATACGCCAGATTCCAAATCGAAATTCTATGCAAGAACACAAGTAAAAAGAACCAATAATAGCAATAATCAAAGTCTTACTAGTATTATCAACAACAATACAAATACCATAACTACAGATCGAGATTTAACAGCAACCTACATCAACCAAAATATAGAATGGCACAAAAGACAAAATGACAAAAATACCTTTTCATCAGTAGTGAACTACACGTTTAATAAAAGTGATAAAAGGGCTTTTTGGAAAACACAAGACCCAATTTTACAAGGTTTAATTCCTGCAGATAACAGTCAGACGCTTTTACGAATCAATCAATTAAAAAATACTCAAGAACATAATTTTGATGGTATTTTCAAACACTTTTGGGAAATCAACAACAGCAATCACATTTATACAACCTTAGGAAACAAGTTTTTGCAAGAAGATTTTTTTACAGAAGATACACAACTTTTAGAAGATGGTTCTGTTATTAATTTCGTCAATGGCGGATTTGGAAATGATGTAAACTTTCAGTTAAATGATTTGTTTTTAGGTGCACATTACAAATTCAGAACAGGAATTTTTACCCTAAAACAAGGTTTTGTTGCACATAATTATGCTTGGCAAACCAACCAAAGCCCTACAGTTGATAAAAATAAATGGGTAGTTTTACCAGATTTTTTAGCCAAGATAGAATTTAATAAATCTAAAAAAATCACCATAAATTATAATTTAAAAACCTCTTTTTCTGATGCTAGTAAATTTGCCAATCGTTTTTATTTACAGTCGTATAATTCCGTTTTTAAAGGAAATGAAAATATAGAAAATAACCTTTTTCACGCAGCAAGAATTTATTACAGCAGATTTAGTTTGTATAGAGGTTTAATGCTTTTTGCCAATTTAAATTACAACAAGAAAATAAGAGGAATTAGAAATACAGTAGATTTTAATGATATCAATCAATTTTTAACCGTAAAAATATTCGATAACCCATCAGAAGATTGGCGTGGAAATATCCATTTAGAAAAAACGATAAAAAACCTCAAATACAAGTTCGATGTTGGTTTTAACAACTCTAAATACATTCAAGAACTGAATAATACAATTCAAATGAATACCAATAATAATTACAATTATGAAGTAGCTTTAGAAACGCTGTTTGATAAATTTCCAACCATCGAAATAGGTTTTAAACAAGATATTGGTAATTTTACAGCTAGTACAAATACTTCCAAATTTGTAACCACTCAGCCATTCATCAATATAGATTATAACTTTTTAGAAGATTTCATCTTTAATTTCGATTATACAAAGAGTGATTATCAAAATAAAACCTTAGGGCAAAAAAATACTTATGAAATTGCCAATGCAACGTTATCTTATAAAAAAGAAAATTCTGCTTGGTCTTATAAAATTACTGCTCAAAATTTGTTGAATGCACAATTTAAACAAAGTAACAGCTTTTCAGATTTTTTAATTTCAGATACTAAAACCTTTATTTTACCAAGAATCTTGCTGTTTAGTATTGGTTATAATTTGTAAGTCACTTAATGTAATTTTAAATTTAAAAATTACAGATTACAATTTTTATCTTCAAAATCATTTAAATATATTTGATACATTTATAAACCAAGACATTAAATGGACGATTTTATTCTGTATTTCAAAATGGGTTTAAATCATGTACTAGATTTTACAGCCTATGACCATATTTTATTTTTAATCGTTTTAGCCGTAGTTTTTAGTTTCTACGAAGTAAAAAAAGTATTATGGCTGGTTACTTTGTTTACTTTAGGGCACTCACTAACATTGGCATTATCAGCCTTCGAAGTTTTAAAAATTAGAGTAGACATTATCGAATTTTTAATACCACTTACCATTTTTATTACAGGTGTTGTAAACATCTATAATTCTAGTAAAAGATCTACAAAAAAAGATAATATCAACTTAGTTTTTGCGCTGTTTTTTGGCTTAATTCACGGTTTGGGCTTTTCAAATTATTTTAAAATGATGATTGGTAAAGAAGAAAGTAAACTCTTTCCATTAATAGAATTTGCCTTAGGTATTGAAGTTGCCCAAATAATTATTGTAATTGGTATTTTATTTATTGGGGCTTTGGTGCAAAATCACCTAAAAGTTTCTAAAAGAGATTGGATTTTGGTTTTGTCATCCATCGTTATTGGTTTTGCTATTCAAATGATGGTAGAAAGAGTATTTTGGTAGACTTGAACTTGGTCAGCAAGTTGATATAATTTTGTTTTTGAATTGTTTTGATAAAATCTTTTAAGCTATTATATGCAGTACAAGTCTATATTGAACTAGTTTTAATATCTTATCATTTCAAAATGTTTAAACATTTTATCAATACCTTCTAATCGTTAATTTTTAGGTTAAAAATTCTATATTAAGAGTTTTTATTCTGCAAATCTTTTTATTTTCGTTGTTGATGACAGAAAAAAAGCAATTAAAGTACGATATAGCCTATTTAAAAATGGCAAGAGAATGGGGCAAACTATCGCATTGCAAGCGCAAACAAGTTGGCGCTTTAATCGTAAAAGAACGCATGATTATTTCTGATGGTTTTAATGGCACACCATCTGGTTTTGATAATTGTTGCGAAGATGAAGACGGTAAAACAAAATGGGAAGTTTTACATGCAGAAGCCAATGCAATTTTAAAAGTGGCCTCATCTACACAATCTGCAAAAGGAGCAACTTTATACATTACCTTATCGCCTTGTACGCAATGTAGCAAACTTATTCATCAAGCAGGAATCAAAAGAGTGGTGTATGCAAAAGCATATCGAGATTTATCAGGAATCGAATTTTTAGAAAAAGCAGGTGTAGAAATTAAGAATTTACCTTATGAATAAAAATAATTTACCCATATATTTTGCAATAGCTGTAATTTTAGGCATTTTAATTGGTGTTTTTTTTGGCGGAAATTCTAATGGCTTAACATCATTTACCAAAAACCCTTCTCAAGAGCAAAAAATAAAAAGACTCATCAATTTTATAGAACAAGATTATGTAGATGATGTTAATACAGACGATTTATTAGATGGTGCCATCACGCAAATGTTGGGTAAACTAGATCCGCATTCGGTTTATATTCCTAAAGAAAATCAGCAAGCCAATATCGAGAACATGCAAGGTAATTTTGTAGGGATTGGTGTGCAGTTTAGAATGATAAAAGATTCCATTACTGTTGTACAACCAATAAAAGGTGGGCCAAGTATTAAAGCAGGTATCAAAGCTGGTGACCGTATTTTAATGGCAAATAAAGATACCTTGTATGGTAAAAAATTTAGAAGCGGTACAGTACCAAAATATTTAAAAGGCAAGCCAAAAACAAAAGTAAACCTTCAAGTGTATAGAAAAAGTAACGATTCTTTATTTAATGTAGCCATTACTCGTGGAAAAGTAAATATTAAAAGTGTAGACCTTGCTTATATGATTAACGATTCTTTAGGGTATATAAAATTAGATCGTTTTGCAAGAAATACCTATCGCGAATTTAAATCGTCTTTAACTACTTTAATAGATAGTGGAATGACAGATTTGGTTATCGATTTACGAGGAAATGGAGGTGGTTTTATTGATATTGCCACCAGAATTATCGATGAGTTTTTAGAAGATGATAAATTAATGGTATTCACCAAAAATAATAAAGACGAAATCGAGGAGTACGAAGCAACAGAAATTGGTGCGTTCGAAAAAGGTGGTTTATATGTTTTAATTGATGAAAATTCTGCCTCTGCTTCAGAAATTGTGGCAGGTGCTTTACAAGATAATGACAAAGGTACCATTATTGGTAGGCGCTCTTTTGGAAAAGGCTTGGTACAAATAGAAATGGATTTAGGTGATGGTTCTGCAGTGCGTTTAACTACTGCAAGATATTTTACACCTACAGGACGCTCCATTCAAAAACCATACAGTAAAAATGGTGATAAAAACTACAGGAAAGATTATCAAAATAGATTAGCTAGTGGCGAGTTGTTAAGTAAAGACAGTATTAAAGTAATCGATTCTTTAAAATTTAAAACACCAAAAGGTAAAATTGTGTATGGAGGTGGTGGTATTATTCCAGATGTTTTTGTTGCAATTGATACTACATCTTATATGTCTAACTTTTATTTTAATACCATAAATAATTTTGCTTTTGATTATGTAGATAATAACAGAACAAAACTTTCAAGTTGGACAGTAGATACTTTTATTAAAGAGTTTGATAAAGATGAAATTGTATTTGATCGCTATTTAGCCAAAATAAAAGACCGTGCAAAACCATCTTTCAAAACTAAAAAAAGCCTAAAAAAATACTTATATGCATCTATTGCCAATGTACTTTTTGGCGATGTTGGTTTTTACAGAATCATTCATCAAGATGATAAAATGTTGCAAAAAGTATTAGAGTTGGAAAGTAAAAAGGAATAGCGTTTCTTTGCAAAGATGATAGAAATAACCACATCTAAAGACCAAAAAGTTTATTTTGCTTCAGACCAACATTTGGGAGCACCAACTGCAAACGAAAGTTTTGTAAGAGAAAAAAAGTTTCTAGCTTGGTTAAATGAAGTAAAAAAAGACGCTGCAGCTATTTTTTTAGTAGGTGATTTATTCGATTTTTGGTTCGAGTATAAAACAGTAGTTCCTAAAGGATTTGTAAGAGTTTTAGGAAAATTAGCAGAAATTAAAGACTCAGGAATCCCAATTTATTTCTTTGTGGGCAATCACGATTTATGGATGAATGATTACTTTGAAAAAGAACTAAACATACCTGTTTATCATAAACCACAAGTTTTTATCATCAACAAAAAAAAGGTTTTTATTGGTCATGGAGATGGTTTAGGGCCTCATGATAAAGGTTTTAAACGCCTAAAAAAAGTATTTACTTTTCCACTATTTCAATGGATGTTTCGATGGTTACACCCAGATATAGGCATAAAATTAGGCTTGTATATGTCTCATAGAAACAAAATGATTTCAGGTGATGATGATGTTAAGTTTTTAGGAAACGAAAAAGAGTGGTTGGTGCAATACTGCAAACGAAAACTAGAAGCCAATCATTACGATTTTTTTGTTTTTGGCCATAGGCATTTACCATTAGATATTCAATTGAACAATAATAGTAGGTATATTAATCTTGGAGATTGGGTAAGTCATTTTACTTATGGAGAATTCGCAAATTCTAACATACAATTAAAGAACTTCAACTAAGTTAGCAGTAGCGCTAAAATACTAATCATCTTTAACCTTGTTTTAACAGATTAATTTTGTTAAAATTGTAGCTTTGTTTCACAAAATTTAATAATTAATTGTTATAAACAATGGACGTAGATGTTAGAGCTATTAACGAAAAAATAGAGAGAGAAAGTGCCTTTATAGATATTCTTACTTTAGAAATGAATAAAGTAATTGTAGGCCAAAAACAAATGATTGAAAGTTTGTTAATTGGTTTGTTAGGTAATGGCCATATCTTATTAGAGGGTGTGCCAGGTTTAGCAAAAACCTTAGCAATTAACACATTATCAAAAGCAGTACAGGGTTCTTTTAGTAGAGTGCAATTTACACCAGATTTATTACCTGCAGATGTTGTTGGAACCATGATTTACAACATGCAGCAAAATAGCTTTGAAATTAAAAAAGGACCAATTTTTGCAAATTTTGTTTTAGCAGATGAAATTAACAGAGCACCAGCAAAAGTACAATCGGCTTTGTTAGAGGCCATGCAAGAACGTCAAATAACCATTGGTGATACTACCTTTAAATTAGATGAACCATTTTTAGTAATGGCAACTCAAAACCCTGTAGAACAAGAAGGTACATATCCTTTGCCAGAAGCACAGGTAGATCGTTTTATGCTAAAAGTGGTTATTGATTATCCTAAATTATTAGATGAGCAAATTATAATGCGTCAAAACTTGTCAGGTGGTTTTACAAAGGTAAATCCGGTAATAAAAGTTGATGAAATTATAAGAGCAAGAGAGGTTGTTAATGAAGTATATATGGACGAGAAAATCGAAAAATATATTTTAGACATCATTTTTGCAACACGTTATCCAGAAAAATACAACTTACCAGATTTAAAAGACTTAATTAGTTTTGGAGCTTCACCAAGGGGAAGTATCAACTTGGCAAAGGCAGCAAAATGTTATGCATTTATTAAAAGAAGAGGTTATGTAATTCCAGAAGATGTAAGAGCGGTAGTAACCGATGTTTTACGTCATAGAATTGGTATTACTTACGAAGCCGAAGCTGAAAATGTAACTTCTGTAGATATCATTAACTTAATCATCAACGAAGTAGAAGTACCTTAAAATTAGCTCTTAGCATTTAGCAATTAGCCAACAGCGAAAAGCAAAAAGCCAACAGCTTAAAATATGGATACCAAAGAAATACTAAAAAAAGTTCGTAAAATAGAAATTAAGACAAAGCGCTTGTCTAATGATATTTTTGGAGGAGAATACCATTCATCTTTTAAAGGACGTGGTATGACATTTTCTGAAGTGCGCCAATATCAATTTGGAGATGATGTAAGAGGAATTGATTGGAATGTTACAGCACGTTACAACGAACCTTATGTTAAAGTTTTTGAAGAAGAACGCGAATTAACCATGATGTTAATGGTAGATGTTTCAGGATCTGAACTTTTTGGAACTACCAATCAATTTAAAAAAGATACAGTTACCGAAATTGCAGCAACTTTAGCTTTTTCTGCCACTCAAAATAACGACAAAGTTGGTTTGATTTTATTTTCTGATGATATTGAACTTTTTATTCCTCCCAAAAAAGGAAAGAGTCATGTATTGAGAATTATTAGAGAGTTAATAGAGTTTAAACCAAAAAGTACAAAAACAAATATTGATGTTGCTTTAAAGTTTTTGTCGAGCGTTTTAAAAAAGCGAGCAATTGTGTTTATGTTATCCGATTTTATGGATGATGATTATGAAAAAAGTGCAAAAATAGCAGGAAGCAAACACGATTTAACAGGCATTCGAGTTTACGATAAACACGATGAGGAAATCCCTAATTTAGGAATGGTACCTATGTTAGATGCAGAAACAGGTAATGTTCAATTGGTAAATACAGCTTCTAAAACTACAAGAAGAAATTATAAAGCAAATGCTTTACGATTAACAGATTATTATATCAATACGTTTTTAAGAAGTGGTGCAGGTACAATAAATACAAGAGTAGACGAAAGTTATGTAAAAAAACTGTTAGGATATTTTAAACATAAAGGTAGATAAAAACCTATCCTATTTCAGCATTAAGGGAAAGAGTTGTAGACGAAAAATTAAGGAAAATTTAAAAAGTTGAAAAAAAGTACCATACATATCAAACCTTCTAAAAGTGATAAGGAAGCACAAGCGAAACGCTTTCTTTCCTTTGGAAATAGCGTTAGAGAGATAAGCTTTCTTTTTATTATTTTTTGTGTTTCTTTTGCTTTTTCTCAAGACAAAATTGTAAAAGCACAAGTAGAAACTTCGAATATCAGAATAGGTGAGCAGTTTAGCTATAAAATTACAGTAAAAGATGTTGACAAGGTAATTTTACCAAAATTAGAATTGAAAGGCTTAGAAGTTGTAGATTCTTCTAAAATTGATACCATAAATTATATGCTTATTCAAAAGTATAAAATTACAGGTTTTGATAGTGGTTCATTTTACATTCCACAGCAGCAAGTTTTTATAAGAAATCAAGCTTATCTTACAGATTCAATTTTAATAAATGTAGCCACAGTACCAATTGATACTACAAAAATTAAAAAATATCCAATTAAATCAATCAAAAAAGAACCTTATGTTTTTGATGATTTTGTGCTTTATATTTATTTATTAATTGCTGCCTTATTAATTATTGGTTTTTGGATTTATTGGTTTGTTATCCGAAAGAAAAAAGAAGAAGAAGAAAAACCAACTTATGTTGCTTTGGCTCCTTATGACGAAGCGATGCATAAATTACATGAGTTAGACGAAAAACTATTGTGGCAAAACAACAAAGTAAAACAGTATTATAGTGAGTTGACAGATATTATTCGTGCCTACATAGAGCGTGAATTGAAAGTGCCAGCTTTAGAAAAAACATCCGATGAAATTATAGAAACTTTAAACGATTTCTATGAAGCCAATACCATTAACACCACCCAAGAAAACATTAAAAAACTAAGAGACTTGTTTCAAGAAGCAGATTTGGTGAAGTTTGCAAAATCAAAACCATTGGCATCAGAAATTGAAGAGGATAGAAAAGATGCAGAGCAAGTTGTGCATAATTTAAAACCTAAACCCGTAATTAAGGATGAAGAATTGGAGTAATTTCGAGCTTTTAAATCCAGAATTTTTGTGGTTGCTAATACTCATTCCGTTATTAGCAGTTTGGTATTTCATTGTCCGCAAAAAAGATGCTGCAATTTTAACGGTACCAAGTATAAAAGGGTTTCAAGTAAACACCTCTTTAGTAGCCAAATTAAAACCAATTTTATACGTTTTAAGATTATTAGCCTTAGCTGCCATAATTTTTGCTTTAGCAAGACCTAGAAATGTTTCCGTAAGTAAAAAAACAAAATCAAATAAGGGGATAGATATTGTAATGGCAATTGATGTTTCTGCAAGTATGTTGGCTAGAGATTTAAAACCAAATAGGTTAGAAGCCTTAAAAAAAGTGGCAGTTACTTTTGTAAATAAACGTCCTAATGATAGAATTGGAATCGTGGTATATGCAGGAGAAAGTTTTACGCAAACACCTATTACAAGCGATAAATCTATTGTAAAAAGAACTATTGAAGGTTTACAATGGGGACAATTAGAAGGTGGTACAGCTATAGGAATGGGCTTGGGTTCTGGCGTAAATCGATTAAAAGAAAGTAAAGCAAAAAGTAAAGTAATTATTTTGTTAACAGATGGTGTTAACAATTCTGGAAATATAGACCCAAGAACGGCTACTGAGTTGGCTAAAGAATTGGGTATAAAAGTATATACAATCGGAATTGGAACAAACGGAATGGCAGATTTTCCATGGGCAAAAGATCCAAGAACAGGCCAATTACAGTTTAGAAAACAACAAGTAGAAATTGACGAAGCACTCTTAAAAGAAATAGCTTCAGAAACCAATGGAAAGTATTTTAGAGCCACAAACAACGATAAATTGGCTAAAATATATGATGAAATTGATAAACTAGAAAAAACAAAAATTGAAGAGTTTAAATATTACAATTACCAAGAAATGTATAGAGATTTGGTGTTTTTAGCCCTTGGTTTATTACTATTAGAGTTTTTGTTAAGAAATACAGTGTTTAAGAGTTTTATTTAAAATAAGTTCTTAAAGTAAGAAAGTTCAAAAGTTATAAAGTTACTTTATAACGTTTTTACTTTTCAACTTTTAAACTAAAAATAGAAATGTACAAATTAGAAGAACCAACTTATTTTTATCTATTAGCAATCATTCCAATATTGATTGTTTTTTTTCTATTGATTTTATGGTGGAAAAAAAGAACACAACGTAAATTTTCAAATCCAGAATTATTAAAGAAAATAGCACCCAATACATCAACGTTTAAAAATACGTTAAAGTTGATTATGCTAATTTTAGGAATCACTTTTTTAGTAATTGCTTTGGTAAACCCAAAAATGGGCTCTAAACTAAAAACGGTTAAAAGAGAAGGTGTAGATGTGGTTTTTGCTTTAGATGTTTCTAAAAGTATGTTGGCTGAAGACATTGCACCAAACAGATTAGAAAAGGCGAAACAAATCATCTCTAAAATTATTGATAAACTAGGTTCAGATAGGGTAGGTGTTATCATTTACGCAGGTAATTCATATCCGCTTTTACCAATTACTACAGATCATGCAGCCGCTAATATGTTTTTGCAAAACGCCAATCCAGATATGGTTTCTAGTCAAGGTACAGCCATAAATGAAGCCCTTGAATTGGCAAAAACGTATTATAATAATGATGAACAAACCAACCGTTTTTTAATCATTATTTCAGATGGTGAAGACCATCAAGAAGAAACCAAACAAATGGCACAAAATTTGTCTAATGAAGGTGTAAAAGTATATACAGTTGGTGTTGGTACAGAAAAAGGAGGGCCAATTCCTATGCGCTTAAATGGCTCTATGATTGGTTATAAAAAAGACAGAAAAGGCGAAACTGTAATTACAAAACGTCAGCCAGATGTGTTAGCAGATATTGCAGATGTTGCCAATGGTAGGTATATTGATGGTAATGTTACTGAAAATCCTGTAAAACAGATTTCAGAAATTATTGCCAACGCACAAAAAAGTGAATTCGAAACGAAACAGTTTTCAGATTATAAAGATCAATTTCAATGGTTTTTAGCCATTGCTATCGTGTTTTTACTGTTAGATATTTTCTTGTTAGATAGAAAAACAAAATGGTTAAAAAAGATTGATTTATTTAATGAAGAAAAATCAAAACAATAATTAATAATGAAAATTTATTTAAACATCGTAGTGCTTTGCTTAATGCTATTTTCATCAAAAGAAATTGTAGCACAAAAAGATTCTATTGCTCAACAACGTAAAGCAAGAAAAATGGTGAGGCAAGGCAATAAATTGTATCAACAAAAACAATTTACAGATGCTTCTGTGGCATATCAAAAAGCCTTAGGCAATAACTCAAATTACGATAAAGCTAGCTATAATTTGGGTAATGCTTTGTATCAAAATAAAAATTTTAAAGAAGCGGTTCCTCAATACGAATTAACTGCAAAAACCGCAGAAGACAAGTACACAAAAGCAGAAGCCTATCATAATTTAGGAAATGCTATGATGGAAACCAAAAATTATCAAGGTGCAGTTGAGGCGTTTAAAAATTCGTTGAGAAATAATCCTAATGATGATGAAACGCGTTACAATTTAGCAGTTGCTAAAAAATTGTTAGACAAGCAGAATAAGGAAAATAAGGACGATAAGAATAAGGACAATAAAGATAACAAAGACAAAAAAGATAAAGAAAACAAAGATAAAGACGATAAGAATAAAGACAAGGACAAGAAAGATGGTGATGATGAGAAAGATAAAAAGGATAAAGACGACAAAGATAAAGATGGTGAAGGAGATAAGGATAAAGACAAAAAGCAAGATCCTAAAAAAGATGATCAAAAAGATCAAAAACAAAAGCCTAAACCACAACAAGGAAAAATGTCTCCTCAACAGATTAAGCAGTTGCTAGAAAGTTTAAATAATGAGGAAAAAAAGACACAAAAGAAAATGAATGCCAAAAAAGCAAAAGGTAAAAAGGTAAAACAAGAAAAAGATTGGTAAATTAGACCCCTTTAAGAAGAAGATGAAGTTGAAATTTTACATATCGCTATTGATAACTTTACTTACACTTTCTTTATCTGCTCAAAAACCAGAATTAAAAGTAAGTGTTAGTAAGAATAAATTGGGCTTAAATCAACGCTTAAGAATAGAATTTTCTGTCAATAAACAAGGTGCAGATGACTTTACACCACCAAAATTCGACGATTTTAGAGTAATTCAAGGGCCAAGTCAATCCATCAGTCAATCTTGGATCAATGGTAAAGTTAGTTTTTCAAAATCATATAGTTATATTATAAAACCTAAAAGAAAAGGTGAGTTAATTATTGGTCCTGCTAGTATAAAATTAAATGGAGCCACACTCAATTCTAAAATGATTAAAGTGGTGGTTTTAGATGCTATTGATTTACCAAGTAATCCAAATGATCCAGAATACATTGCACAGCAAAATATTCATTTAGTTGCAGAAATTTCTAAAGCAAAACCCTTTGTAGGTGAAGGAATTTATGTAGAATACAGACTCTATGTAAGTGAAAACATAAGTGTTTATGATACTTCTGTTACAGAAGCACCACAATATAATGGTTTCTGGAACCAAGAAATCAAAATCAACGGTTTTCCTGTAAAAATGGGAAAATACAATGGTGAAGATTACAGATATATTGTACTACAAAAAGCACTGTTGATTCCTACAAAAACAGGTAAATTAACTATTGATCCCATGAAAATGGATATTGTAATTGGTGTTCCAACAGGTAGAGCAGACTTTTTTGGAAACGTGATTACTAAGAATATTCGAAAAGAATTTGCATCACCAAAAAAAGTAGTAAGCCCCAAAAGTCTTCCTTTAGAGGGTAAACCAGAGAATTTTACAGGTGCAGTTGGGCAATTTAATTTTGATGTTTCTTTGAGTAAAGAAGTACTAAAAGCCAATGAATCTTCACAAATAAAAGTAGCAATTTCAGGCAAAGGAAACTTAAAACTATTTGAATTGCCAGAAGTTACTACTCCTGTTGAATTAGAAAAATATCAACCAGAAAGAAAGGAAAACGTAAGAATTGCTACAGATGGTTTACGAGGCTCAGTAACAGATGTATATACGGTTGTGCCTCAATATAAAGGAAAGTACAAAATACCAAGTGTTGGCTTTTCGTACTTTAATCCAAAAACAAAAAAATACGAATCTATTAACACAAACGATTTGTATGTTGATGTAACAGAAGGTAAAGAATTGCCTGCAAATACAACAAATTCTGTAGAAAAGAAAGCAGTTGTTTTAACGGGTAAAAATTTCAGATACATACAAACTCAAACTGATTTAGAAACGAGTGAAAATGATGATTTTTATAAATCAAATCTATTTTACATCTTACTTTTCTTACCATTAATCATTATACCTTTAGGTATTATTATTGCCAAAAACAACGAAAAACGCAATAGCGATGTTGTTGGTTTAAAATTAAGAAGAGCCGAAAAATTAGCAAAGAAATATTTATCTGAAGCACAAAAACAACTAGGTAAAAAAGAGGCTTTTTACGAAGCTTTAGAGCGTGCTTTGCATAATTATTTAAAAGCAAAATTAGGGGTAGAAACTGGTGATATAAGTAAAGAAAATATTACCAAAATTTTAGAAGAAAAAAATATAAGTGAAACAACAATTAAGCACTTTATAGATGTTTTAAAAGCGTCGGACTTTGCACGTTATACACCTGTAACCGATACAGAAATGAAACAAGAATTTGAAAGAGCTAAACAAGTAATCGTTGAATTAGATAAACAGTTGTAAGATGAAAAATTTTCTTTTTTTATTGTTGATGATTACCAACACTATATGTGCTCAAAATACAGTTGAGCTTTTTAAAGATGCCAACGATTTATACAAAAATGATCAAATAGTAGAAGCTATTGAATTGTATGAACAAGTAGAAGCGCAAGGAATGGTATCTTCTGAACTATTTTACAATTTAGGTAATGCTTATTACAAATTAAATAAAGTTGGGCCATCAATATATTATTATGAAAAAGCATTAAAGTTAAATCCTTTAAACGAAGATGCAGCCAATAACTTAATTTTTGCAAAACGTTTGGCTTTAGATAATATTGAAGAATTACCTAAAACAGTATTTCAAAAAATTAATGAGAACCTTTTGCAAAAGCTCTCTTATAACCAATGGGCAATTGTTGTGGTGGTATTTTCTTTTTTGGGTAGTTTTTTGTTTTTACGCTACTATTTCGCAAATACACCACCAAAAAAACGATTTTATTTTGTGGTTAGTACCTTGAGTTTTATTTTATTATTGTTTGCTTTCGTAGTTACCTATCAACAATATTCTTTTGCTCAAAACAATAAAGAAGCAATTGTTTTTGCCGAAGAAACAGAAGTTAGAAATGCACCAACACTAAATTCAGATGAAGTCTTTACCTTACACGAAGGTACAAAAGTTATTGTTTTAGATACAATAGATGACTGGAAAAAAATTAAAATTGCTGACGGTAAATTGGGTTGGATTATTGCATCAGAAATAAAATTAATTGATACTTTTTAAAATAGTTAACTAACCTAATTTAAGTTGGTTTTCTTCCTTTGTATTGCCAAAAAAACTTTTTACTTTTACGTTGATTTATAATCACATTCCATTAAAATATATTATAATCATCATTTAATATATAAATAAAAACTAATACAGATTTTCAGCTAACTTTGTGTTTTAGAATAGTGTAAAAACAAAGTTTTATACAAGATGAATAGAAATAAGCACAAAGTTTTAGTACTTTCAGATCTTAAAGATCATGCTAAAGATACTATCGCTTACGCCATTAAAGTTGCGAAAGAGATTAATGGTGCAGTTGAGTTATTTTGTGTAAAAAAACCCAATGAAGTTGTTACCACACACAGTCAGCTTTCAGCAATAAGAAGTGTAAAAAGTGAGTTTGTAAAAACCGACCAACAAGCAAAAAACTTAGTAAGAAGTATCATTAAAAACGAATTTTTTCCAGTAAAAAATACTATTGTATTTGGTAATGTTAAAAACGAGATAGCTGAGCATATTCAACGTTATAATCCAGATTTTATCATCTTAGGTCAAAAACGTAAAAGATTGTTTAACTTAAATAGTGATAATATTACCGACTTTATTACAAAGAGATATAATGATAAATTATGCATTGCTAACAAAACAACTATTGCAGAAATTTATGAAGTGTTACACAACAAGAATAAAAAAGAACAAACTGCCTAGATTGTTATAAAATAGTTTTCAAAATTCAATAGTTTAAACACTAAACCTGCTTTACATTTAAGAATCTTTATTGACTATCAAACTGTTTTTAGAATTTAAAAAAGAACTTTTCATTTAAAATAGATTTGTTAACTTGCTTCTTTAAATCAATCAAACAAATACATAAATGAAAAACTTTTTTGCTAAACTAAAAGGTGATGCTTTTGGGGGGATAACTGCTGGTATTGTTGCATTACCATTAGCATTAGCCTTTGGTGTGTCTTCTGGTTTAGGTCCAACAGCAGGTTTGTATGGTGCTATTTTTATAAGTTTTTTTGCAGCTCTTTTTGGTGGAACAAATACTCAAATTTCTGGACCAACAGCGCCAATGACAGCTGTGAGTATGGTGGTAATTGCAGGAATTGTAGCTGCTAATGATGGTGATATTTCTAAAGCATTACCTGCTATTTTATCAGTATTCTTGTTGGCGGGTTTATTTCAAATAGGGCTAGGATTTTTAGGCTTGGGTAAATACATTCGTTATATACCTTACCCTGTAGTTTCTGGGTTTATGACTGCAATCGGAGTTATTATTTTATTAACTCAAGTTTTACCATCATTAGGATATTATCCAAAAGAAGATACTGAGTTTGTTGCTAAATTTAAAGCTCAAGCAGAAGAGGTTATTTTAGAAAATATCTTAAAAGATGAAGCTGGTGAAGGTATTTTAGTTTTAGAAGATTTTAAAGAAACCATCAATAGAGCAGAAAAGATTACTCCAGAAGATATAAATAGAGAAGCACAAACTCTAGCAGCTAAAAATGCTTCTGGTACCATTGGGGCTATTCGAGTATTTTCTAGAGCCATTAAAAATGTCAATTGGTTAGAACTTATTTTAGCATTAGGTACTATTGTTATTATTTATGGTTTTAAACGAATAACAACAGCCATACCAAGCACTTTGGTGGCATTAATAGTAATGTCTGGAATCGCAGTTGGTTTTAGTTTAGATTATAGAACAATTCAAGAAATACCTGGAGGGATACCCATCCCAAAATGGGAAATTATCACTGATTTTAGTTTCAGCACGATAACGCCTTATATTTTTACCGCACTTACCTTATCGCTTTTAGGGGCTATAGATTCATTATTAACAAGTGTGGTTGCAGATAATATGACCAAAACCAAACATCAACCAAATAAAGAATTGGTTGGACAAGGAATTGGAAATAGTATCGCTGCAATTTTTGGCGGAATTCCTGGAGCTGGAGCAACAATAAGAACTGTAGTTAATATTAATGCAGGCGGAAAAACCAAATTATCAGGTATGATAGCTGGGGTAATGTTACTTATAATTATGCTTTTATTAGGGCCAGTAGCATCTAAAATTCCAGCAGCTGTTTTAGCGGGTATTTTAATTACAGTTGGTATTGGTGTTATGGATTATAAAGGACTAAAAGCAATACCGCATTTACCAAAAGACCTTAAAATTGGTTTTATAAAAGTAAGTTCAGAAGTGTTAATAATGCTTGTGGTTTTGCTGTTATCTACCTTTTGGGATTTAATTTATGCAGTGGGTATTGGTTTGGTAATTGCCTCTTTAATGTTTATGAAAAAAATTGGAGACATTACTGGTAAAAGAAGTTTGGTAAAAGCGATCGATGAAAAATCATGGCAAGACGAAAAGAGTTTTCCAAAGGAATTAAAAGAAGAGGTGTTTATAAAACACGTTAAAGGACCATTATTTTTTGGATCTACAAGTGATTTTCAGCAACTGGCAACACAAATACCTGATACAGCATCAATAATTATTATGCGATTGGTTAGAATGCATTACATGGATCAATCTGGTTTGTACGCAATGGAAGATATGTTGTTAGATTTAAAAAATAAAAAGGTTGATGTGTTGTTTGTAGGCTTACAAGAACAACCTAAATATATGATGGAAAGAATTGATATTATTCCAGATTTTATTCCAAGAGAACACATTTTTAATCATTTTTATGAATGTATAGAATGGATTAATAAAAATGTAAAAGATAAATACTAAAAATACTTTATGAAAAACACATACTACCATCAATTATTACAAAATAATAAAGATTGGGCTGCAGAGATGCATAAAAAAGATGAGAATTATTTTAAAATTCTTGCTGAAAAACAAAAACCACCTGTTTTATGGATTGGATGTGCAGATAGCAGAGTACCAGCAAATCAAATTACAGGTACTTTACCTGGTGAAATTTTTGTGCATAGAAATATTGCAAATATGGTAGTTCATACAGATATGAATATGTTAAGCGTTTTAGATTATGCTGTGAATTCTTTGCAAGTAAAACATATTATAGTTTGTGGACATTATGGTTGTGGAGGTGTACAAGCTGCCATGCAAAATAAATCTTTAGGATTAATTAACAAATGGATTAGAAATATCAAAGAGGTGTATAATGATAATTATACTGAGCTAAAAAAGATAAAAGACGATCAAAAACGCTTTGATAGATTAGTAGAATTAAATGTTATAGCACAAGTTTACGATTTGGCAAAAACCTCAATAGTGCAACAAGCCTGGAAAGATGATTCAGGTTTAGAAATTCATGGCTGGGTATATGGGCTTAAAGATGGCGTTATTAAAGACTTACGTGTATCTATGGATAGTGCAGCGCATTTAGATGATATCTTTACACTAGATTTAGATTAACCACCAATTCTCATAAAATTAAAAACCATCAAAACAAGCAAGTTTTGATGGTTTTTTTATAAAGTATAATCAATTTAAAATAGTTGCACAATTGCGTAATAAATAGGCATTCCCATGGTAATGTTAAAAGGGAAAGTAATTCCTAATGCCATAGGAATATAAATACCAGCATCTGCTCTTGGTTCTGCTAATTTCATAGTGGCAGGCACAGCAATATATGATGCTCCAGCTCCTAAAATGGCAAATAATAAACGGTTTCCTGGGCTTTCAGTGATAAAGCCACTTAAATAAGCCACAATCATACCATTAAAAAGTGGAACAATTATCCCAAAAACGAATAAAAATAAACCGTGTTTTTTAAAACCTTTAATTCTACTAGCAGTAACCATACCCATTTCTAACAAAAAAAGCGATAAAAACCCTTTAAAAATATCGGTTGTAAAAGGCTCAATTCCTCTTGCTTGATTTGCATCTGCAATTAAACCAATCAGTAAACTTCCTATTAACATTAGTACGCTACCTCCAGTAAAACAGTGGGCTACTAGTTTTGGTATGGACTCATTTTTATTTCTATGTTTATCAAAAAGTATAATTAACAATACACCAACTATAATTGCAGGAGACTCCATAATAGCCATAATAGCTACCATATGTCCACCAAATTCTACACCTTGATTTTCTAAAAATGATACAGCTGTAACAAAAGTAACAGCACTTACAGAACCATAAGCAGCAGCAATAGCACCTGCATTGGGCACACCGACTTTACTTTTTAAAACAAAAAAAGTATAAATAGGTACTAAAGATGATAAAAGAACCGCAAAAATAATAGAATATAAAATTTCATTATCAAATTCGTTATGCGAAAGTTCTTGTCCACCTTTAAAACCAATAGCAAATAATAAATATAAAGAAATAAACTTTGAGGATGATTCAGGAATTTTTAAATCACTTTTAACTGCTGTAGCGATAATCCCTAGAACAAAGAATAACAAAACAGGATTTGTTAGGTTGCTAATTAAAATATCTACGTTCATTAGTTGCTCTGTTTGATGCTGCAAAGCTATACCTATTGTTTATATATTTTTATTTAATTTTATTATATTATACATAAAAATAGTTTATGATTTAAAAATCCACACACACACACAAAGCTGAATTCGAAAATTAATAAAATTGTAACTAGAAAAAAGTAAAATTTACTTAATAAACTTTAAAGACGGGTTGTCTTTATCCATAATTGCAGGAAACAAAGTAGGTACAATAGTTCTCACAGAATTGTATAATACAGACTCATTCAAGGTTTTTTCACTTACAAAAGGTATAGTTTTATTGAATTTATCAAAAAACAGAAAAATAACACTAAGAATTATTGCCGATTTTAATACCGCAAAAACACCACCTAAAATTTTATTTAAAAAGCCTAAAGATGTAATATCTGCCAATTTGGTCAATACTTTACCTATAAAAATAATAAAAAGTACCACAGCTAAGAATGTAACTGCAAAGGCTACAATTTTATTGGTTTGGTGAGACCATTTTAAAACAGAATCATTCAAAAAATACTCTACATAATACGAAAAATGAATCGCACAAAATACACCAGCAACAATAGCAATTAAAGAAGCCACTTCAGAAAATAACCCTTTCATAAACCCTCTTACAGCTGCAAAAAGCAAAATAACTGCAATGATGATGTCAAAAACATTCATTTTAAATAATTTGTGTAAATCTACATCTTATTTTTACAATTTAAAAATGCACATTGTATCTTTACGTTTTAAATAATTCTGATGGATAAAGTAAGTAATTTAAAGGAAAAATGGACGTTTTTGGTAAATCAACTCACCAATGATTTTTCTGAAGGAGATGAATTAAATGTAGACGGCATCATTTACTTAATTGGTGTACAAGAGTTGGGGCAAGGCCATAGAAAGTTTAAAAAAGACGAAAAAATGAACCTGATGCATATTGCTATATGTAAACTTTTAGAGCCTTATGGCTATTACGAATTCGATTT
The DNA here is from genome assembly GCF_965660385.1 of Polaribacter sp. Taxonomy (GTDB): domain Bacteria; phylum Bacteroidota; class Bacteroidia; order Flavobacteriales; family Flavobacteriaceae; genus Polaribacter. Next base: position 174,581 of record NZ_CBFHZT010000001.1, read on the forward strand.
TTTTGATGATGATGGCTGGCCTCATTATAAAGTACTTACAGAATTACCCAACCTAAAGCCTGGTGAACAAACTGTTTTAATGAAGGAAGCTATTGTTTCTTATTTTGAGGCTATAGACTATTTTAACTAATAATTTGTAAACAAGAACAAATGTGGAAAAAGAAGATTTACTAAAATTAACAGATAAAGAACTACTAGAAGAAAAAAAGAAATTAAAAAAATCAAAAATAATACATGCAGTATTCATTGGTTTTATTGCAGGTGTTTTAATTTTTGGAGTAGTTTCTTGGCTACTAGCTCCAAAAAAAAGGATAGGTTTTTTTATACCAATGTTAATACCTATTTATTTTTTATACAAACTCATCAAAAAACCGAAAACAACTAATGATTTGCATGAGGTTTTAAAAAAACGTAATTTGAATTAAAGTTTGGTTAAGCTATAATTTTTATGGTATTAAGTAACACTCATCTTTCTAATTAATACAGAAAATATTTTTGGAATAAATCGTTTTACATAAACACCTAATTTTTCTTTTGCTCCAGAAATATATACCTCTTCTTTCCTTTGCTGTATTGATTTTACCATCAATTTAGCAAATGTATTTGGTGCTATTCCGTTTTTTGTAGCAGTGTCCATTTTTTGTTGTGGAGTACCATTTCCAGTTAATGCATTTTTAGAAATATTAGTATTTACAAAACCCGGACAAATTAATGTTACAGCAATATTATCTTTATAAATTTCTGCACGTAAACTATCAAAAAAACCATGTAAAGCGTGTTTACTAGCAGCATAACTAGATCGTAAAGGAGTTCCTATTTTTCCAACAATACTACTCGTAGTTACAAAATGCCCACTTTTACGTTTTATAAAATGGGGTAAAATGGCTTTGGTAAGTGCTACAGTACCTAAATAATTGATATCTATAATACGTCTGTCCACTTCAAGGCTTGTATCTTTCGCAAAAGAACGTTGACTAATACCTCCATTATTTATTAAAATATCTATTGTACCAAAAGCGGCAATTGCTTTATCTGCTTTTGTTTGTAAAGTTGAATGTTTTTCTAAATCTAATGTGATGATTTTTATAGCATCAGGATTTTTACAGGCATTTTTAACCAACATTAGATCCTCTTTTTTGCGAGAAGATAAAATTAATGTAGCATTTTGGTTGGATAATTCAACAGCCAAGGCTTTTCCTATTCCAGATGAAGCACCAGTAATCCATATAATTTTATCAGAAAAAGACATAATCAATTAATTTAACGATACAATATATTCAATTTAATAGAGAAATGGTATTTTTGGTATGTTTCTTGAAAAGAAAATAAATAAAATTGATAAAAATGATCAAAAAGTTACTATTCCTATTCCTTTTAATTTCTTCAATATCGTATGCTCAATACACTATTAAAGGCTCTATGAGTCCAAAAATAGAAACAGACTGGGTAATATTGTACAGATTAGAGGGTACAAAACAAATTTTTGTAAACAATGCCATCATAAAAACAGATTCTATCATAATTGGTGGAAATAAACAAGCCGTAAGCAGTTTTGAGATACCATTACCTTCTTCTGCAAAACCAGGGGCATATAGAGCCACCTATAAATTGCAAGATGCTGGTTTTGTAGATTTTTTCTTTAATAAAGAAGATGTTACGTTTATTTTTAATCCAGAGTATCCTCAGCAGTCAATTGCATTTGCTGCATCATCAGAGAATAAAATGTATGCAGATTTTATATCAGATATTTCAAATGAGCAACAAAAATTAGATTCTATTCAAGTGGCTGTTTTAAAAAATCCTACGTTAGATTTAACCAAAGATTATCAGAAATCTTTAAAAAAAGTAGATTCAATACAAGCTATTTACGAGAAAATAGCAGCAGATAAATATATTGCACCTTTTATAAAAGCAAGTGCAAGAACAAATCCACCTGAAATGTTTACCTCCGTAAATGCTTATTTAGACAATGTTTCCAATACTTTTTTTGACGGACTTGATTTTTCTAGCCAAAGTCTTAGAAATTCATCATTTCTCACCAATAGAATATTAGATTATATTTTTTATATCAATTATGCAGAAGATGACAAAGAGCAACAAGAATTGCATAAAAAATCTATAAAAACCATACTTTCTAAAATTGATGATGAAGCTTATAAGAGAGATATTATTCAGTTTATCATAGAACAGTTTGAGGAAACTAAAAACCTAGAGATTATTGACTATTTATATGAAAATCATTATAATAAGTTGCCTGTTGCTTTGCAGGATGCTAAGTATAAGAAAGAAAAATTAGCTTTATTTGCTATTGAAGTTGGTAGAATTGCACCTGATTTTTCTTGGAAAGAAAAAGGGAACAACTTAAAATTATCTACTTTAAATGATGCAGAATATTATGTATTAGTTTTTTGGAGCACAAGTTGTTCACATTGTTTGCGAGAAATTCCACAATTGCATACCTATATGAAAACCAAACCTAATATGAAGGTAATAGCTTTTGCTTTAGAAAACGATGCCATGGTTTGGGAAACATATGCCAAGAATAATTTAAAAGACTGGCACAATATTTTAGGTTTAAACAAATGGGAAAATGAAATAGCAAGAACCTACCAAGTATATTCTACACCAACCTATTTGGTGTTAGATAAAAACAAAAAAATAATCGCAAAACCTAATGTTATTAAAGACGTAAAGGCATTTTTGGAGAAATTGTAATTTAACATTTTGTATCATATTAAAAGAAATTTTATACCCTATTCAAAAAAGGAGTTTAAAAAGACATTTTTAAAAAACGGAACATCTATAAGTGTAAAATCTAGAGATAATTATAAATATATAATATTATATCTTCCTGAAAATAAAGCTGATTATTTTTCTCCCTATTTAGTTTATAAGAAACAAGAAAATTCATTAAAGTTAGTTACTGCTTATCCAAATTTTCGGTCATACTTATTATCTATGGTATGCATTGTGTTTTTATTTTTTAGGAAAGAAAATGATTTGGAAACCCATCTTTTTGTGAGTTTTATTCTATTTTTATTTAACTTTTTTCTTCAGTTTTTGCTTGTATTTGTAGCGCACAAAAAGATTAAAAAATATGCTTTTAATAAAACTTAAAAATGCAAAAAAGCATCTTCTAAATGTTCAATTTTGGTTTCTTTTTTATTGGTGATAATGGCGATAATATCAAAACGAACTTCAACATCTAAATCACGTTCTACAACATAATGGTCAATAGCAGATATTAGTAGTTTTATTTTCTTCGGATTTACAAATTCTTCCGGATTTCCAAAATAAGATGAGGTTCTCGTTTTTACTTCAATAGCAGCAAGCGTATCATTTTTTTGCGCAATAATATCAACTTCAGCTTTTAAATAACGGTAGTTTTTTTCGAGAATTTTATAACCATTTTTGATTAAAAACTCCACTGCTAGTTGTTCTCCTTTTTCACCTAAATCATTGTGTTGTGCCATAAAACGAAGTTAAGAATTATAACATAAATTTTAGAACCATCAAAAACAGATTAATTAAATTTGTTAAAAACAAACCATGCATCAAACTACGGTTATTTCTTTTTTTAAATATCAAGGATTTAAAAATTGCTGGCAGGCTTTAGCAAGAATGGGAAGACCACCAATTGCTATTGATAAAATTGAAGGACTTACATTTTTTAAACCATTAGGCACAGGCAGTGGTAATGGTTTTTCTATAAAACCCGATTTTTCTACTTATGGCTTTGTTACTGTGTTTAATACAGAAGAGCAGGCTCAAAATTTTGTAAAATCAGAGGCAATGCAAAAGTATAAAAATACAGCTGCAAAGTTTAGTATTGTGTTTATGAAAACCATAAAAAGTCATGGTGAATGGAGTAAGCAAAATCCGTTTAAAAGTGCTATTCAAATGGATAAAAACAAGCCATTAGCAGTAATTACTAGAGCTACCATTAAACCAAAATTAGCTTTTACATTTTGGAAATACGTGCCTTCGGTTTCTAAATCAATGGAAGGTTATAACGAGTTGGTGTTCTCTAAAGGAATTGGCGAATTCCCTTTATTAATGCAAGCCACGTTTTCTTTGTGGAGTTCTGCTGATGCAATGATGAATTATGCTTATCAAAATCCAAAACATGCAGAAATGGTAAAAAAAACAAGAGAATTACAATGGTATTCAGAAGAGTTATTTGCACGTTTTGAACCATATAGCGTAGAAGGAGATTTAATTCCTGATTTTTTGTAAGTTTGGATAGTTTTCAATTTTAAACTTATTCATGAATTTCCCATTTGGATTTGGGCAAAAAAGCTCACTCTTATTAATTTTCTTTTTTCATGGAATCGTATTTTCTTTTTTGCTGTTTAGAAAAGGAATTCATAATAGTAATAAAGCCAGCAAATGGTTAAGTTTCTTATTGTTTTTATGTGCAATGTATATTGCTCCTTATATGTTAGGTTATGCAGGCTGGTATTCGATTAAATCTACAAGAGAAATTCTATATTTTATCCCTTTTATGCAGGTTTTACTAATTGGACCTGTCATTTATTGCTACACAAAATGTTTATTAAATCCTGATTATAAAATTTCAAAAAAGGAGTGGTTTCATTTCATCCCAGCCATTTTATACCTATTGTATAGCCTCGTTATTTTTGTTACTGATAAATTGATTTTAGAAGAATTTTATTTTTACGCAGATGGCAGGGACAAAGACTTAAAAAAGTGGTATCAATTGCTTGGTTTTGTTTCTATTTCGTTTTATTTAATCAAAAGTTTGATAGCATATCAGACGTATAAAAAAGTAATTTTTGATACAGTTAGTTATGCTGATTCAATTTTATTTAAATGGATACAAAATTTTTTATTCGCTTTTTTGACACTCATCATATTAAGAATAGTATTTTTTATTTTTAATGAACAATGGGCAGAATTTGGGAGTCATTTTTGGTACTTTTTAAGTTTTGCTTTTGTTTCTTTTTACATTGGCTTAAAAGGATATGAAAATACCATTAAATCTTCTGTTTTTGTATCCCAAAAAATAACAAACCCTATTTTAATTGAAGAAGAAAAACAAACAGTAACAAGTATTGATATTGATTTTTGGAAAGATAAAATTCTACAATTAATATATGATGAGAAAGTCTATAAAAACCCAAAACTATCACTTTCTGATGTAGCAAAATTATTAGAGACAAATACAAAAACTATTTCTAGTAGTATCAATTCAGGATTTGAGATGAACTTTAATGACTTTATCAATCATTATAGAATTGAAGCTGTAAAAGAAAAGTTGAAAAATGGTGAGCATAAAACATCAACTTTATTAGGCATTGCTCTTGAATGTGGTTTCAATAGTAAAGCTACTTTTAACAGAGCATTTAAAAAAAGCACAGGAATATCACCCAAAGATTATATACAAAAATTATCTAAAAATTAGTCTCAAATCGAGATTTGAAGCGCTTAAAATCTAATTATACTTCATCTTTGCATCAAAACAAATTTATCCTTATGAAACTTTACATTACTACAGTAATGCTTTTTTTCGCAATGTTATTATCTGCGCAACAAACTGAATTATCAAAAATCGATTCGATTTTAAACTCCAAAATAAATGATAATGATCCAGCTCTTTTTTTAGGGATTGTAAAAGATGGTAAAATTATTTATAAGAAATCGAAAGGATTAGCCAGTTTACAACATCAAGTTAAAGCAACTAAAAATTCGGTATCGAATATTGCATCAACTGCAAAACAATTTACTGCTTTAATGATTTTACAATTATCAATTGAAGAGAAATTAAGTTTAGAAGATGATATTAGAAAATATTTACCAACTTTTTACCCGAATGTAAAGGAGAAAATAAAAATTAGACATTTGCTAAATCACACAAGTGGAATTCGAGATTTCTACGATTTAATGAGCATTCAGCAAAATCCTTGGTGGAGAAGAGAAGGTTTAGATAATAAAGATGCTTTAGAATTGCTAGAAAAACAAGAAGATTTAGCTTTCATACCAGGTTCTAGATATTTATACAGTAATTCTGGTTATACCATTTTAACTAAAATTATTTCAGTGGCTTCTAGAGAAGATTTTCATAAATATTCTAAAAACTTTTTTGAAAATTTAGGAATGAAAAACACCCAATTTCTAAAAGATTATATGCATGTAATTCCTAATATCGTTTTGCCATATTCAGATTGGGGAGATGGTGTTTGGCAGCAATATCCAATGATTACAAATTTGTATGGTGATGGATTTTTATTTACTTCTTTAGAAGACCAATTACTATTTGAACAAGCTGTTCAAAACGCAAATTATAACAACAATCGACTATTAATCGAAAGTCAAAAACCTATAAAAAATAGCGAAATCGCAACCTATGGTTTTGGTTTAGAATTAGAAGATAGACTCAATAGAAATGCGGTTCATCATTCAGGAGGAACAGGTTCTTATCACTCTCAAGTTGTAAGATATTTAGAAGAAAAAATAACTGTTTTTGTGATGAGTAGCAATAGCAGAATTTGGAGTGGTGCAATTGCAGATGAAATTGCGAATGTTTTGTTGCCTTCTAAAGAGTTGAAAAATAATTATGATGATAAAATTAAAAACACTCAAAATTTAAGTCTGGTTAATGATATTGTGGGGCAATATACTTCTCCAGGATCATATTTAATTCGAATTGAAAAAAACGAAAACAAACTGTTTTGGAGAAATGGAAATAATAATCCAAGAGAATTAGTTCAAGAGAATCAAAATATTTATAAGATGAAAAGAAATCCGAATGTAAAAGTCGGTTTCTTTAAAAATGAATTGAATGTTTTTTACGAATCTGGAAAAATATCAATATATAAAAAAATTGCAGGTAAAAAACCAACACAAGCAGATTTAGAAAGCTATGTTGGTAAATATTATTCTAAGGAATTAGAAGTGTTTTTTAATATAAATTTAGAGAAAGACAACCAGCTTAAAATTTCTTTTGGTAAAAGAAAAAGGTTATCAAAGCTTGAGATTTTAAACAGAAATGAATTATTGATAAATGATTATATTTTAAAAATACAAAGAGATCAATTTAATAGGGTTACAGAAATTTTATTGACAACAAATAGAGTTTTAAATATCAAATTCAAGAAGAAAACAAATCTAAAATTTCAACCTAAAATCAAAACAGAAAATGGCTCAATTCAAGTTACCACAATTGGTTCTACAAACGGAAATTCTTCAACTATTTTGTTAACAAAAAATTATGCAAATGGAAACGAAATTTGGTTTAAAAAGTTTGGAGGTAAAAGTTATGATAAAGCAAATTCTATTTTAGCCACAAAAGATGGCTATTTAATTATTGGTTCTACAAGTTCTTATGGAAATGGTAATTATGATATGTTTGTTATTAAAACTGATAAAAAAGGAAACAAAATTTGGCAAAATACGTATGGAGATTTCTATAACGAATATGGTTTTTCAGCAGAAAAAACAGATAAAGGTTTTTTATTAAAAGGCACAAAGCAAGAATGCCCAAACAATACTGATGTCAATAGAAAATGTAAAACAAATGTTTGGTTTGTTAAAATTGACAAAAATGGTAAGGAATTATCTAGAAAAATTTTGGAAGAAATAAAAAAATAATTTTAATCTACAAACTTTACTGAATACTGCATATTGCCAACTGTCAACTGAATATCTCTCCCAAAAATCAAAGCTCTATTATCAGCTTCATGACCAGCAGGAAAATCAAATAAAACAGGTATATCGCTGGGAACTGTATCTAGAATAAGTTGTTCAATAGAACTACCCCATTTTGTGGAATTCTTTTTAATGGAAGTCATATTACCTACAATAACAGCTTGTACTTTTGTAAAATATCCTGCACGTTTTAAACTTTGCAACATTCTATCTATAGCGTATTTATACTCCCCAATTTCTTCAATAAACAAAATTTTACTTTCAGTATTCAACTGACTATCAGAACCTAACATTGAGGTTAAAATGGCTAAATTCCCACCTATCAATTGTCCATGAATTTCGTTTGATTTTTTAATTCTATTGTATTTAGATGATGGTATTGTATACGATATTTCCTCACCAAAAAGTGCATTCTTAAAGCTTGAAATTGTTTCAATAATTGCTGATGGTTCTTCCTCTAAACTGCTTGCCATCATTCCGTGTAAAGTTTCTACACCTAAGTTATGAATATGGTTATGAAAAGCTGTAATATCTGAATAACCAATAACCCATTTTGGATTTTCTAGAAATTTTGTAAAATCTAATTTATCTAAAATTCTTACAGAGCCATAACCACCTCTTGCAGCCCAAATAGCTTTGATATTTGGGTTGTCTAAAGCTTCCTGAAAATCTTGACAGCGCTCATCATCAGAACCTGCAAAATGATTTCCATTATTAAACATATTTTTACCCAAAACCACTTTTAATCCACAACTTTGGGCTAATTTTTTAGCTTTTTCAATAGTTGCTTGTCTATTTTTTAAAATACCAGCAGGTGCAACAATTGCAATAGTATCACCTATTTTTAAATAAGGTGGAGTTTTTAATTTTTCTTGAGCATTTGTAGTAGCGACAATCAAAAAGAATAAAAAAGTAAGCTTTTTCATATAGTTTACATAAATTATAAAATCAAAAATACTGATATAATCCTAATTTTGCGACTGTTCTAAAAAATTGTAACTTTATAAAAAAACAAAAGGATATGGAAAATAAAGTTGAAGAACCAATCTTAGATTACGATAAAACCTATACCTACGCAGATTATTTACAATGGCGATTTAAAGAACGCATTGAAATTTTAAAAGGGAAGGTCTTTAAAATGTCTCCTGCACCTTCAAGAACTCATCAAAAAATAGTAAGTCAATTGAGCAGAGTATTTCTAAATCATTTTCATAAGTCTAATTGTGAAGTTTATATGGCTCCTTTTGATGTACGCTTAATTGATAAAAGAAAAAACTCCACCAAAGACGAGGATATTATTAATGTTTTTCAGCCTGATATTTGTGTAATTTGTGATAGAGATAAACTCGATATAAGAGGTTGTATTGGTGCACCAGATTTAATCATCGAAATTTTATCGCCTGGTAACTCTAAAAAAGAGATGAAAAACAAGTACGAATTGTACGAAGAAAATGGCGTAAAAGAATATTGGATTGTAGATTATCATGAAAAAGTAATTTATCGTTTTGTTTTAATTGATGATATTTATATTGGTCTAAAACCGCTAATAGAAGAAGAAACTGCTACAAGCACAATTTTTCCAGATTTATCATTTAATGTCGGTGAAATTTTTGAAGATTAATTGATTCATTTCAATAAGAAAATAAAGTAAAAATAGTTCTATTTTTGCCAAACGAAATTTTCTTATGATGAGTACACCAAAAAGATATACAATTACAGCTGCATTACCTTATACCAATGGACCAATTCATATTGGGCATTTAGCAGGGGTTTATGTTCCAGCAGATATTTACGCACGTTATCTACGTAACATTGGTAAAGATGTTGCATACATCTGTGGGTCTGATGAACATGGTGTAGCCATACCAATGAGAGCAAAAAAAGAAGGTGTTTCTCCACAAGATATAATTGATAAATACCATACAATCATAAAAAAATCTTTTGCTGATTTTGGAATTTCGTTTGATAACTATTCAAGAACTTCATCTAAAATTCATCACCAAACTGCATCAGAGTTTTTTACTAAAATGTATGATGATGGCGAGTTTGTAGAAGAGGTTACTGCGCAATTGTATGATGCTGAGGCAAATCAGTTTTTAGCAGACAGATTTGTTGTAGGAACTTGCCCAAAATGTGGATTTGAAGAAAGTTATGGAGACCAATGTGAAAACTGTGGAACAAGTCATAATGCTACTGATTTAATCAATCCGAAATCTGCTATAACAGGAAACGTACCCACCGTAAAAGAAACCAAACACTGGTTTTTACCCTTAGATAAACACGAAGATTTTTTACGTGAATGGGTTTTAAAAGGACATAAAAAAGACTGGAAACCTAATGTTTACGGACAAGTAAAATCTTGGGTTGAAGATGGTTTGCGTCCTAGAGCAGTTACACGCGATTTGGATTGGGGAATTCCAGTGCCAGTTGAAGGTGCTGAAGGCAAGGTATTATACGTTTGGTTTGATGCTCCAATTGGCTACATTTCATCAACCAAAGAATGGGCTGCAAGAGAAGGTAAAAACTGGGAAGATTATTGGAAAAAAGACGATACGAAACTAGTTCATTTTATAGGGAAAGATAATATTGTGTTTCACTGTATTATTTTTCCATCAATGTTAAAAGCGCATGGCGATTTTATTTTGCCAGATAATGTACCTGCAAATGAATTTTTAAATTTAGAAGGTAACAAACTATCCACCTCTAAAAACTGGGCAGTTTGGTTGCACGAATATTTAGAAGATTTTCCGAATCAACAAGATGTTTTAAGATATACTTTAACTGCAAACGCACCAGAAAGTAAAGACAACGATTTTACTTGGAAAGATTTTCAGGCAAAAAACAACAACGAATTGGTGGCTATTTTTGGGAATTTCATCAATAGAGTTGTGGTGTTAACCAATAAATATTATAGTGGAATTATACCAGAACCCAACAATTTTACAGAAGTTGATGAAGATGTTTTAGCGGCAGTAAAAGAGTTTCCAAATATCATTGGTAAATCTATAGAAAGATATCGTTTTAGAGAAGCCTCTCAAGAATTGATGAATTTAGCCAGATTAGGAAACAAATATTTGGCAGATGAAGAACCTTGGAAAGTGATTAAAGTTGATGAAGAGCGTGTAAAAACTATTATGTATGTTGCATTACAAATAGCTAGTGCCTTGGCTGTGGTTTCTGAACCGTTTTTACCTTTTACATCATCAAAATTAAAATCAATTTTAAATGTCAGTTCGAGCGCAGTCGAGAACTCTTGGAAAGACATCACTGAAAAAGATATTTTAATACCAGCAAATCATCAAATTAACAAAGCAGAATTACTTTTCTCTAAAATAGAAGACAAAACCATTGATGCACAATTAGCAAAGTTAGAAGCAACAAAATTGGCTAATGAGCAAGAAAATAAAGTGGTAACTCCTCAAAAAAAAACCATAGAATTTGATGATTTTACTAAATTAGACATCAGAATTGGTACTATTTTAGAAGCTGAAAAAGTGGCTAAAACCAAAAAGTTATTAAAACTTAAAGTTGATGTTGGTATCGATACAAGAACCATTGTTTCTGGTATTGCAGAGAGTTTTTCTCCTGAAGATGTTATTGGTCAGCAAGTTTCAGTTTTGGTAAACTTGGCACCAAGAAAAATTAGAGGAGTAGAAAGCCAGGGTATGATTTTAATGACAGATACACCTGATGGAAAATTGGCTTTTGTTGCCCCTGAAAAGGCTGTTAAAAACGGGCAGGAAGTTAGTTAATGCTAAAAATAGCACATCATCCTATTTACAACCATCCTTTAAAAGAAGGGCATCGTTTTCCTATGGAAAAATATGATTTGCTGCCCCAACAATTATTGTATGAAGGCACTTGTAATCCAGAAAATTTCTTTGAACCTGAAATTCCTGACAACAAACACTTTTTTACTGTTCATGAGCCTGAATATTTTTTCGATTTATTAAACATTACTCTTAACCAAAAAGCAGCTAGAAAAATTGGTTTCCCTTTATCAGAAGTTTTAATTGAACGTGAAATGATTATTGCAGATGGTACTATGAAAGCCTCTGAATTTGCATTGCAAAACGGAATTGCAATGAACATTGCAGGTGGTACACATCATGCTTTTTCTAATCGTGGAGAGGCTTTTTGTATGCTAAATGACCAAGCAATTGGAGCAAAATATTTACAAAATAAAGGTCTTACTCAAAAAATATTAATTGTTGATTTAGATGTACATCAGGGAAATGGAACTGCAGAAATTTTTAAAAATGATAACACTGTTTTTACCTTTTCTATGCATGGAAAAAGCAATTATCCTTTTGAAAAAGAACAATCAGATTTAGATATCGCTTTAAAAAATGATACTCAAACTGATGAATATTTATCAATTTTAAAAGAAATTCTACCGAAACTTATCAACCAAGAAAAACCAGATTTTATCTATTATTTATGTGGTGTTGATGTTTTAGAAACGGATAAATTAGGAAAACTTTCACTCTCTATAGAGGGTTGCAAAGAACGAGATCGTTTTGTGCTACAAACTTGTTTTGACTCAAAAATCCCTGTAATGTGTTCCATGGGTGGTGGGTATTCTAAAGACGTAAATATTGTTGTAGAAGCGCATGCTAATACATTTCGTGTAGCACAAGAAATTTATTTTTAACTCAAATTTCTCTATAATTTAAAGAGCTTTTAACTCACTTTATCGAAAAAAAATTGTTGTGCAAAACCGATTAAATAGATTTGTACTACGAACAAAAAACTAAGGGATAGTTTAAGTAAAAGCATTAGAAATACTTAAATGAAATATTAAGGTGATTTCTTTTTAAATGGAGCATTTTTTTAATCTTATGAGTCCAAAATATAATTTAATTTAAACGTACTTTGTGAAAACACTTATTTTATGAGAAAACTAGTAATACTATTTGTAACGCTCACTTTACTGTCTTGTGGAGCATCAAAAAATATAAAAGCAAAGCACAAAATTATCAAAGGCAATTGGACACTTACCAACATTACTTTTAGTAAAACAGGTGATTACAATGTTACCTTTTTTAATGATACAACTAAAGATTGTTTAGAAGGTAGTACATGGAAATTTGTGCCCAACAATAACACTGGTGTGTATACTGTAAACGATACAGATTGTAATGAAGGTAATAGAGATTTTATTTTTGTTATTCAAGAGGTAGATCCTGTTTCTGGATATTATGACTTTTTGTTAAAACCTAAAAATAATGAAGATAATTTAGGGTATAGAATTGATTTAAAGGAATTAACAGAAACCTCAATGTTTTGGAGACAAAAAATAAATGTAAACGGAACTCCATTTTTAATTAATATGCAATTTTTAAAACAATAAATACAATGAAAAAATCAATAAAAAATATATTCACATTTACATTAGCCTTAACAATTATATGCACCCTTACCAATTGTGAAGCCACAAAAAATGCAAACAACAAACAAAAAGGTGCAGTTATTGGTGCTGCAGGTGGTGCTCTTTTGGGCGCTATAATTGGGAATAATGTTGGGAATGGAAAAAATAGTAAACTTGGTGCAGCTATTGGTGGCGTTCTTGGTGGTGGAGCAGGAGTTTTGATCGGAAAACGAATGGATGAGCAGGCTAAAAAAATTGAAACAGAGATTCCTGGAGCTGTAGTAGAACGTGTAGACAATTCTATTGTGGTTACTTTTGATGAAAATAGTGGTGTGTATTTTGATACGAATAAAGCTAATATCAATACAAAATCTCAAGCAACTTTAGATAAATTAGCAAAAGTATTTACAGATTTTCCAGATACAAAAATCTTGGTAGTTGGTCATACAGACAGCTCAGGTAAAGAAGAATACAACATGCTTTTATCAGAAAAAAGAGCTAAATCTGTAACCAATTATTTAATTAGTGATGGTATAGCAAGTTCAAGATTCGAAACACTTTGGTATGGTGAAACGCAACCAAAATACGACAATACAACTCCAGAAGGTAGAGCAAAAAACAGACGAGTTAATGTAGCTATTGTGCCTAACGAAAAAATGCAACAAAGAGCTATTAAGGATGCTAAACAGTAATAGCTACTCTTTATTAAATAGAAAAGCTTAAAAAAAGAGATGTTTCAAGAAAAGTTTACACAAAAGCTTTAAGATTCTATAATTTATGGAAAGTTTTTTATTAATAATAGTACAATTATTAAGATGTAAAAATAGTTTCATCAATAAAAAAATGCAAGAAATATGATATTTAGTATTTTTAAATCATAGCCCAGAATTAAAAATACTTCCTCTTTTCGCTTACAAAGAATAAACGTAAATTTGCACCCTCTAAAAGTAAAGATGATGCAATACA
>NZ_CBFHZT010000002.1:0-133992 GCF_965660385.1 Polaribacter sp.
AGGAATCAAGAATGCTACAATTCGTTATCAACTCACCTCTGATGAATTACATGAAGAAATAGAACAAAAAAAACAAGGCGTAACTTCCTCTTTAGGAGCAATTGCTGTAAATACAGGAGAGTTTACAGGGCGATCTCCTATGGATCGTTTTATTGTAAAAGATGAAATTACAAAAGACAAGGTTTGGTGGAGTAAAATAAACTTGCCTTTTGAGGAAGATAAGTTTGATAAACTCTACACAAAAGTTGTTGATTACTTATCTGATAAAGAAATTTTTGTGAGAGACAGTTATGCATGTGCAGACGAAAATTACAAATTAAATATTCGTGTTGTAAATGAATATCCTTGGAGCAATATGTTTGCATACAATATGTTTTTGCGCCCATCAGCAAAAGAATTAAAGAATTTTTCTCCTGAGTGGACCGTAATTAATGCTCCAGGTTTTATGGCTGATGCAGCTGTTGATGGAACTCGCCAACATAATTTTGCTATTTTAAATTTTAGCAAAAAAATTGCTTTAATTGGAGGTACAGGATATACAGGAGAAATTAAAAAAGGAATCTTTTCTGCTTTAAATTTTATACTACCAGTTTATAAAGATACATTGCCTATGCACTGCTCTGCAAATGTAGGTAAAGCAGGTGATACTGCTATTTTCTTCGGATTGTCGGGTACAGGTAAAACTACACTTTCTACAGATCCAAAAAGAAGTCTTATTGGTGATGATGAACATGGTTGGACTTCAGAGAATACCGTTTTTAATTTTGAAGGAGGCTGTTATGCCAAAGTAATTAACTTATCAAAAGAACAAGAACCCGAAATTTTTGCAGCCATTAAAAAGGGTGCCATCTTAGAAAATGTTGTTATGGATGATAATGGTGTTGTAGATTTTGCAGATACTTCTATCACCCAAAATACAAGAGTAAGTTATCCTATTTATCATATAGATAATATTCAACAACCTTCAATTGGTAAAAATCCTAAAAATATTTTCTTTTTAACTGCAGATGCTTTTGGTGTTTTACCTCCAATCTCCAAGTTAACTCCAGCTCAGGCAGCTTATCATTTTATATCTGGTTATACAGCCAAAGTTGCTGGTACAGAAGCTGGTGTTACAGAACCTGTACCAAGTTTTTCAGCTTGTTTTGGTGCACCTTTTATGCCTTTACATCCAACAAAATATGCAGAAATGCTGAGTAAAAAAATGAAAGATGCTGGTGTAAATGTTTGGCTAATTAATACAGGTTGGTCTGGTGGTAAATATGGTGTGGGTAGAAGAATGCCTTTAAAATACACAAGAGCAATGATTACTGCTGTTTTAAATGGAGAATTGAGCGATTATACCTATGAAAAATACCATATTCATTCCGTTTTTGGAGTGGCACAACCAAGGGAATGTCCTGGAGTACCAACAGAATTATTAAGTCCAAGAGCAACTTGGAATAATGATGATGCGTATTATGAAACTGCCTTTAAATTATCGAATGCATTTAGACATAATTTTAAACAATTTGAGGAATTTGCAAACGAAGAAATTCGTAGGGGAGGCCCTCAACGTTATGCATATTAGTAATTTTTTAGTCATTAATTGTTTCAATACAAACACCTCTTTTATGGGGTGTTTTTTATTTTAAACAAGTATATTTATTGATATTTACAAAATTATGCTTAAAAAATACTTTAAAAATATTGGCCCAGGTACTTTGGTGGCTGCAGCTTTTATTGGTCCAGGTACAGTTACACTCTGTACTTTGGCTGGTGTAAATTTTGGTTTTAATTTATTGTGGGCCATGGTACTATCTATCATTGCAACGATTGTTTTACAAGAAATGGCTGCACGATTGGGTATTATTTCTCAAAAAGGATTATCAGAAGTTATTAGAGAAGAGATTAAAATCCCTTTTTTAAAGCATTTTATTACTATATTAATTTTAGCTGCAATTGTTGTTGGAAATGCAGCTTATGAAGCAGGAAATATAAGTGGTGGAATTTTAGGATTAGAAACTGTATTTGGTGAATTCAAATATCCTATTGGTGATTTTTCCATCAATTTTATGAGTTTAATTATTGGTATACTTGCTTTTATGCTCTTATATATTGGAAACTATAAATTCTTAGAAAAAGTACTGGTTACCCTTGTTTTATTAATGAGCTTTTCATTTGTACTTACTGCAATAATTACTAAACCAAATCTATTAGAAATTTTTAAAGGAATGTTTATTCCAAATTTTCCTGAGCAGAGTTTATGGACTATTATTGGTTTAATTGGTACAACAGTGGTTCCTTACAATTTGTTTTTACACGCATCTTTGGTAAAAGAAAGATGGAATAAAAAAGAAGACCTAAAATTTGCTAAAAAAGATACGATGATTTCTATTATTTTAGGTGGATTGGTCTCCATAGCAATTATTGTTTCTTCAGCGTCAATACCTTCAAAAAATATTGTAAACGCTTCAGATTTAGCTGAAGGTTTAGCACCTTTGTATGGAGAATTTGCCAAATACTTTTTGGCTCTTGGTTTATTTTCGGCAGGTGTTACTTCTGCTATAACAGCACCTTTAGCAGCGGCTTATGTAGCCAAAGGTTGTTTAGGATTTAAAGGTAATATGCAATCAAAATCGTTTCGTTTTGTGTGGATTGTCATTCTTTTTTTAGGGGTTTTATTTTCGTCAGTAGGCATAAAACCAATTGAAATTATAAAATTTGCACAAGTGGCTAATGGAATGCTTCTGCCAGTTATAGCTGGAATTTTATTGTGGATAATGAATAAAAAGAAGGTTTTGGGAGCTTTTGTAAATACAAAAATTCAAAATAGTATCGGGATTGTAATTTTTGCGATTGCATTATTTTTAGGATTAAAAGGAATTTTAAAAGTTTTTAATTTGGTATAATATGAGGATAGATATGAATTGTGATGTTGGTGAAGGTGTTGAAAATGAACATTTAATGATGCCATATATTTCGTCTTGCAATATTGCTTGTGGTGGTCATTTTGGTGATGCAACTACGATTGATAAAACCATGCAGTTAGCAATTGATAATGGTGTAAAAATTGGTGCCCATCCTTCTTTTCCTGATACAGAAAATTTTGGCAGAAAATGGATGAAAATTTCTAATGATGCCTTACAAAAAAGCATTGAAAATCAAATGGATTTATTTTTAGAAAGACTTTCTTTTTTTAATGAAAAAATACATCACATAAAACCTCATGGCGCTTTGTACAATGCAATTGCTAAAAATGAAGAATTTGCAACTTTGTTTATCAAAATCACAGAAAAATATTTAAAAGATGTTTTTTTGTATGTGCCATATCAGTCTAAAATAGAGGAGGTTGCTTTAAAATATGGGGTCAATATTAAATATGAAGCATTTGCAGATCGTAATTATACAAACGAGCTGACTTTAGTTTCAAGACAACATAAAAACGCTCTTTTGGTTGATGAAAATGAAGTTTTACAGCATGTTTTATCAATGATAAAATATCAAAATGTAAAAACAATATCTGGTGATATAAAAAATATAAAAGCAGCTACGTTTTGTGTACATAGTGATACTCAAAATGCACTTGAAATGGTGAAATATTTACATCAAAATTTAATAAAATTAGGTTATACAATTGGGGAAACAACTAACATATAAACGTTTTGGTGAAAAAGCCATACTAATTGAATGGGAATCAAAAATTGATGATACCATTTTAAATGATATTATACTGTTTAAAGAAAAAATTATAGCAGAAAAAAGAATTGATTTTGTTGATGTAATTCAAGGTTATCATTCATTAACCATCGTTTTTAGTCATCATATTATCAATTTTAAAAAAGAAATACAGCTTCTTCAATCCATTTATTCATCAACCTCCAATAAAATTGAGCAGAAATTTCACCTTTGGCAAATACCCGTTTGCTATGATTTAGAATTTGGTATCGACCTAAAGGAAATAGCGCAACAAAAAAATAGTACTGTTGATGAAATCATCAAACTACATTCAGAAGTTGTGTACAAAATCTATTTTATCGGATTTTTGCCAGGGTTCTTGTATTTGGGTGGTTTACCTGAGCAACTTTTTGTAGATCGAAAAGCAAACCCCAGATTACATGTTGCTAAAGGTTCTGTAGGAATAGGAGGGATGCAAACAGGAGTGTATCCAAACAATTCTGCTGGTGGTTGGAATATTATTGGTAAAACACCTGTAAACTTTTTTAATGTTGAAAAAAAACATCCCTGTTTTGCAAAAGCTGGAGATTGCATTAAATTTAATCCGATTTCTTTGCCTGAGTTTTATCGAATTGAAAAAGAAATTAATGCAAAACAGTATCAAATTAAAAAATTGACGCAAAATGCTTAAAGTTTTAAAAGCTGGTTTTTACCTTACTATACAAGATAAAGGCAGAGTTGGTTTTGCTGCTCAAGGTGTACCAGTTTCTGGAGCAATGGATGCGTATGCTGCAGATTTGGCAAATGCTGTTTTAAACAATTCTTTTGAAGCTGCTGTTTTAGAAATAACATTTGGTGCTTGTAAATTTGAGTTTTTAGAACCTACACTAATAACCATAACTGGTGGAGATTTTTCTCCTAAAATCAATAATAATCCCATTCAACTTAATAAAAAAGTTCTTGTACATAAAGGTGATATTTTAACGTTTGGAAAAGTAAATTATGGAGTTCGTTGTTATTTGGCTGTCAAAGGTGGTTTTCAATCAGAAATAAAACTAAAAAGTAGAAGTTTTTATCCTGATATTACTAAAGATTTTATCCTTAGAAAAAATGATGAAATCTTTTACAAACCTTATGATAAAGATATAAATACAACCCAATCATCCATCAAAATAAATAAATCTCATTTTAAATCTCAACTAATAACTTGTTTTCAAGGTCCTGAATTTGATATGTTAAATGAACAGCAACAAAAAAGAATTGCATCGCATAAATTTTCAATTTCAAAAGAGCATAGTAGAATGGGTTACAAGTTACATGAGGAAATCGCTAATAATTTACCTCAAATTTTAACAGCTGCTGTTTTACCTGGCACTGTGCAATTAACACCCTCAGGAAAGTTAATTGTATTGATGAGAGATTGTCAAGTTACAGGTGGTTATCCAAGAATTTTACAACTTACAGAAGCATCTATAAATAAGTTGGCTCAAAAAACGATGCATAATTTTTTACAGTTTTCTATTATTGGCATTTGAGTTAACATTCATTTTAATTGAGTTAAGTACAACTATGTTCTTCCTTTACTTTTGTAATGTAATTGATATGTATTGATATGTAAAGATAAAAACATAGAATTGCAAAACACAAGTTTAACCATTAAAACCATTACAGATGAGTAATAACAACACCAATACAATAGTAGGATTATTAGCAGGAACAGCCATAGGAGCAACTTTAGGAATATTGTTTGCACCAGATAAAGGTATTAGAACTAGAAAGAAAATTGCTGATGAAGCTGTAAATGCAAAAGACAAGATAATTGAAACTGCTGCAGATGTTAAAGAAAAAGTAGCATCTACATACTCTGATAAGAAAGAAACTTTAGACTCGCAATTAGAATCTGTAGTCTCTAATGTTAGCCATAAAACAGAAGATGTAATTACTACATTAGAAAAGAAATTGAAAGATTTAAAAGAAAAGAATAAAAAATTACAAAAGACAGCCTAATATATGGATATATTAAAATCTTTAAAAGATACCTCTGAAGATGGATTTGATATTGGTAAGAAGTATGTAGATGTTTCTTATAAATATAGTAAACTTAAGGTATTTCAGATTTTAACCTATTCTATAAGTAGCTTAACCAAACTTTTTTTAATAGGTAGTTTACTTAGTGTAGGTATAATATTTATGTCTATTGCAGGCGCAATTGCCTTAGGAGACTATTTAAACAACACACCTTTAGGGTATTTGTTAGTGGGAATTTTATTGATGATTATAGGCTTTTTTATTTATTTATTAAGAAAAGTTATTGACAAAAATATTATCAGCAAAATGTCACCACAATTCTTTGAAACTAAACTTTAACCATTATGAAAGCCTACACATCTTTTGCAGAAATTGAAAATGATTTAAAAAAACTATCACTTGAAAAAAAGATTGCAGAAGAAGAATTAAAAATTGTAAAACACAATTTTGAAGATTGCTTAAAACCAGTAAACTGGATGAAAACAGTTTTTACAGCCATAAGTAAATATGGTATTTTGTTAATTGTAAAAAGAATATTTAAGTAACCTAACAACATTTTATAGTTGATAATGGTTGGTTGATTTGAGCCTTGGTATTTTTTAAATATCAAGGCTTTTTGATGTTACTACCTTTAGTTTTTTCTTAAATTGATTCGGAGTAATTTTATATTTTTCTTTAAAAATTTTAGAGAAGTAACTTCTGCTACTAAAACCAATACTATACACGATTTGTGAGATATTTAAATCGGTATTTTTTAACATATCTCTAGCAGATTCTAATCGAACATGTCTTATGTATTCTGTAACCGTTCTTTTATATAAAAACTTAAAACCTTCCTGTAGTTTTGCTTGTGTTAGACCAGATTGAAAAGAAAGTTGTGTTAAAGAATATGCCTTTGCAGGATTTTTTAAAATTGCAAACCCAATTTTTCTCACAATTTTTAGTTCAGTATTACTAATAGCTTCAGGGACCTCATTGCCATCTAATAAACTGTTATGTTGTTGAATATGAACAGATAAAATTTCATACACTAAAGATTCTATCTTTAAAATACGCAACATTCCTTTTCCTCTAACCTTATGCAAACGTTTTATTAAATCTGCCATTTTTAGATTTAATGTACCGTAATTTACAAAGCGATTGTCGTGATCGGTATCAATAAAAACTTCATATAATTTTTTATTTAAAGTAGAAACATTAGTGGTTTTTTTCTTTAAAAAGTGTTTTCTAACAATTTGAATAACATTAATTTCTAGTTGTACATCTTTTGGAAAAATAATATCATTAAAAGCACCGTCTTTATTGGTAAAGATTAAAGATTGGAATTGACTCACTTCTTTACTTGTGTTGTCTTTGCCAAATTTATGTTTTAAATGACCAACTGAAGGATAAATGAAACGAATTGGATTAAAATCATCGTAAGATTTTGAATGTAATGTAATTTGTTTATGGAATTTTATCTTAAAGTCCATCAAATGAACACCCCAATCAAAAGGAATATATCTTATGCTACCAATAGCATCTTGATTGTTTATTTTTAAAATAGACTCTCCCCATCGTTCCGTAATTTCTCCACCAATAGCATCTTGAAATTGTTCTAAAAAATCTTTTGGGCTATCAGCACTAATTTCAATATGCTTCATAATAATAGCTATATAAATATTTGCTAATAAATAGCATCAATTAATTTCAGTAAATGTAATCTAAAATTTTTTCTAAATTATAAAAAGAAAACACATTTTATTTGGTGTCAGTTAACATCAAAATACCATGCATAAGCTAAAGTCTTTTTGTTAAAGTGTCTCTAAAGTGCACAAAAAGTAGGAAAACACTTTTTGGTTGCCAAGTATTTAGCACCAATAAAAGAATTAAATGCTAAATTAAAATATATGCATTACACTTGGTTTCTCAATCACCTTTGTAGGAAACGCTTTTATTTTAAGAGTTTTAGATTTTAGAGGTGTTGCAGAAGCTACAGCATTAATCGTATAAATTTATTCTATGTGTTTTTAGTGCTACTTGTTATGTTGCTAATTAGAAGTAGAGCAGTAAGAAAAAAGGACAAAGTTATTTACATATAGTTATCAGCCATCAAAATAATAGCTGAGCAATAAAAAAAGCACTTAAATTATGACTTAATTCATAATTTAGGTGCTTTTTGCTTTAAAACACATTACTTGTTTTAACTATTTTTTAGTTTGATGTTATTCTTTCTTTTTAACAATAACTTCAACTTGTTTTGTTACTTCGTTTTTATTTTTAGTAACATTTACACTAACTATCTCTCCAGCTTCTTTTGCTTTTTGTTCAATTTCTTCTGGGGTGCCTTCAAATTTTTGAATGTCTTCAGTTACTTTACCATTTACAGTTTTGGTTGTAGTAATGGTTGCCATTGCTAAATCTCCAGAAGTTTTATTAATTTCTACTTTTACTTCTTTTTTATTGTTGTAGTCAGAAACACTTGCTGTACTCATTGCTATACTTGGTGCAATAACCAAAGCCACAACAGACATTAATTTTAAAAGAATGTTTAAAGAAGGACCAGAAGTATCTTTAAAAGGATCTCCAACAGTATCACCAACTACAGCAGCTTTGTGAGCATCTGTACCTTTTTTACCTTGTTCTTCGATAGTTTTCTTAGCATTATCCCAAGCACCACCTGCATTCGATTGAAAGATTGCCATTAAAACTCCACAAGTTGTTACACCTGCTAATGTACCACCTAACATTTCTGCACCACCAATAAAACCAATAGCAACAGGAACAGCAATAGCTAATAAACCAGGTAAAACCATTTCTTTAATAGATGCTTTTGTAGAAATATCTACACATTTATCATATTCAGCAACACCATCAGCAGCATCAAAAATTGCTCTTTGTTCCTTGGTTGCTTTTGTCATATCAGAATCTACAGCTCTCATTACTTCTAAAGCTGCTTTTAATTTAGGAATATCTCTAAATTGACGACGAACCTCTTCAATCATTGCCATTGCAGCTCTGCCAACTGCATTCATAGATAATGCAGAAAATACAAATGGTAACATACCACCAATTAGCAAACCAGCCATAATTCTAGGTTGAGAAACGTCAATTGCACTAACATTTGCAGTTTTCATAAAAGCAGCAAATAGAGCCAAAGCAGTTAGTGCAGCAGAAGCAATTGCAAAACCTTTACCAACAGCAGCAGTAGTATTACCAACAGCATCTAACTTATCTGTACGCTCTCTAACTTCGCTTGGTAATTCTGCCATTTCTGCAATTCCACCAGCATTATCACAAATAGGTCCATAAGCATCTACAGCCAATTGAATACCTGTATTTGCAAGCATACCTACAGCAGCAATTGCAATACCATATAAACCAGCAAAATGGTGAGATACAATAATTGCAGCTGCAATTAAAATGATAGGTATAGCTGTAGACATCATACCTACACCTAAACCAGCAATTATATTTGTAGCAGCACCTGTTTTAGATTGTTCTACAATAGAAAGTACTGGTTTTTTACCTGTAGCCGTATAATATTCAGTTACTTTACCAACAGCCAAACCAGCTACTAAACCAGCAATAGTTGCCATAAATACACCCCAAGATCCAAAAGGTAAACCTTCTACAGCCTCAGGGATTAAAACATTAATAATAAAGTAAGAAGCAACAACCATTAAACCAGCAGATCCAAACTCACCAATGTTTAAGGCCGTTTGTGGATTTCCACCATCTTTAACTCTTACAAAAAAGGTTCCTAAAATAGACATTAAAATTCCTGTTGCAGCTAAAACTAAAGGTAAATAAACTGCCCCCATACCATTGAAATCTGGAGTAATAATAAAAGCACCAAGAACCATAGTACCAATAATTGAACCTACATAAGATTCAAATAAATCTGCACCCATACCAGCAACATCACCTACATTATCACCCACATTATCTGCAATGGTTGCAGGGTTTAAAGGATGATCTTCTGGAATACCAGCTTCTACTTTACCTACTAAATCTGCACCAACATCTGCTGCTTTTGTATAAATACCACCACCAACTCTTGCAAATAGTGCAATTGAAGATGCACCTAAAGAAAAACCAGAAAGTACATTTAAAACAAGTGTTAAGTTTTCTGCACCAGACCAAATGTTTTGATAGATCATAAATAATCCACTTAATCCTAAAACACCTAAACCAACAACTCCTAAGCCCATTACAGCTCCACCTGCAAAAGCTACCTCCAAAGCTTTTCCTAAAGAAGTTCTTGCTGCTTGTGTAGTTCTAACATTTGCTTTTGTTGCCACTTTCATACCTACAAACCCTGCTAATGCAGAACAGATTGCACCAATTATAAAAGATACTGCAACAACACCGCTAGAACCTTCTTCTGCGGATCCTTTAAAATATAATAAGATAGCTACTGCTATCACAAAAATTGCCAAAACTTTGTATTCAGCTTTTAAAAAAGACATTGCTCCTTCCGCAATATTTTTGGCTATTCTTTTCATTCTATCTTCACCTTCGTCTTGCTTAGAAACCCAAGCGCTTTTAATGAATACAAATGCTAAAGCTAGAATACCAAAGCCCCATAAATAGTTTACTATTATTTCCATATTTGTTTAATTTATTGAATTTTTAAAACGAGGCTAAAAGTAATAAAATTAAATTGATAAAAAAAGCACACGTTAATTAAAGATATAGTATTTAAAACCCTCTTATATTATTATATTTTCAATACTATGATAAATATCACTTTTATTAGAATTTAAAATTGAATTTTAATATTTAAAGTTTAGTTTGTTATAGTTATAATCTATTACTTTATAGATTAGTGTTACGTGTTAAAATAAAAAAACACCCTAAAAAATAGAGTGTTTTGTAAAGTTTAAGTAAACTGGTAGCTTAAATAGTAAAAGTTCTTTTTTTCTTATGTTCACTTTGATCATAACGTTCTACACATTCGTGATAGATTTTTACAGCAGCTTCTGCATTTCCCCAACCACCAGTATCAACTTTTTTCTTTTCTAAATCTTTATACACTTGAAAAAAGTGTTCAATTTCTTTTAATCTATGAGGATTCAAGTCTGAAATGTCTGATTTATTACTCCAAATAGGGTCAGAAACTGGTACGCAAATTACCTTTTCATCTGGACCTTTTTCATCAGTCATATAAAAAACACCTATGGGTCTTACCTCCATAACAACCATTGGGTGTGTTGGTTGATGACCTAAAACTAGAACGTCTAAAGGATCTGAATCTAAAGCTAAAGTTTCTGGGATAAAACCGTAATCTCCAGGATACATCATTGATGAAAATAACATTCTATCAAAACGAATTTTGTGTAATGCAAAATCGTACTCATATTTATTTCTACTTCCTTTAGGAATCTCTATTAAAACATCAAAGGTTAAGGGTTTGCTTTCGCTCATAATTATATCAATTTGTTAAAATTTCGAAACAAATGTAGCGAAAGTGTAAGGTTTTATAAAGTAAATAAAGTTTAATTTACGCAATTGTTTTCGGAAAAAAAGAAAAGAGCACAAAAAAAATCCTTCTCAAAACATTATAAGAAGGATTTTTTTTAAATTAATATATCTAAGTATTTATAAATACATTACCTCTTTTACTGCTTTAATGACATCATTTGAATTTGGTATCCATTTTTCTAATAAAACTGGAGAATATGGAGCTGGAGTATCAGCAGTAGTAATTCTTTTTATTGGTGCATCAAGATAATCAAAAGCTTCATCTTGAATTCTATAGGTTATTTCTGAAGCTACACTTGCAAAAGGCCAAGCCTCTTCTAAAACTACAATTCTATTGGTTTTTTTAACAGAGGTTAAAATTGCATCATGATCCATTGGTCTAACTGTTCTTAAATCAATAATTTCTACAGAAATGTTTTCTTTTGCCAATTCATCAGCAGCTTTATATGCTTCCTTAATTATTTTTCCAAAAGAAACAATAGTAACATCAGTACCTTCTCTTTTAATATCGGCAACACCAATAGGTATAATATATTCTCCTTCAGGAATCTCCATTTTATCCCCATACATTTGCTCAGATTCCATAAAAATTACTGGATCATCATCTCTAATCGCAGCTTTTAATAAACCTTTTGCATCATAAGGGTTAGATGGTACAATTACTTTTAAACCAGGTGTGTTTGCAAACCAATTTTCAAATGCTTGTGAGTGGGTTGCTCCTAATTGACCAGCAGAAGCAGTTGGCCCTCTAAAAACAATCGGACAATTGAACTGCCCACCAGACATTTGTCTAATTTTCGCAGCATTATTTATAATTTGATCAATCCCAACCAAAGAGAAATTAAAAGTCATGTACTCTACAATTGGTCTGTTTCCATTCATGGCAGAACCGATGGCAACCCCAGCAAAACCAAGTTCAGCTATTGGGGTGTCAATTACACGTTTTTCACCAAACTCGTCTAACATTCCTTTACTTGCTTTATAAGCACCATTGTACTCAGCAACTTCTTCACCCATTAAGTAAATGCTTTCATCTCTTCGCATTTCTTCGCTCATTGCTTCGCAGATAGCTTCTCTGAATTGAACTGTTTTCATATAGAATTAATTGTAGTTGTTTGTTTAGACAAGCAAAAATAAGCAATTAATTGACATTTCCTTAAATGATATTTAGAAACTATTCAAATTATTTTGATTTAATACTCAATCGATTTCGAAAAATGTTAAATTATTTAAAATTTATTATGCATGCATAGTATTTTTTAAAAAAAAGCCGTAGTTTTGTCATCTATTAGAAATTAGTATAAAACAGAATTTTATGAAAATATTAGTATGTATTAGTCACGTTCCTGATACCACTTCTAAAATTAATTTTACTGAAAACGATACAAAATTTGACACAAATGGTGTGCAGTTTGTGATAAACCCTTATGATGAATTTAGCTTAACAAGAGCAATGTGGTTTAAGGAAAAACAAGGGGCTAAAGTTACTGTAGTAAGTGTTGGGAGTTCGTTAACAGAACCTACTTTACGTAAAGCTTTGGCAATTGGAGCCGATGATGCAGTTCGAGTAAATGTTGAAGCTACTGATGGTTTGGCTGTAGCTAAACAGTTGGCAGAAGTTGTTAAAAATGGGGGTTATGATTTGGTTTTGGCTGGCAGAGAGTCCATTGATTACAATGGAGGAATGGTTCCTGGAATGTTAGCAACTTTAGTAGATTATAATTTTGTTAATGGTTGTGTAGGTCTTGAGGTAGAAGGAGATTCAGTAACTGCAATCAGAGAAATTGATGGCGGAAATGAAACATTAAGCACAAAACTACCTTTAGTAATTGGTGGACAAAAAGGTATTGTTGAAGAAAAAGATTTACGTATACCAAATATGCGTGGTATAATGATGGCTCGTAAAAAGCCTCTAAATGTTGTTGAACCAATTGATGCTTCACCTTCAACTTCAATAGAATCATTTGAAAAACCTGCACCAAAAGGTACTGTAAAATTAATTGATGCTGATAATATCGATGAATTAATTAATTTGCTTCATAATGAGGCGAAAGTGATATAGTCTTACAAATTGATTATTCTGAAATTGGTTTCAGAATGTCTAAAAAGATTATCGAAATAAAAAATAAGTTACTGAATGAAGTTCAGGAAAAAATTTAAAAATAAAATTTTATGTCAGTTTTAGTATTTGCAAATGCAACCGATGGTAAATTTAAGAAAAATGCTTTTGAAGTAGTTTCTTATGGAAAAAAGGTTGCTGAACAATTAGAAAGTAATGTTGTTGCTTTAACGATAAATGCAGATAATAGCGAAGAATTATATACCTATGGAGCAGAAAAGGTAATTACAGTTGCTAATGAATCCTTAAAAACTTTTAGTGCGAAAAAATACGCTTCTGTAATCTCTCAAGTTGCTGATAATCTAGGTTCAGAAATAATTATTTTAGATTCTAGTATTGATACTTTACATCTAGCTCCAATATTAGCTGTTTTGTTAGATGCAGGTTATGCATCAAATGTTGTAGCTCTACCAAGTGCTACGAGTCCTTTTACTGTAAAAAGAAAAGCATTTTCAAATAAAGGATTTAGCAATACTGTAATTACTACTAAGCATAAGATTATTGGGGTTGCTAAAAATTCTTATGGAGTTTTTGAGAATCCTGTTGCTGGAACCACTGAAAATTTCGACGCCAAAGTAATTGAATCTGATGTAAAATCAGAGAAATTAGAGCGTGTATCAGGCAAAGTTACTATTGCAGACGCAGAAATAGTAGTTTCTGCAGGTAGAGGTTTAAAAGGCCCAGAGAATTGGGGAATGGTAGAAGAGTTAGCAGATGTTCTAGGTGCTGCAACAGCTTGTTCTAAACCTGTATCAGATTTAGGCTGGAGACCTCATGGAGAACATGTAGGGCAAACTGGTAAGCCAGTGGCTTCAAATTTATATATTGCTATAGGAATCTCAGGAGCTATCCAACATTTAGCAGGAATCAATGCATCAAAAGTAAAAGTAGTAATCAATACAGATCCAGAAGCACCTTTCTTTAAAGCTGCAGATTATGGAATTGTGGGTGATGCTTTTGAGGTAGTGCCACAATTAATAGAGAAGCTCAAAGCTTTTAAGCAAGCTTAATTCAAATATTCAAACACAGTTTTTAAATGAAAACCTATTAGAACAGTAAACTAATAGGTTTTTTCTTTTGGTAAAAACTAGCAAAATAAAAAGGTGCAGTCTATTATTTTTATTAAATTGTGCCCTCGAAAAAGTATTTTTTATTATGATTTATGAATAACTACTTTTTTTTGATTTTGTAGAATGATATATGAGTTTAATACCACTAACCATTAAAGGAATTTCATACAGCCAAACACAAAGTGGAGCCTATGCTTTAGTTTTGAGCGAAATTGAAGGAACGAGAACCTTGCCTATTATTATCGGAGCTTTTGAAGCACAGTCTATTGCGATTGCTTTAGAAACTGAAATAAGACCTCCCAGACCTTTAACACATGATTTATTTAAAACTTTTTCAGATACTTTTGGTATTGTTGTTAAAGAGGTAATAATTCATAAATTGGTAGATGGGGTTTTCTTTTCGAGCTTAATTTGTGAAAGAGAAGGTGTAGAAGAGTTGATTGATACTAGAACATCGGATGCTATTGCAATTGCAGTTCGTTTTAATGCTCCAATTTATACTTATGAAAACATTTTAGATAAAGCTGGTATTTATTTAAAAGTTGAAGAAGAATTAGATATTGAAAATAAAGATGAATCCTCAGAATTACCTATAGATTTTCAAGTCGTTTCGCCAAAAAAGACCAACGATTTTTCGAGTTATTCCTTAAAAGAATTACACAATCAACTTAATAATGCTGTTGCTAATGAAAATTATGAATTGGCTGCTAAAATTAGAGACGAGATTAGTAAACGTCCGTAAAAATTATATTATTACTTATGAAAAAAAATCTTGTTCTAATTCTTTGCTTTTTATCGGCTTCAATTTTTTCTCAGGATGCTGATGTAGTTGTTGCAACTTCAGAAATTTTACCAAGCCAAGGATTTTCTATACATAGTTTATGGAGAGGAATTTTAGGAATGGCAGTTTTAATTTTAATTGCTTTTTTATTTAGTAGTAATAAAAAAGCAATTGATTGGAAAAAAGTAAGTATTGGTTTATCGTTACAATTATTAATTGCAATAGGCGTCTTAAAAGTAAAATTTATACAAGCAATATTTGAATTTATTGGCGGTATTTTTATTGAAATTTTAGAATATACTAAAGCAGGTAGTGAATTTCTATTTTCAGGTATGGTTAGTAATATGGATACCTTTGGATATATTTTTGCCTTTCAAGTTTTGCCAACAATTATCTTTTTCTCAGCCCTTACTTCTTTGCTGTTTTATTTAGGAATCATTCAAAAAGTTGTAAAATTACTAGCTATTGGTCTCTCTAAATTTTTAGGAATTTCTGGAATGGAAAGTTTATCAGTAGCAGGAAATATATTCTTAGGCCAAACAGAAGCACCCTTATTGATAAAAGCCTATTTAGAGAAAATGAACAAATCTGAAATGCTTTTGGTAATGATTGGTGGTATGGCTACTGTAGCTGGTGCTGTTTTGGCTGCTTATATTGGTTTTTTAGGTGGTGGAGATAAACAATTAGAACTCGTTTTTGCAAAACACTTATTAGCAGCTTCTGTTATGGCTGCACCAGGTGCTATTGTTATCTCAAAAATTTTGTATCCACAAACGGAAGAAGTGAATACAGATGTAACCGTTTCTCAAGAAAAAATAGGGTCCAATATCTTAGATGCTATTGCCAATGGTACTACAGAAGGTCTGCGTTTGGCTGTAAATGTTGGTGCAATGTTGCTAGTATTTGTGGCTGTAATTGCAATGGTAAATGGAATTTTAGGTTGGGCAGGAGAGATTACCACTTTAAATTCTATGATAGCATCAAATACTGGTTATAAACAACTTTCTTTAGAGTTTATTTTAGGCTATATTTTTGCACCTTTAATGTGGTTGATTGGTGTTGCATCAGAAGATATGGCATTAATGGGGCAGTTATTAGGAATTAAATTGGCAGCAAGCGAATTTGTTGGCTACATTCAATTGGCTGAATTAAAAAATGCAGCAAGTGCAAGCCATTTAACCTTTAATAAATCTGTAATTATGGCCACTTACATGCTTTGTGGTTTTGCAAACTTTGCATCTATAGGAATCCAAATTGGCGGAATTGGTTCACTGGCTCCAGGACAACGCAAAACTTTATCAGAATTTGGAATGAAAGCCTTAATTGGTGGTACAATTGCTTCTTTAATGTCGGCTACGATTGCAGGGATGATTATTGGATAAAAAAGTGTAATTGTTTAAACGTTTAAAAATTTTGCGTTTTAACAGGTACACAAAAGAACACTTAAACGATTACACATTAGAATGAAACAATATCACGACTTAGTAGAACACGTTTTAGCAAACGGAAATGAAAAAGGCGATAGAACAGGAACTGGAACCAAAAGTGTTTTTGGGTATCAAATGCGTTTTGATTTGAGTGAAGGTTTCCCAATGGTAACCACTAAAAAACTACATTTAAAAAGTATTGTTTATGAACTATTGTGGTTTATAAAAGGTGATACCAATATTAAGTACCTACAAGAAAATGGTGTACGAATTTGGAATGAATGGGCAGACGAAAATGGAGATTTAGGCCCTGTGTATGGTCATCAATGGCGTAATTGGAATAGTGATGAGGTAGATCAACTACAAGAAGTTATTGCAACCTTAAAGAAAAACCCAAACTCTAGAAGAATGCTGGTTTCTGCTTGGAATCCTTCTGTTTTACCAGATACTTCTGTTTCATTCTCAGAAAATGTAGCGAATGGCAAAGCAGCTTTACCTCCTTGTCACGCTTTTTTTCAGTTTTATGTTTCTGATGGAAAACTGTCTTGTCAGCTTTATCAAAGAAGTGCAGATATATTTTTAGGGGTACCTTTTAATATTGCATCTTATGCTTTATTTACCATGATGATTGCTCAAGTTTGCGGTTATGAAGCAGGTGAATTCATTCATACTTTTGGTGATGCACACATTTACAACAATCACGTAGAGCAATTAGAATTGCAATTGTCTAGAGATATTAGGCCATTACCCACAATGAAAATTAATCCTGAAATAAAAAATATAGAAGATTTTACTTTTGATGATTTTGAATTGTTAAATTATAATCCACATCCGCATATTAAAGGCAAAGTGGCAGTGTAAGTTAAACCAATGCGTTTATCAATATCTACGATTTTAATTGGTGTAGATTGCTTATTTTTTACTTCGTAAACTCTCAATAACTACGGTTATCAAAATTAAGCTTCCACCTATAAAAGTATTTTTATTCGGTACTTCGTTTATAAATAAGTAGGCAATAATAATTCCAAAAATAGGCTGAACACTACCTATTATACTTGCTGTAGAAACCGAAAAGTATTGTAACGAATTTACCAACAAAGTATGCCCAATAGCTGTGGTTACTAAGGCAACTAAGAGTAAAAATGGCAATTGACTTTCTAGATTCGAAATATCACTAATAAATAAAACTGGTAAAAGTAACACAGAAACTGTTATTAGTTGAAATAACATAATTGCGCTACTATTATAATTTGTAACACTTTTTTTAGTGATTAAATTTCGAAGCGAATAACATAATGCCGAAAATATACCAAATAAAATACCTTTGGCTTGGTTGTTTTCTATAGAAAAATCTGGTACTAGAAAGTAAATACCCACCAATACCAACATCGCTAAAAATACATGAACAAAACTGAGTTTTTGTTTAGAGAAAAATGGCTCTAAAAAAGCGGTCATAATTGGGAAAGTAAACATAGATAACATACCAATGGCTACATTAGAAAGTTTTAAAGCGTAAAAATAAGTAACCCAATGTGCACCCATAAAAAAACCACTTATTAAAAATGAGATTTTATCTTTTTTAGAATAAATGGATAGATTTACTTTTTTAATTTTACAAAATATATAAATAAAAATTGTTGCTAAAAGCGCTCTAAACAAAATAATAGCTTCTGGAGGCATTGCAATATATCTTCCTAAAACACCAGATGTACTAATAAAAAGTGTTGCTATAAAAAGTACTGATAAATGTTTTGTATGGTTTTGGTCTGTCATTTAGTTTTGTTCGCTTTTTTTAAAATAAAGTTGAAAAGAATGTAAATTGTACCAGGAATTCCAATCCAAATTATTTCATTTAAAATTATGTTTAAACCTCTTTTTGTGAAAAAATTTGCAATACCTAAAGGGGAAACTTTAATTGGTCTCCAAGGGAAGAAATAACGCGTATTATCAAAAGGAGCTAAAAACGCTACTCCATATCCACCAGAAGTCATAGCATCTAAAATTGGGTGAGATGAAGTACATAAAAAGAAAAAGAAGATTAAAGTGATTCCTTTTTTAGATAAAAACTGTGTACTATAAAAAAGAACAACTATTAAGATTGATAATAAAAAGGCAAATAGTAATGAGTGTGTAAAACCTCTGTGCCCCCAAAAACTATCGTAAGGTATCCCAAAACTGAAACCTAGTACATCTGCATCAGGAATTATAGCACAAATAACTGCAAGTAAAAATAATTTTAAAGTTTGTTGCTTCCGAGAAAAACTACTTCCTAGCGCTATCGACATAAAAGCATGTCCAAATAATGATGCCATTCTAAATGCTTTCTAATTTTTGTAACGCTTTTTTTACAGTATCAATTTTTATAAAAGTAATCAATAAACGTAAGCCGTTTTTGGTTTGTTTTTCTTTCATTACACAACTTTTAGGGTTTTGTTGCACGAATTGTAACATTTTAGCAAAAGCTTTTGTTTGATAAAATTCACTTTGCTGGTCAGAAACAAAATAACCAATCATCCTTTTTTGTTTTAAGATGATTTTCTCTAAACCTAACTCTTTTGCCAACCACTTTATACGAACTGAGTCTAATAAATCTTCAACTTGTGTTGGGAACTCTCCAAACCTATCAATAATTTCCGTTTCAAAAGTTTGCAATTCATCTTCGGTTTCTAAGTTTCCTAATTTATTATATAAAGCTAATCTTTCTGTTATTGAGTTGATATAATCATCGGGAAAAAGAATTTCAAAATCCGTATCAATTTGTACTTCTTTTACAAAATCTTTTGGTTTAGAATCGTCTGTTGGATACAACTCCTTAAATTCATTCTCTTTCAATTCTTCAATAGCTTCTTGCAATATTTTTTGATAAGTATCAAATCCAATGTCGTTGATAAATCCGCTTTGTTCACCACCTAGTAAATCTCCTGCACCACGAATTTCTAAATCTTTCATGGCAATGTTAATTCCGCTTCCTAAATCAGAAAATAAAACCAAGGCTTCTATTCGTTTTCTAGCATCATCTGTCATCATATGATAAGGAGGTGTAATAAAATAACAGAACGCTTTTTTGTTAGATCGTCCCACTCTTCCTCGCATTTGATGCAAATCACTCAAACCAAAATTATTGGCATTATTTATAAAAATGGTGTTTGCGTTTGGAACATCTAATCCGCTTTCGATTATGGTTGTAGAAACCAACACATCAAAATCACCATTCATAAAACCTAGCATTAATTCTTCTAGTTTTTTACCTTCCATTTGTCCATGACCAATGCCAATTTTTGCAGATGGAACCAACCTTTGTAACAAACCAGCTACTTCTTTAATATTTTCTATTCGATTATGAATAAAGAAAACTTGGCCTCCTCTAGAAACTTCGTAAGAAATAGCATCACGAATGGTTTCTTCAGAGAAACGAATGACATGGCTCTCAATTGGGTGTCTGTTTGGTGGAGGTGTTTTTATGACGGATAAATCTCTTGCAGCCATTAAACTAAACTGTAAAGTTCTCGGAATTGGAGTAGCAGTTAAGGTTAACGTATCTACATTCTCCTTTAAAGTTTTGAGTTTGTCTTTTACAGCTACACCAAATTTTTGTTCTTCATCAATAATTAAAAGCCCTAAATCTTTAAATTTTATACGCTGATTAGTCAATTGATGTGTGCCAATAATAATATCTACAGCTCCATCATTTACACCTTCAATCGCTGCTTTTTTTTGTTTTGCAGTTCTAAATCGGTTTAAATAGTCTATTTTGATGGGGAAATGTTGTAAGCGTTCTGTAAATGTTTGATAGTGTTGAAACGCCAAAATAGTAGTTGGTACTAAAATTGCCACTTGTTTTCCGTTATCAACAGCTTTAAAAGCAGCTCTTACTGCAACTTCTGTTTTTCCAAAACCAACATCACCACAAACTAACCTGTCCATTGGTTGTTCTTTTTCCATATCTGTTTTTACGGCTTGGGTGGCTGTAAATTGATCTGGAGTATCTTCGTACATAAAACTACCTTCTAATTCATGCTGCATATGCGTGTCTGGACCAAACGCAAATCCTTTTTCGAGCTTACGTTTTGCATATAATTTTATTAAATTGAATGCAATATGTTTAACTCTGGCTTTGGTTTTTTGTTTGATTTTTTTCCAAGCACCAGAACCCAATTTGTAAATTTTAGGTGCTTTACCATCTTTACCATTAAATTTAGAAATTTTGTGTAGCGAGTGAATACTTACATATAAAATATCACGCTCTCCATAAATTAGTTTAATGGCTTCTTGCTTTTTACCTTGAACATCAATTTTTTGTAAACCACCAAATTTTCCAATTCCATGGTCCATATGCGTTACATAATCGCCAATTTCTAGTTTATTGAGTTCTTGAAGTGTTATGGCCTGCTTTTTGGCATAACCATTTTTAAGTCTAAACCTATGATAACGTTCAAAAATTTGATGATCTGTATAGCAAACTAATTTTTGATCAACATCTACAAAACCTTGATATAAAGGAAAAACCACGGTTTCATAATGTACTTGTTCTTTAGCGTCATCAAAAATATCATGAAAACGTTTGGCTTGTTGTTCGTTGGCGCAAAAAATATAATTGGTAAACCCAGCTTTATGGTATTCATTTAAATTTTCAATCAATAAATTAAATTGTTTATTAAAAGAAGGTTGTGGCTGTGTGTTAAAATTTATGGTAACTTTATTTTGATTCTGTTTTGAGTTTGATTCTAAGCTGATTAAAGTAAAATCTTGGAGTTGATTCTTAATAAATTCTCCATCACAAAATAATTCTTTAGGTTTTGCATGATTAATTTCTTTGGATAAATTAGCAAAAGCATCTTCTGCTTTTTTGTAGAATTTATCTAAATTACCAGTTAATAGATTTATGTTTTTTGTAAAAATTACAGTTTTTGATGAAATATACTTTAAGAAACTCTCTCTGTTTTCTTGTAAAGTTTTATTTTCAACATTTGGCATTATAGAAACTTTTTTTAATTTCTCTTTAGAGAGTTGTGTTTCTACATCAAAAGTTCTAATACTATCAATTTCATCGCCAAAAAATTCTACTCTATAAGGTTTATCATTTGAAAAAGAAAACACGTCTATAATTCCACCTCTTACAGAAAAATCTCCAGGTTCAGTAACAAAATCAACCCGTTTAAATTTATACTCAAAAAGAACTTCGTTTACAAAATCTAGCGATAAATTTTCGCCAAGATTTATTTTAAGTGTGTTTTTTTCTAATTCTTTTTTGGTAACTACTTTTTCAAACAAAGCAGTAGGGTAGGTGACAATTATAGCCGGTTTTTTACGAGAATTGATTCTGTTTAAAACCTCTGAGCGTAATAAAACATTGGCATTGTCGGTTTCTTCAATTTGGTAAGGTCTTCTATAAGATCCTGGATAAAATAATACATTCTTATCGCCTAATAATTGTTCTAAATCATTTAAATAATAGGCAGCTTCTTCTTTATCATTAAAAATTAATAGATACGGTTTATTTGCTTTTTTAAATGTTTCAGATATAACAAAAGACAACGAAGAACCCACCAAATTTGTAGTTTGAAAATGGGTTTTGTCTTGTTGTAGTTCTTTAAATATCTGCAAAATACCTGCAGATTTTTGGTATTGGTTAACAATTTGTTGCCTACTCAACTTAATAATTTTTCACAAATGTACTATCTTATGTAATAAAAAACCATTAAGAATTTTCTTTTCTCGTAAAAATCAATATCTTTAATCTTAAAAGAAATTAAATTATTTGCTATGAAAGAAAAAAGTTATAAAAAATATGTATTCATATTACTGTTTTTGAGTGTATTGTCAGTGAAGAGTCAAGATTCTACTAATAAATGGACAGTAGGAATTGGGTTAGGAGGATTACTGTATTCCGAGAAAGATTTAGATAAAATTGGTTATCGGTTTTCAGAGCAATTCCCAAGATTGTCTGTTGCCAGATATGTATTTAAAAATACGACAATTGCAGGTTTGTTTTCACAGTCTGTTCAAGAACAAAAAAAATACTTAACTTTTGATGGTGAAATAAGATACGATTTCGGTACATCAGAAAATTTATTAAATGTATATTCTGTAGTTGGAGGCAGTTTAATTGATACTCGGTTTACGCTACCTCTAATTAATTTTGGCTTTGGAGGATCTCTTTGGCTTTTTGATAATATTGGCCTCAATGGACAATTGTTATATAAATATAACAACTCAGGTTTTCAAAGCCAAGCATCACATATATTTGCTAGTGGTGGTATTGTGTATCGTTTTAAAATAGGTAGTTCTAGTAAAGGTATACGTAAAACAAGAAGGAGATTATGGGAAATGGAACATTAACTTGCGTTTAAAAATTTAGCATAATAAAACTTTTATCGGTTTTTCGAGTAGTAATTTATTATAGGAAAGCAATGTTATCAATGTTATCAATGTTATCGCAAAAAAAAACATGTCTATACAAGTTTCATCATGAGAAAATAAGATATCTCTATAATTCTACCTTTACTTAAAAATTTCCAGTTGTTATAGTAATAAAATTAACGATTTTAAATTTCTTAGCTATAA
The DNA here is from genome assembly GCF_965660385.1 of Polaribacter sp. Classification (GTDB taxonomy): domain Bacteria; phylum Bacteroidota; class Bacteroidia; order Flavobacteriales; family Flavobacteriaceae; genus Polaribacter. The sequence goes on from NZ_CBFHZT010000002.1 coordinate 23,113, forward strand.
GAACATTTCGTGCAAAATTGCTCTTTATTATTAAAAGTCAATAAGTAAAGTTCATCTCTTGTTAAACTTTTTACGATTCATAATACAACTATAGTTTTTTAAACATTGGTTTATTGGGCGATGCTTAATCAACTTATAAAATTTTCATAAATGCACACTCTTTTATCTAATAAAATACCACCCAGAATTTTCTTTTCTTATGGAATAGAATATATTTGCAACGCTACTGAATGGTATAAGTGGTAATTATATAGATTAAATGGTTTTAATTTAAGATTAAGTGTTCGTTTTATGTGGATTGAATCTAATCGAAAATTAACACCACTAATACCCTTTTTGGAGATTAAATATCTCGAGTTAGTAGACAGTGCTTTGATTAATTGTTTTGAAAAAAAGGTAGTGTTATGATAAAATCTAAATTGTTAAAAATTGTGTTGGTAATCGTTTTATCAACCAATAGTTTAAGGGCTCAAGAGCTTAGCGAAAAGTGGGGTATTGGTTTAAATACAAGCTCAGTTCTATATTCTTCTGAAGATGGACCTACAGTTGGTGGTAGATATATTGCCACTTTACCAGGAATTAGTGTTAGTAGGTATTTAGGAAAAAAAGTGACTATTTCTGTTATGTTTTCGAATGCGATTAACGATACACAACAATATTTCTCATCCGATTTTAATTTAAGTTACGATATTTTTAATCCAGATTCCTTTTTAAGACCTTATTTGCTAGCGGGTGTTGGTGTTGTAAACCTTTTAGATTCTGGTTTAACGTTAAATTTAGGTGGTGGAGGTACACTTTGGGTTTCTAAAAATATCGGTTTAAATGCGCAATTGATGTACAAAGTTAGTACCATTGGTGGTGAGTTGCAAAAATCACATTTTTTTGGTTCAGCAGGAATAGTGTACAGTTTTAGTCCTTCTAGAAATAAAAGGCTTTGGGAACAATAGTCGTATCACTTTTTAAAATTTTATTTTAAGATTGATATCATTTTTTTAGGTGATAAATATTCAAAAAATCTTTTTTCGATTTTAAAGTTTTTGTCTAAAATCAAATTTACAGGTAAACTGAAAGGTTTATTTTTTCTTTGTGCTAATAAAAGCGGAATTTGATGAGTTGGTTTTCTGCTTTTTCCAAATTCTTGGTTTACGTATTCTTTTCCTCCAAAAAAAATAGATCCTTTATATTCAGCATCCATTTTTACAGCATAATAATTGGAATTTAAAATAGCGATAACTTCGCTGTTTTTAAAAGCGACTTTATCCATTTTTTTACAATAAACACACCAATCTGCATAAAAAGAAATGAATACTTTTTTAGGTTTACTTTGCAAAGCATCTTCGAGTTGCTCAAAATTTAGCCAATGAATTTCTTTTTTTTGAGCATTCATGTCATTAATCAATATCATCAACATAAGACAGAGAAGAAAACCATTTAATTTCATATTAATGCAATTTACCAAACTTTAAACCGATAAAAAATGTTCTTGGTGCATTTGGCCCATAAACATAATCTGAATCTCTAGTTGGACCAGTATCAAAATCACTTTGATAACTGTTGAAAATATTTTTAACTCCCACAGAAAAAGACGTCATAAAATTTTCATTAAAATCAAGATGAGATTCTAGTTTTAAATTCACATCAAAAAAAGGATCTACTTCATTCAATTGTAAAAAGCCAGAGTCGCTAATTACTAAAGGTACAACCATACTGCCTGTGTAGGTTCCAGTTACATCAAGATTAAATTTCTCATTAGGTAACCAACTTGTATTGAAATATCCATAAAAATCAGGGTTTCTTAGAAATTCATTTATAACAATATCAGTTTCTCCAAGAACAGAGCCATCTGTTTCAAAAAGAACTTGAGGATTATCGTAAGCAGTTTTTTGAATTGTACCACCTACTTGAAATTGAAGTTGAGGGTTTGGCGAAACACCAAACTCAAAATTACTTCCATAAACTTTGGCTCCAGAACCATTTCTAACTTCTTCTAAAATAGAACCATTAGGTAAAACTGCTCCAGTACTTACAATAGTAAAAGGGTTTTGTAATGTGGTATAAAAACCTTCCAGTAAAAAATCTAATTGTAATAAATTAATGTTTTTAGAATAGTTGAAAGAACTTGTAAAAGCATTTGAAAATTCAGTTTCTAAATTGTCCGAAAGGATTACAAAACTGGGTTCACCACCAACACTAGAAATATGTAAATCTTCATTAAACGCCTGCGATGCTCTAAAGCCTCTTGCATAACCACCTCTAAACTTCAACTCATCTGTAAATTGATAAGATATTGTTAATCTTGGTGATAAAGCATTTTGATTTACATCTACATCTCTATCAATACCTCCAACAGTATAGTTTCCATCTACAGCAACATTATCAAATCTTGCACCCAATAAGGCTGTGAATTTTTCCGAAGGTTTCCATTCGTACTGTGCATATAAACCAAAAGAATTTACAGTTTGATCTATTAATCTGTTATAACCTAAAATTTCATCTCTAGTATTGGTGTGATTTAATTCTGATCCTATAGTTAAAACATCGTTATTTTTAAACGATTTTGTAAACTGAACACCATTAACCCAGGCCAAATCTTTTGTGGTACCAAAAGCATTGTTAGCTGTAATACTATCTTGACGCGTTCTTCCTCCTCCTAAACCACCATAATAACTTTTTCTGTCTGTATTGGAAATTGAAGTGTAGATTTTCACTTTTTGAGTATCATCTTTATTAAAATGTTCATAATCTAAACCGCCAATAAAAGTGTCGTGATCTAATTCTTCTGTAATATCTGTAAATTGTGGTGCTAAATTTATTTGATTTCCTCCTCTTCTATATTCTTGAATTGAAGCCAAGTTCAAACTAAATTTACTTCTTTCTGTGGGTTTAAGAAAAGCATTGGCGCCAACAGTTGTATTTTTTAAGGCTACTAATTCTGTAAAACCATCTCCATTTGCATCAAAAGCATCTCTATTTCTGTAGTTACCAAAAAAGGAAACGCCACTATTTAAATCATCAGCAACTAACGAATTGTTAAAAGTTAACGTTTTATCAGTCGTTTTGCCATCAATTAATGCCAAATTTGATCCTATTTCCCAAGTATTTAAAATAGGGTCTTTTGTAATTACATTTATAGTACCTGCAATTGCACTAGAACCATAGAGAGCAGAACCACCACTTCTTACAACTTCAATACGTTCAATAATATTTGTTGGTATTTGTTCTAAGCCATAAACACCAATCAACGAAGTAAAAACGGGTTTACTATTTAAAAGAACTTGAGTGTAACCACCACTTAAACCATTTAAACGTACTTGTGTAAATCCACAATTCTGACAATTGTTTTCAACTCTAATTCCAGGAGCATAGTTTAAACCATCTGCCATAGATATAGATTGTGTAGCTTGTAATAACCTGGGTTTTATGGTAGAAACAACAACAGGTGCTTTTCTTTTTTCAACACGATTTCTAGTAGCTGTAACTACAACTTCTTCTAAACCTAATTGATCTTCAATTAAAATGAAATCTAGGGTTTTATTTTCTTTTTTTGAAATTGTAATGGTTTTGTTTGCTCTTCTGTATCCTTGATAACTTACTTCTATGGTAGCTTTACCAGATACATTTTCAAGTTTATAAAAACCGTTTATATTTGAAGATGTCCCATTATTTTCACCCCTAACATAAACAAACGCAAAAGGAATTACTTTTCCTTTTTTGGTAGTTATTTTTCCATTAACAGTTTGGCCAAATATAAAAGAGGTTGTTAATAAAAAAGAAATAAAAATTAGATACTTCATAAATTTATTTTTTACAAATATAAAATTTATTTTAGACTTGTCTAAAAATATATTTTGATTAAAATAAAAAGTATATATTTGTTCTTTTAAAATTGAGTGATGTTTACCCTTTCTGAAGAAAATTATTTAAAAGCAATATATCATTTAGAGTTAGGTTCTGATAAAGGAATCAGTACAAATGCTATCGCAGAACAATTAGAAACGAAAGCCTCTTCTGTAACAGATATGATAAAAAAACTATCTGAGAAAAAAGTTGTGGTTTATAAGAAATATAAAGGTGTAAAACTAACTGATTTAGGGAAGAAGATTGCTGCTAATATTGTTAGAAAACACAGGTTGTGGGAAGTTTTTTTGGTAGAAAAATTAAATTTTTCTTGGGATGAAGTTCATGATGTTGCAGAACAGTTAGAGCATATAAAATCACCAAAATTAATCAATCAATTAGATGCGCTTTTAGGTTTTCCAACACATGACCCTCATGGAGACCCTATACCTGACAAAGCAGGTAACTTAAAAACAATCGAAAAAAGTTTGTTATCAACCTTTGCAAAAAACGAAACTGGAATTTGTGTTGGTGTTGATGATTCTTCATCAGAATTTTTACAATTTTTAGATAAGAAAGGCATCACTTTAGGAAAAAAAATAACGGTTTTAGAAAAAGAAGATTTTGACGATTCTTTATACATAAAAGCTGGAGATGAGAAATTATCGATCTCAAAGAAAATAGCTAACAATTTATACATAAAAAAAATATGAATTTCTTCGATCAATTAGTTGCTTTTGGTAAAGCGCACCCTATAGAAGCTGCTTTGTATGCGTCTTTATTTACATGGGGTTTAACAGCTTTAGGGGCTGCTTTGGTGTTCTTTTTTAAGAAAATGAACAGAGCTGTTTTAGACGGAATGTTAGGTTTTACAGGAGGAGTTATGGTAGCAGCAAGTTTTTGGAGTTTATTAGCACCAGCTATAGACAATAGTCCAGGTGAGGGTTTTGTTAAAGTAATTCCGTCTGCTGTAGGTTTTGCATTAGGAGCTATGGCTTTGTTTGGTATGGATAAAATTCTACCACATTTGCATATTAATTTTAAAGAAAACGAAAAAGAAGGTGTTAAAACAGATTTGCATAGAACAACCTTGTTAGTTTTAGCCATAACATTACATAACATTCCAGAAGGATTAGCTGTAGGTGTCTTATTTGGAGCAGCATCTACTTTAGTAGGTGTAGAACAAACAGAAATGATTATTGCTGCAATATCTTTGGCAATTGGTATAGGAATTCAAAATTTTCCAGAAGGTTTTGCTGTAGCCATGCCTTTAAGAAGACAAGGTATGACAAGGTTTAAAAGTTTTTGGTATGGGCAATTATCTGCAATTGTAGAACCTGTAGCCGCTGTTTTAGGAGCGTTAGCAGTTTCTTTTTTCACACCAATTTTACCTTATGCTTTAGCATTTGCTGCAGGAGCCATGATTTTTGTGGTTGTAGAAGAGGTGATACCAGAAACACAGAGAGACAAATACACAGATATTGCCACACTTGGTTTTATAGGTGGTTTTATTGTAATGATGTCTTTAGATGTTGGTTTAGGATAAAATCAATTCATTTTTTAAAATATATATAAAGCAGCTTTTTTAATCAAAGAGCTGCTTTTCTTTTGTCTCAATTTTTTGTGTCTTGCCTTTAAAATGATTATTTTGCAGTAAAATTACGCTGTGCAAAAAACCTCGACTTTTCAAGTGTACAATGCTTCTGCAGGAAGTGGAAAAACATTTACTTTAGTTAAAGAATATCTTAAGGTGTTGTTAACCTCAGAAGATATTTACACTTTTCAAAAAATATTAGCAATTACATTTACCAACAAAGCTGCTGGTGAAATGAAAGAGCGAGTTTTGCAAAATTTAGAAGATTTTACAGCATTAAAAGAAAATGATTTACTCAAGATTATTTTACAAGAAACTACAGTAGATAAAACTACAATTCAAGAAAGAAGTAAAAAGATTTTAGAAGCTGTTTTGCAAAATTATTCAGCGTTTTCAATTACTACGATTGATAGTTTTACCCATAAAGTCATCAAGAATTTTGCATATGACTTAGGATTGCCACTTAATTTTGAAGTAGAAATGGATGCAGTTTCGTTATTGAATGAGGCTGTTGATGTCTTAATTTCAAAGATAGGTACTGATCAAAAACTTACGAAACTACTTATTGATTATTCTTTAGATAAAACAGATGATGACAAATCTTGGGATATTTCTAGAGATTTAAATGAGTTTGCTAAAATTTTATTAAATGAGGAAGATGTTAAGCATTTTAGAAAATTAGCTGATAAACAATTGGATGATTTTACCAATTTAAAAACCAAACTTTTTAGCAATCAAAAAGAGTTAAAAAAAATATTTCAACAAGTAGGTGGTGATTTTTTAGAGATATTGGCTAAAAATGATTTAGAAACGAAAGATTTTACGCGAGGTACAATTCCTAATTTTTTTAAAGAAATCAGTCAAAAAGGCTTCGATTTTAATTTTGTAGGACGAAGTGCAACCATTGAAAAAGCAATTGAAAATCATCAGTATTACAACAAATCAACAAAAGAGGCCACAGCGCAAACTATAGAAAATATTGTTCCAGAAATTGTGTCGTTTTATCAACAAGCAAAAGAAATTTACGGTCAATTTGTATTGAATAAACTAGCATTAAAAAGCATCATTCCTTTAGCCGTTTTAAACAATATCAATCAAGAATTAGAAACGATAAAAGAGGATAATAATATTAGGTTAAATGCTGAGTTCAATCAATTAATTTCTGATCATATAAAAGACCAACCAGCTCCTTTTATTTACGAAAGAATTGGGCAGCGTTTTCAACATTATTTTATTGATGAAATGCAAGATACTTCAGAGTTGCAATGGCAAAATTTAATTCCGTTAATAGATAATGCTTTAGCGCAAGAAAACAGCAATTTGTTGCTAGTTGGTGATGGTAAACAAGCAATTTACAGATGGCGTGGAGGAAAAGCAGACCAGTTTATAAATTTAGGTGCTGATATCGAAAATCCGTTTTTTGTAGAAAAGAAAATCGAAACCTTAGAAACTAATTTTAGGAGCTATTCTGAAGTCATCAATTTTAACAATTCGTTTTTTCAACATACTTCAAATTTTCTTCAAAATGAATCTTATAAAAATTTGTTTTTAGAAGGGAATCAGCAGTTGGAAAACAGTAAAAAAGGAGGTTATGTTGCGTTAGATTTTTTACAGAAAGAAGAAGAAAAAGATGATGAAAAACTAAAATATCCAAAGAAAGTTTTAGAGAAAATCAATCAAATTAAAGCCACTTTTTCGTTAAACGAGATTTGTGTCTTAACCAGAACCAAAAAAGACGGAATTGCCATAGCCAATTATCTTTCAGAAAACGGGATTTCAATAGTGTCTTCAGAAACGCTATTGTTGCAAAATAGTACAAAAATCAATTTTATTATTGATATGCTGCAAATAATTCAAAATCCTACTGATGAAGAAACCCGATTTGAAGTAGTGTACTTTTTGCATCAACATTTAAAAGTGGCAGCATCTAAACATCAGTTTTGCCATCAATTGGTAAAATTAGACGTTGTTTCACTCTTTTCAGCACTTCAAAAATATGGAATCACTTTTGATGTTTCAAACTTTCATCAATTGCCTTTTTATGAAAAAATCGAAGAAATTATCAGAGGTTTTGATCTCATAAATTCTTCTGATGCTTACATTCAATTCTTTTTAGATGTCGTTTTAGAACAACAAAGAAAAGAAACCACTGTTTTAGATTTTTTAGAGTTTTGGGAGCTTAAAAAAGACAAGTTAAGTATTGTTGCTCCAGAAAGTGCCAATGCTGTACAAATAATGACCATTCATAAATCTAAAGGATTAGAGTTTCCTGTGGTTATTTTCCCCTGTGATGTTGAAATTTATCGACAAATAAATGCAAAAGTTTGGTTAGATCAATTACCAGAAGATTTTGAAAATTTCGAAGAACTTTTAGTTTCTAATACTAAAGATTTGGCTTTGATAAACGATAGAGGTTTTGAGATTTTTAATCAACAAAAAGAGGAATTAGAGCTGGATAATTTCAACTTATTATACGTTGCGTTAACCAGAGCAGTAGAGCAACTGCATGTTATTACTGAGTATAAAATATCATCAAAAGGAGTAGAAAATACAAAGTATTATTCAGGAGTTTTTATCAATTATTTAAAAGAAAAAAATCTATGGAATGATGAGGTTTTAACCTATGAATTCGGAGATATAAACAGAATTAGTATCCAAAATAATACAGAAAATGTTGCAGAAATTCAGCAAGATTTTATTTCCACACCTTGGCAAGCTCATAATTTGGTTTTATTAGCAAACTCTTCAAAATTATGGAATACAGAGCAAGGAAAAGCAATTGATTTTGGGAATTTAATTCACGAGATTTTTTCTAAAATAATTACCAAAAGTGATGCGAGTAAGGTGATTTCTCAATATCACCAACAAGGTATTTTAAATGACGAACAGTTTGCAACTATTACTCAAAATGTAAATGATGTTGTAAATCACCCAAAATTAAAAGATTATTTTTCGGATGCTATAATTGCTTATAATGAAAGAGAAATTGTTAATATTGACAATCAAATTATCATTCCAGATCGTTTGGTTTTTAAAGATGATGAGGTTATAATTCTCGATTACAAAACAGGAAATCCGTCTAAAACTCACCATCAACAACTCTTAAAATATCAGCAAGTTTTAACATCAATGGATTTTGAAGTTAGTAAAAAACTATTAGTTTACATCAATGATAAAATTGATGTTGTTGAAGTTTAATCAATAGATAGAAACTTTGTAACTTTGTTTTTCTTAAATCAATAAAAAATGTACGGAAAAATTAAAGATACTTTAAAAAAAGAGCTTCAAGAAATAAAAGATGCTGGTTTATATAAATCAGAAAGAATCATTACATCTTCTCAAGATGCCGTTATTAAAATCTCTACAGGAGAAGAAGTTATTAATTTTTGTGCAAACAATTATTTAGGATTATCAAATCATCCAGCAGTAATTCAAGCAGCAAAAGACACTATGGATACGCATGGTTTTGGAATGTCTTCTGTTCGTTTTATTTGTGGTACACAAGATATTCATAAACAATTAGAACAAAAGATTGCAGATTTTTATCATACAGAAGATACTATACTATACGCAGCTTGTTTTGATGCTAATGGTGGTGTTTTTGAACCGCTTTTAACAAAAGAGGATGCCATTATTTCTGATAGTTTAAATCATGCCTCTATTATAGATGGAGTTCGTTTGTGTAAAGCAGCTCGTTATCGTTATCATAATAACGATATGAATTCTTTAGAGGAACAATTAATTGAGGCAAATACACAAAATCATCGTTTTAAAATTATAGTAACAGATGGTGTTTTTTCTATGGATGGTATTGTCGCTAAACTCGATGAAATTTGCGATTTAGCAGATAAATATGATGCTTTGGTTATGGTTGATGAATGTCATGCTACTGGTTTTATAGGTAAAACAGGTAGAGGAACTGTTGAGTTAAAGAATGTAATGGACAGAGTGGATATTGTTACAGGTACTTTAGGGAAAGCTTTAGGAGGAGCTATGGGAGGTTATACAACTGGTAAAAAAGAAATTATAGAAATTTTACGCCAACGTTCTAGACCTTATTTATTTTCAAACTCTTTAGCACCAGCAATTGTTGGAGCTTCTTTAAAAGTATTTGATTTAATTTCTGATGACACTTCATTAAGAGATCAATTAGAGTGGAATACAAACTATTTTAGAACAGAAATGGAAAAAGCAGGTTTTGATTTGGTTGGTGCAGATGCAGCTATAGTTCCTGTAATGTTATATAATGCTAAGTTATCTCAAGTTATGGCAAATAAACTTTTAGATGAAGGTATTTATGTAATTGGGTTCTTTTTTCCAGTAGTTCCAAAAGAAAAAGCTAGAATAAGAGTGCAGTTATCAGCTGCACATACAAAAGCAAATCTAGATAAAGCAATTAAGGCCTTTGTTAAAGTAGGTAAAGAGTTGAATGTTATTTAGAACTTATAAAAACTTGTAGTTTTAGTAATATTTTGTAGATTTGTCTTTGTAAATAGGTTATAACAACTTATTTTTGCGAGTAATAAGGAACTTTTAATTTAAAAATTTGATAATGAAACGATTAAAATTAGCTGTGATAGCTTTGTTTACGTTGTTTATGGTAAACAGCGTTAACGCACAAGATGAAAATAATCCATGGGCTGTAGGATTTGGTGTAAATGTGGTAGATTTTTACAGTCCAAATGCTGCTTTTATTGATAAAGCATTAGATCATATCGGAAGTGAGGAATGGAATTTTTTACCTTCTATATCTCGTATAACAGCAGAAAAGTATTTAGAAAAAGGATTCTCTCTTCAATTAGCTGGATCTATAAATAAAATCACTTATCTATATGAAGCAGATGATTCTGATTTTTTATATTATGCAGTTGGTTTAAACGTTAAGTATGATTTAAATAATTTATTTGGTGATACTGGATGGTTTGACCCTTTTGTATATATTGGTGGTGAATATGTTTCTGCTAATGCAGAAGGAGAAGGTATGCTAGGAACTGGGTTTGGATTTAATACTTGGTTTAACGATAATCTTGGTTTAAGTTTTCAACATGGTTCAAAATATGGTTTTTCTGATAAAGTAGAAAATCACATTCAATCTTCATTAGGTTTACTTATAAAATTCGGAGGAACAGATACTGATGGAGATGGTGTTTATGATAAAAATGATGCATGTCCTGAAGTACCAGGTTTAGAAGAATTTAATGGTTGTCCAGATGCTGATGGAGATGGTATCAAAGATTCAGACGATGCATGTCCAAATACAGCAGGTTTAGCTGCAATGAATGGTTGTCCAGATGCAGATGGTGATGGTGTTGCTGATAAAGATGATATGTGTCCAGATGTTGCAGGTACTAAAGCAAATAAAGGTTGTCCAGATGAAGATGGTGATGGTGTTGTGGATAAAGATGATAAATGTCCTTCTGTTTCAGGTCCTGCTGCAAATAATGGATGTCCTTGGCCAGATACTGATGGTGATGGCGTTTTAGATAAAGACGATAAATGTCCTAATGAGGCTGGTGTAGCATCTAATTCAGGTTGTGTTGAATTCAAAAAAGTTGAAGAAGGTACGTTTGAAACTCCTATATTATTTAACTTTGGTAGAGCAACTTTTAAAGCGGGTGTAACACAACAGTTAGATGGTATGATTGGTGTTATGAATGAGTTTGTTGATTCTGAATTTGATATCAATGGTCACACTGATAGTACAGGTACTAAAGCATACAATATGTATTTATCAGACAAAAGAGCAAATGCAGTTAAAGATTACTTAGTTGAGAACGGAGTTAAAGCTTCACGATTAACAGCTAAAGGTTTTGGAGAATCACAACCAATAGCATCAAATAGTACTGCTGCTGGTAGAGCAAAAAATAGAAGAGTAGAGGTTAAAGCAAATAATTAATCACTTAGCTTTTAAATAAAAAAAGTCTCATCATTATGATGAGACTTTTTTTATTTAAAATAACTTTTTAGTTTCAATCAAAAAAAGTAAATTTGCGCATTCTTAAGTGAATACAAGATTTTATCAAAAATAATAATTTAATTAGATACAAAAATGTCCACAACAACAGGTAAAGTTTCTCAAATTATTGGGCCAGTTATTGATGTAGAATTCAATACTGAAAATGAGCTTCCTAAGATTTACGATTCATTAGAAATTAAAAAAGCAGATGGTTCTGTTTTAGTTTTAGAAGTGCAACAGCATATTGGTGAAGACACAGTTAGAACAATTTCTATGGATGCTACTGATGGTTTGCAAAGAGGAGCAGAAGTTATAGCAACTGGTAGCCCAATTCAAATGCCTATTGGTAATGATATTTATGGACGTTTATTTAACGTAACAGGAGATGCAATTGATGGGTTAGGTAATTTAAAGAAAGAAGGTGAAAATGGTTTACCTATTCATAGAGCTGCACCTAAGTTTGAAGATTTGTCTGTATCTACAGAAGTTTTATTCACAGGAATTAAAGTTATTGATTTAATTGAACCTTATGCAAAAGGTGGTAAAATTGGTCTTTTTGGAGGAGCAGGTGTTGGTAAAACAGTATTAATTCAAGAGTTGATTAACAACATTGCAAAAGGTCATGGAGGTTTATCTGTGTTTGCAGGAGTTGGTGAAAGAACTCGTGAAGGAAACGATTTATTAAGAGAGATGCTAGAATCGGGAATTATCAAATATGGTGATGATTTTATGCATTCTATGGAAGAAGGTGGCTGGGATTTATCTAAAGTAGATAAATCTGGTATGATAGATTCAAAAGCTACTTTTGTTTTTGGACAAATGAACGAACCACCTGGAGCACGTGCAAGAGTTGCATTATCTGGTTTAACAATTGCTGAGTACTTTAGAGATGGAGCAGGTGAAGCTCAAGGTAAAGATGTACTTTTCTTCGTAGATAATATCTTTAGATTTACACAAGCAGGTTCTGAGGTATCAGCACTTTTAGGACGTATGCCATCTGCGGTTGGTTATCAACCAACATTGGCAACAGAAATGGGTGCTATGCAAGAGCGTATTACATCAACTAAAAAAGGTTCTATTACTTCTGTTCAAGCGGTTTACGTACCTGCAGATGATTTAACAGATCCAGCACCAGCAACAACATTTGCGCATTTAGATGCAACAACAGTATTATCTCGTAAAATTGCGGAGTTAGGTATTTATCCTGCTGTAGATCCTTTAGATTCTACCTCAAGAATTTTAACTGCTGATATATTAGGTGATGAGCATTATAATTGTGCACAAAGAGTAAAAGAAATTTTACAACGTTATAAAGAATTACAAGATATTATCGCCATTTTAGGTATGGAAGAATTATCTGAGGAAGATAAATTGGTAGTTCATAGAGCAAGACGTGTACAACGTTTCTTATCTCAACCTTTCCACGTAGCAGAACAGTTTACAGGTATACCAGGTGTTTTAGTTGATATTAAAGATACTATTAAAGGCTTTAATATGATTATGGATGGTGAGTTAGATAAATATCCAGAAGCAGCATTTAACTTAAGAGGGTCAATTCAAGATGCAATTGATGCCGGAGAAAAAATGTTAGCAGAAGCGTAATATAATAAGTTGGCAGTTGGCAGTTGGCAGTTTTTAACCAACAACTAATAACTAACAACTAAAAACTAAAGAAATATGTTTTTAGAAATTGTAACACCAGAAGCTATATTATTTTCATCAGAAGTTGATTCATTAACAGTTCCTGGTGTGAATGGAGAGTTTCAAATGTTAAATAATCACGCACCAGTTGTATCTGTTTTAAGAGAAGGTATTGTAAATATTCATATTCATTCTCAAACTAATATCGAGTTAGATGATTTGCATGGAAAATTAGTTCCGGATGAAGCTGATGATAAAATATTAACTTTAGCCATTAGCTCTGGTACTTTAGAATTAAATGACAATAAGGCGATTATTTTAGCAGACTAAAGTAAATTGTTGGTAAAAATTTAAAACTCAAAATAGTAACTATTTTGAGTTTTTTGTTTCTAAAAGAATTAAATAATAAAAAACATCTTTAATAATAAAGATGTTTTTTTTTGCAATTTCCCCTAAAGAGACTCTTCTTTTTTCTTAGTTCAAATTTGTGATTTTTTTTAGTATTGAGCTACAATGTAAACCCCTAAATCAAAAGGGGAAAAACCCTGTATTTTTTTAAACGATAATTCTATAGATATTTAAATTGTATTTTAGTATCAATTAATTTAAAATATTATTAAAAAATGAAGTCTCAATTTAATACACTGTTTTTTTTATGTTCACTGGCAATACTCATGTACTCTTGTAAAACAGAATGCGAACATGCCAAAGATGTTTCATGTTATCCAAATCATTCAAAACCAGCACAAATTATTACTTATGAAGAAATGGCAGATATGATGGATGCCTATGAAAAAGGAGCCAAGAAAGAATTAAACAAATACATTAAAAAAGAATCTAAAGGAAAAGATTCAGTTTCTACAGTATATAATTGGTATAAATTAGAAGACTTAAAACAATACATTGCTTATATTGAGAGAATTTCTAAAGAGAAAGATATTCCTGTAACTGGTTTTAGAATTTATCCTACTCAGTATTCAAAAAAATATAAGAAAAAAGAATTGAGAAATAGAAATACTATAATTTTTACACCTACTACAACTATAGATGGTAAGGATGATGCAGCTTTTGAGCCTCTATATTCAACCAAGGGAAAACCGGTAGGAATTACACAGTATTTAGAAAAAGTAAAAGCTAAAAAAGTAAATAAAGCAAGTATGCTTAATTTAAATTTTCAAAATGGTTTAGAGAGTTCATCCGCAAATAGAATGCAACCAACTCCTCCTTATTAATGTTTTTATGGAAATATCTGATGATGGTTTATTTATTAAAGAATTTGGAAGATCTCTTCAATATATAACATTATTGTTGTCTTTAATCTACTATAAAAAGTATAAAGGATATTCCTTTTATAAATTCTTTGTTTGTTATTTTTTAGTAATTGTAATTGTAGATGTTTTAGCTACTCACTTTTTTTCAAAGACAAATAATATTGATTTATTTAATGTTTATACATTTTTTGAATTCAATACTTTTGCACTCATTTATTATCATTTAATCAAAGAAAAGGCAAGAGTTAAAATATTTAAAATATTAGTATTTAGTTTTAATATTATTTATTTAATTAGTTTTTCTTTTAACTTTTATGTTTTATACACTATTCCTTTAGAAGGTGTTGTAAACAGTATAATCGTAATTTTATTTTTTATTGAATTATTAAATTCTGATAGAGTCTTAAATTATAAAAAATTGTTGTCCTTTTGGTTTTCAGTTAGTTTTTTAGTTTTCTATTTAACTAGTGTTCCATTTTGGTCTTTATACTACTCAAGTGTTTTTGAAACTAGAGCTATGTTTCCGATTATTTATTATCTTGCTACAGTATATCAACTAATTTTTATTTACGCCTTACTAACATGCAAGAAAACGGAGAATTTGTATTAATTGTTTCTACTATACTCATTCTAATTATTGTAATCTCGTTGATAATTTTATTTACAGTATTTCAAAAAAAGAAAAATTCTTTGGTAGAAAAACAGAAAGAAGATCAAAAACGTTTTGAAAAAGAAATTGCAGAAACTCAAATAGAAATTCGCGAAGAAACATTACGAAATATTAGTTGGGAGCTACATGATAATATCGGACAGTTATTAACATTGGCAAAAATTCAACTACAGAGTGCAACAAAAGAGAATATAAAAGAAGTATCTAATACCATCACCAAAGGGTTAACAGAAGTAAGAGCTTTGTCTAAATTAATTAACCCTGAAGCCATGAGTATTATTGGTTTAAAAGATGCTATTCAGTTAGAAATTGATCGTTTTAACAGATTAAATTTTATTGATGCAACCTTAGAGATTTCTGGTGAAGAGATTGATATCGATCAAAAATCAAGTATAATTATCTTTAGAATTTTACAAGAATTTTTTTCGAATACCATAAAACACTCTAGGGCTAATCAACTAAAGGTGAGTTTAGTTTATAGTAATTCCGATTTGGTAATTATTGCAAAAGATAATGGAATTGGTTTCTCATCAAAAGAAAAGAAAGATGGCATTGGTTTAATCAATATAAAAAATAGAGCAAAATTAATTGGTGCAGCAGTTAAATTTATATCAGAAGAAAATAAAGGAACTGCAATAGAAATAAAATATAAATTATGAATGAATTTTCTGTAATTGTAGTAGATGACCATGTTTTACTATCTCAAGCCATACAAACTATGGTGAATACTTTTACCAAGTTTAAGGTTTTATACACCTGTAAAAATGGTCAAGAAGTAATTGATAAATTTTCGGCATCACCAGTAAACATCCCAAATGTAGTTTTAATGGATATTAATATGCCCATTATGAATGGTATAGAAACTACTGAGTGGATTTCTAAAAATCACCCAAACGTACATGTTATGGCCTTATCTGTTGAAGATGACGATTCCACAGTTTTAAAAATGCTAACGGCTGGGGCTGTTGGTTATTTATTAAAGGATACAGAAAAAAAGGTTTTAGAAATGGCACTATCTGAAATAGTTGAAAACGGATTTTATCATACTAAAAATGTAACCAATTTATTAATGAATTCTTTATCTGGTCATGTTGATGAAGGTATAGTATTAAAAGAAAAAGAGATAACGTTTTTAAAATTGGCCTGCACAGAATTAACCTATAAGGAAGTTGCAGATATAATGTGTTTGAGCCCTAAAACCATAGATGGATATAGAAATAATTTATTTGTAAAATTAAATGTAAAAAATAGAGTAGGATTGGTAATGTATGCTATTAAAAATAAGATATACACTCCATAAAAATATTGTAAATTTGCATTATGGAAGAAACAAATAGGCAAAGAAAAATTGCATCTGTATTGCAAAAAGATTTGGTAGATGTGCTGCAAAAAGCGGCTCAAGATGGTATGAAAGGAGTGTTGATTTCAGTATCTAAAGTTCATGTAACTTCAGATTTGGGTGTTGCAAAAGTATATTTAAGCATTTTTCCTTCAGAAAAAAGAGACGAAATTGTAAAAGGTGTACAATCAAATACAGTTTTAATTCGTCACGAAATGGCAAAAAGAACTAAAAATCAATTGCGTAGAATGCCAGAATTATTATTTTTTGGTGATGATACTTTAGATTATTTAGAAGAAATTGATAAGTCTTTAAATGGTGAAGATGAAAACCCAATCAAAAACCCAGAAGTTTTACCAAGACGTAAAAAGCTATAAATTCAACTTATCTACTTGAATTTTTCTCTATACATAGCCAAAAGATATTTATTTACAAAAACAAGTAATAACGCTATAAACATTATTACAATTATAGCTTCTTTCGGAGTTATTGTTGGGGCATTAGCACTTTTCATTATACTTTCTGGCTTTTCTGGTTTACGTACCTTTAGTTATAGTCTTTTAGACGCTTCAGATCCTGATATTAAAATTACTTCAGCAAAAGGGAAATCTTTTTTGCTTACTGATGACATTGCACAGGTTTTAGAAAACAATGCAGCAATACAAGCAAGTTCAAAGATTATAGAGGAACGTGTTTTTTTAGAACACAATGACAAGAATGAAATTGCATATGTAAAGGGTGTTCAAGATAATTATGTCAATATTATTCCAATAGATTCTTCTTTAGCAATTGGCTCTTGGTTAGATAAAAATTACTTAAATACTGCTGTTGTAGGCAGAGCAATTGCTATAAAACTTTCACTAGGAATTAGAAGTTTTGGAGATCCTTTATCAATTATGGTGCCTAGAGGAGGTATAGGTTTTATAAACCAAAATAATGCTTTTTATAAAACTGATGTTCAAATTGTGGGTTTATATTCAGGTACCGAAGATTTTGAAAGTAAGTATGTATTTTTAAACTTAGAAGAAGCTAGAAACTTATTGCGCTTTAAAGAAAATCAAATAACAGGTTTAGAATTAAGATTAACAAATGCTTTGGCAGCTGATGAAGTTGCCAAGGATTTACAAGAAATTTTAGGAGATACGTTTAAAGTACAAACCAAAGCCCAACTGAACGAAGTTTTTTACAAGGTGATAAATACAGAAAATGTAGTTTCCTATTTAATATTTACCCTAATTGTAATTATTGCTTTATTCAATGTAATTGGTACTATTATCATGATGATAATTGATAAAAAACACAATCTAAAAACCTTATTTAACTTAGGAACATCAGTAAAAGACATAAAGCGAATATTTGTTTTTCAAGGTTTTTTGCTTACCTTTTTTGGAATGTTAATAGGTTTAACATTGGGGATTATTTTGGTTTTTTTACAGCAACAGTTCAGCCTATTTATGATTACAGAAAGCTTGCCATATCCAGTAGAATTTAAACTAATCAATTTGTTAATTGTGGTGTTTACAATAACAACATTAGGCTTTATAGCTTCTAAAATTGCTAGTAGTAGAATTAATAAAGGTTTTATAGAAAAGTAATTTCTTAAACAATTATTTGTTGATAAAAAAAAGAGCTACAACCTTATGAATTGTAGCTCTTTTTTGATGAAAACATATTTTATTATAAATAAGGCTTTAAAACACCTTTTCTCTTTTTTAACTGTTTTTCTAAATCGCTAATAGTATGTTTTACAGCTAACTCAAAGTTTTTTTCGTTTGTAGATGCAAAAATTCGAGGTCCAGCAATACTCAATTCCATTTCACAAATTCTACCTAATTTTTTAGGAGAATGTTCTTTTTTAAAAAAAACATTGGTGTGTATTATGGATTCATATTTTCTAGTCAAGTTTTCTAATTTATGAATCGTATAAGCCTCTAAAGTTTCACTAGTTGGTATGCCAACAAATTGAATATCGTATGTCATAATTCTTGAATTTAAAATTACATACTTAAAAGTAGTGTATATTCAATAATTGATATATGATATTTATCAATCTTTAAAAATGATGCCTAAATTTTGCAGAATTATTATCGAGCATCAGGTATCAAAGTATTTCCAAATTTGTTTTCCACTTCATCAAAAGCACTAAAAACATCAGCAGGATCATCAGAAGTAACCATTTTTAATCGGTATTCTTTAAAATGTGGTATGCCTTTAAAATAATTGGTATAATGCCTTCTGGTTTCTACAACGCCTAAATGTTCGCCTTTCCAATCAATAGCCATTTGTAAATGTCTTCTTGCAATTTGGGTTCTTTCTGCTATTGTTGGTTTGGCTAAATGTTCGCCAGTTTCAAAAAAGTGTTTTACTTCATTAAAAAACCAAGGATAGCCAATTGCAGCTCTACCAATCATTGCACCATCTAAACCGTACTTATCGCGCATTTCCATAGCTCTTTCAGGTGATGTAACATCTCCATTACCAAAAACTGGAATGTGCATTCTTTGGTTATTTTTTACATCAGCAATAGGTTTCCAATCTGCATTACCTTTGTACATTTGCGCACGAGTTCTACCATGAATGGATATGGCTTTACAACCCACATCTTGCAGACGTTCTGCAACTTCAACAATTCTTATAGAGTCATGATCCCAACCTAAACGAGTTTTGACAGTAATGGGTAAATTGGTATGTTTTACCATAGCTTCTGTAAGTGTAACCATTAAATCGATATCTTTTAAAATTCCAGCTCCAGCACCTTTAGAAACTACTTTTTTTACAGGGCAACCAAAGTTAATGTCAATAATATCTGGATTCGATTTTTCTACAATTTCTACCGTTTTTAGCATTGAATCTAAATTCGCACCAAAAATCTGAATTCCAACTGGCCTTTCCTTTTCGTAAATATCTAGTTTGATAACACTTTTTGCGGCATCACGTATTAAACCTTCAGACGAAATGAACTCTGTATACACAACATCAGCGCCATTTTCTTTACACAATGCTCTAAATGGTGGATCTGAAACATCTTCCATGGGTGCTAATAAAAGTGGGAAATCGCCTAATTCTATGTTGTCTATTTTTGCCATAGTGCAAATTTAATTCTTTATTTTTATAATTTTTAGCAATTCTTAACAATGCCAAATTTCTTTCATATTGATTTAGAACTTTAAGACTTAAAAAATAATTAAGTGTTTTGTTGGCTGTTTCATATTTTTCCAGTCTACTTTGGGCAATTCCTAAATTAACGTATGCTTTTACTTCATCTCTTGTGCCTTTAATTATACCACTTGCTTCTACAGCTTTCTTACCATAAAATTCAGATTTACTTTTATCAGTTACCATATACATAATACAAAGGTTATTGTATAATGATGATACCAGTTTTGGGTGCTTTTTTTCGGCAATCTCTATAGCTTTAAAATATAGTTGAGAAGCTGTTGCGTAGTCATTTTTTACTTCTTCAAAATAAATTCCTTTAATTTCAAGATTTAAAACTTCTCCGATAGAAGAGTTGTTCGCTTTGGAATATTCAATTCCTTTATTTGCATAATACAAAGTACTATCACTCTGAATTTCATATTTATCCCAGGCTTTTTGAGAGAATAAATTAGCTATAGAGTCATGAGTAATATCAATCTTATCTTGACTTTGAGATAGGAAACAAATAAAAAAAAGAACAAATAATAAATTATATTTCATGAAATTTAGCATAAATATCAATAAAAATATATTGTTATAATTTAATTGATAATCTTTCTAAAAATATCAATTAATATTCATTTCTAAAAACAAGATGTATAAGTGGTCGTAAAATGCGTGTAAATGGCTAAAAATTAATCTCTTTTTCAACTTTAGTATCGCCTCTTTTTACAACTACTTTACTTTTATCTCCTTTTTCAAAAACAGATAAAGCACGCATATAACTCATCATATTTGTTACTGTACTATCTCCTAATTTTATGACAATATCACCCTTTTGAAGTCCAGCCTTTTGTGCAGGTTTGTCTTCGGATACACCATCAATTCGCATTCCTTCACCATCGAATAAATAATCAGGAATTACACCCATACCCACTTTAAAACGAGGTGTACTTTCGCTTTCATTTTTAGTGGTTCTAAATGCTAGTTTTCCATTATCATCCAAATCAGAAATAATATTAAAAATATAATCAGAAATTAAATACATGCCATCATAATTCAATTTTTCTGAATCATCTCCAGGTTTGTGATAATCTTCATGTTGTCCTGTAAAAAAATGCAATACAGGAATATCCGCTAAATAAAAACTAGTATGATCACTTGGCCCAACTCCAGATTCTTGCTGAATCAATTTAAAATTATCATTATGAGATTTTAAAACTTGTTTAAATATTGGTGAAGTTCCTGTGCCATAAACCGCTAGAGAAGAGTCTTTTTTCATTCGGCCAACCATATCCATGTTAATCATATACGATACTTTTTTAGTATCAATAGTTGGGTTTTTTACAAAATAATTAGAACCTAGAAGCCCCATTTCTTCGCCAGAAAAAGCCATAAATAAATAATTATTATTCGTGTTTTTTTCTTTTAATTTTGCTACCAAATTTAATAAAACAGCAACCCCAGAAGCATTGTCATCTGCACCATTATGAATCGCTTTTATAGAATCTCTATACAAAGAACCTTCACCACCATAACCTAAATGATCGTAATGTGCACCAATAATTATGGTGTTTTCTGCTTTGTTATCTAAAAAACCGATTACGTTATTTCCTGTTATAGTTCCATCTCCATTTACATCAAACTTCACTTCGTCATGCGGATTGGTTTTTGGTTTAAACGTAAAATGTTGCAGGTATCCTTCAGTTCCTTTTTTAGATAAACCTAGTTCTTCAAATCTTTTGGTGATGTAATTTGCAGCCTTTTTTTCACCTTCAGTTCCTGTTTGTCTTCCTTCTAAATCGTCTGAAGCCAAAAAAGTAACATCTTCTGTGATACGATTTTCTTGATTTATTGCTGTTGTACAAGAATATAAAACTGCTAAAAAGAGAATTAAAATGCTATTTTTCATAAGGATTAATTATTTTTGCGAAGTTAAATAATAAAAAATAAAATGAGAATTCTTTCTGTACTGCTTTTAGTATTTCTAATGCTATCTTGTAAAAATGAAAAAAAACAATCTGAAATTAAAGTTTCAGAAAAAACTGAAGTAAAAGATTCCTTAATTTATCCTGAAGAAAAACATTTTAAGAGTTTACGTCAAGTAACTTTTGGTGGAGATAATGCAGAAGCATATTGGAGTTTTGATGATAAGCAATTGGTATTTCAATCCAACTACAAAAATTGGAATGTTAGTTGCGATCAGATGTTTTTAATGAATGCTGATGAAAATTTTAAAGACAAAATGCCACCTATGATTTCTACAGGAAAAGGGCGTACAACTTGTGCGTATTTTTTACCTGATAATAAACATATTATTTATGCCTCTACACATTTAGTTGATGAAAATTGTCCAGAAGTTCCACTGCGTAAAAACGGAAAATACATCTGGCCAGTTTATGATAGTTTCGACATTTTTGTGGCAGATTTAGAAGGCAATATTGTAAAACAATTAACCAACGAAAAAGGGTATGATGCAGAACCAACAGTATCACCAAAAGGCGATAAAATTGTTTTTACTTCGACTAGAAGTGGCGATTTAGAATTATACACTATGAATATTGATGGTTCTGATGTAAAACAAATTACTGACGAATTAGGTTATGATGGTGGAGCATTTTTCTCTCCAGATGGAACAAAAATTATCTTTCGTTCTTCGAGACCAAAAACTAAAGAAGAAATTAAAGCCTACAAAGATTTATTGGCAGAAGGTTTGGTAGAGCCAACAGAAATGGAACTTTACATCTGTAATGCAGATGGTTCTGAATTACGTCAATTAACAGATTTAGGAAACGCGAATTGGAGTCCGTTTTTTCATCCATCAGGAAATAAGATTTTATTTTCCTCTAATTTTGAGGCAGAAAGAGGTTTTCCTTTCAATTTATACTTAATCGATATTGATGGTAAAAATTTAGAGAGAGTAACTCATGGAGAAACGTTTGATGCATTTCCAGTATTTTCAAACGATGGTAAAAAGTTAGCTTTTTCATCTAATAGAAATAATGGAGGTGGTAGAGATACCAACTTGTTTATTGCAGAATGGCAGGATTAATTTCATTTCTTAAAAGTGAATATGACTAACGATAGTCATTTCGAGCGCAGTCGAGAAATCTAATTGATGCTAAATAGGAATTATGCCTTGGACAAAAGAAAAAATAATTATCAATATAGAGAGTTTAATGAAAAGTAAATTCTCTAGTCCAAGAGAAGCTTTTGATTATTTTGATGCGGATAAAGATGGGAATTTAACAAAACATGATTTGAAACAGATCTTAAAAGAAGCAAAAGTCAACATTTTAATTAGGGGTGTAGTTGCAGATTTTATGCTGCAAAGCTTTGATGAAAATAAAGATGGTTTGGTAAGTTGGCACGAATTTCAAGCCGCAATTAAAACGACAAATATTAAATAAATTTTCATTTTTAAAGCATATTTAAATTTTAAAAACAGTTTTTATGGGAGCAAAAGAAAATATTTTAAAAGATATTCACATTTTAATTACAACCAAATTTGAATCGCCAGAAGCAGCATTTTTAGCTTTTGATAAAGACAAAGACGGATCTTTAAACAAAGATGAAATTAAAGATTTGTTAAAAGAAGTTGGTGTAAATAGCTTTTTAAGAGGTTTAGTTGCAGGAGAAATGATTAAAGGTTATGATAAATCTGGTGATGAAACGATAAACTACCAAGAATTTAAAGTGGCTATTGCAGAGTTGAATAAAGATTATTAAACTTAGCTAAAATTTTTATAAAAGCACAATGTTTTCATTGTGTTTTTTTTATTTGACAAGGTGTGTAAATAGCATATCTTTGTCAGTTGAAAGTAGTTAGAAAACGAAGTATGAAGAACATTAGAAACTTTTGCATTATCGCACATATAGATCATGGTAAAAGTACATTAGCAGATAGATTGTTAGATTATACAGGCTCTGTAACTGAACGTGAAAAACAAAATCAGTTATTAGATAATATGGATTTGGAGCGCGAACGTGGAATTACCATAAAAAGCCACGCAATTCAAATGGATTACATACATAATGGAGAACCCTTTATCTTAAATTTAATTGACACTCCTGGTCACGTAGATTTTTCTTACGAAGTTTCACGTTCAATTGCAGCCTGTGAAGGTGCTTTGTTAATTGTAGATGCTGCACAAAGCATACAAGCTCAAACTATTTCTAACTTATACTTGGCTTTAGAGAACGATTTAGAAATTATTCCGGTTTTAAATAAAGTAGATTTACCATCAGCAAATCCAGAAGAAGTTACAGACGATATTGTAGATTTATTGGGCTGTGACCCAGAAGAGGTAATTCACGCAAGTGGAAAAACTGGTTTTGGTGTAGATAATATTTTAAATGCTATTATTGATAGAATTCCTGCTCCAAAAGGTGACCCAGAAGCACCATTACAAGCCTTAATTTTTGATTCTGTGTACAATTCTTACAGAGGAATTGAAACCTATTTTAGAGTATTAAATGGGGAAATCAAAAAAGGTCAAGAGATAAAATTCATGGCAACTGGTAAAAATTATTTTGCAGATGAAGTAGGTACATTAAAACTAACTCAAGTTGTAAAAAAAGCTGTAAAAACAGGTGATGTTGGCTATTTAATTACTGGGATTAAAACTGCAAAAGAAGTAAAAGTTGGTGATACCATTACAGATGCTCTTAACCCAACTACAGAAAGAATTGATGGTTTTGAAGACGTGAAACCAATGGTGTTTGCAGGTATTTATCCTGTAGATACCGAAGATTATGAAGAGTTGCGTTATTCTATGGAAAAATTGCAATTAAACGATGCTTCTTTAGTATTTCAACCAGAAAGTTCTGCTGCATTAGGATTCGGATTTCGATGCGGTTTCTTAGGGATGTTACATATGGAAATTATTCAAGAGCGTTTAGAGCGTGAGTTTAATATGACCGTAATTACTACTGTACCTAACGTTTCGTATCATGCCTACACCAAGAAAAATCCAGAAGAAATTGTCATGTTAAACAATCCTTCTGATTTACCTGATCCATCAAAATTAGATAGGGTAGAAGAGCCTTTTATCAAAGCATCTATCATTACAAAGTCAGATTTTGTTGGGCAAGTAATGAGTTTGTGTATCGAAAAAAGAGGGCAAATTGTAAATCAGACCTATTTAACAACTCAAAGAGTGGAGTTAATTTTCGAAATGCCTTTGGCAGAAATTGTATTCGACTTTTACGATCGATTAAAAACAGTTTCTAAAGGTTATGCTTCTTTTGATTATCATCCAATTGGTATGAAAGAATCGAAGTTAGTAAGGGTAGATATCTTATTAAATGGGCAACCTGTAGATGCACTTTCTGCACTTTTACATGCAGATAACGCCTATTCCATTGGTAAAAAAATTGTTGAGAAATTAAAGACTTTAATTCCTCGTCAACAATTTGATATTCCTATTCAAGCTGCAATTGGTGCAAAAATTATAGCTAGAGAAACTACCAAAGCTTTGCGTAAAGATGTAACTGCAAAATGTTATGGAGGTGATATTTCTCGTAAACGTAAATTATTAGAAAAGCAGAAAAAAGGTAAGAAAAGAATGCGTCAAGTTGGTAATGTAGAAATTCCACAAGAAGCATTTATGGCGGTTTTAAAGTTGAATGATTAGCGTTAGATTTTTTGATTTTTAGAACCAAGATAAATTAAATAAACCAAGACCTTTTTGAGAAATCAAAGAGTTTTTTTTTATTTGAAGCTAATTCCAGCTTTTCGCACTCGCTTCCCGATGAAAAATCGGGAGAGCTCAAACAATTGCTACAATCTGGGCTAAACTTGTTTGAGATTGGTTGCAAACCGAAAAAATTTTTAACAAATTAAAATGTGTAAAGTTTAAATGTTTTAAAGACCTTCAAAGTTTATATAAACATTTAACTCTCTAACCACTTTCTAAAATCCGATGTTGTAGAAGAACTCGTCATTACTTTTTCTTTGTGATTTTTAATGCTAATTAAAAGCCTGTTTTTAAAATGACTTTCAATTTTTTCGATAAAATCAATATTCACAATTTCGCTTCTATTGATTTTAAAAAACTTTTTAGGATTCAATTGTTGATGAATGCTTCCTAAGTTTTGTGAAATAGTATGTCGTTTTCCAGACCCATCATTTGCTAAACAGAAATCTCCAGATGCAGAAATCAAAGCAATATCTAAAGCGTTTAATAACTGAATTCCTGAAGCTTTTTTAATAACAAATCGCTTTTTGTAAGTGTTGTGTTCTTGTTGTAAGGCAGTTTTTAAAACATCAATTGTGGCATTATCTAAAGGGTTATAATCGCCTTTTTTAAATAACGATTGATATTTTAAAATCGCTTTATTGAAATCATCTTGGGAGTATGGTTTTAAGATGTATGCAATTCCGTTTGTATTAAAAGCCTGAAACAAATATTCATCATGAGCAGAACAAAAAATAATTGGAGCATCTATTTGCATGGTGTTAAATAAATCGAAAGATAAGCCATCTAACAATTGAATGTCTGATAAAATAAAATCATAAGAATTTTCATTCAATAGCTGCTTTCCATCGGTTATAGAGCGTGCCCAGTCTTGCGATATTTTTACATCAAAAAAAGTATCTAAACACTTGGTTAATTTTTGATATGCAGGTATTTCATCTTCTAAAATTAATATTTTCATTTTATAATTTATTTATACAACAAGTGCTTACAATAACAAAATTCAAAAAACTTAAGACAAATTTAAGCTAAAGCAACAAGATAACTAAAAAACTGAAATCTGACAATTTCGTCTTTTAAAACCCCAAACTCTTCGTAAATTTGTAGATTATGGATAAGTATTTAGAAATTATAAAAAATTCATATTCCAATTACTGGAACTACATCAAACAGTCGATTTTGATGGAACTTAATTGGGAAAATTATTTCTATGGATTAATCATCATTTCTGCAATAGTTTGGGGGTTAGAAGCCCTGTTTCCATGGCGCAAAAATCAATCTCTTTTTCGTAAAGATTTTTGGTTAGATACGTTTTACATGTTCTTTAACTTTTTTTTATTGAATTTAATCGTTTTGATGGCGTTGTCTAATTCAGCAGCAGTTTTATTCGATGATATTTTAGGGTTAATAGGTTTGTCAATTACAAATTTTCAATTGTTAGAAATTAATACATTACCATTTTTTGCAAGAATATTCATCTTTTTTATTGTGGTTGATTTTGTTCAATGGTGGACACACAGATTATTACATCGAGTTGAGTTTCTCTGGAATTTTCACAAAGTACATCACTCTGTAAAACAAATGGGTTTTGCTGCACATTTGCGCTATCATTGGATGGAACCTGTGGTTTACAATTCGTTACGATATATTCCTTTAGCCATAATTGGCGGTTTTTCTGCACAAGATGTAGCTTTTGTACATTTTTTTAATATTACCATTGGTCATTTAAATCATGCTAATATTAATTGGGATTATGGTTGGCTTAAGTATGTTTTTAACAATCCTAAAATGCATATTTGGCATCATTCTAAAGAATTGCCAGAAGGACGAAAATATGGCGTTAATTTTGGTTTGACTTTAAGTGTTTGGGACTATATTTTTAAAACCAATTATATACCACATTCTGGCAGAGATATTGAATTAGGTTTTGAGGGTGATGAAGATTTTCCTAAAGGATTTATTCAGCAAGAAATGTATCCTTTGAGTAAAAAAGGTTAAACTTGGGCTTTTGCAACTTTGTTACTTTTAAACTTTGTAGAATTACCCCAAATGAATCATTGCAAAAGCAGCATAATTAATCATATCTTGGTAATTGGCATCAATACCTTCAGAAACTAAGGTTTTTCCTTTATTATCTTCAATTTGTTTTACGCGTAATAATTTTTGTAAAATTAAATCTGTTAAACTAGATACACGCATATCTCTCCAAGCTTCACCATAATCATGATTTTTGTTCATCATTAAATCTTTCGTAATTTTACTATGTTTATCATATAACAAAGTAGCGTCTTCTGTAGATAAATCTGGTTGGTCTGCAATGCCTTTTTCAAGTTGAATTAAAGCCATAATTGCGTAATTGATAATACCAATAAATTCCGATTTTTCACCTTCATCTACTTTACGCACTTCATTTTCTTGCAATTGGCGAATTCTTTGTGCTTTAATAAAAATTTGATCAGTTAATGATGGCAAACGTAAAATGCGCCAAGCACTTCCATAATCAGACATTTTTTTAACGAATAAACTTCTACATTCATTAATTACAGCATCGTATTGTTTTGACGTATCTTGCATTGTGGTATAAAGTATTTTTTCAAAAGTAGTAAATCTTACCTCCTTTTCATTTATTTTTACAATGAAATTATCAATCGTTTAACATGAAAAGAATTGCTGTTTTTTGTGGCTCAAGTTTAGGCTTTAATCCTGTGTATAAACAAGCTACTATAGATTTGGGAAATGCAATGGTAAAACAAAATATTGGTTTAGTTTATGGTGGTGGAAAAATAGGAATGATGGGAGCTATTGCTGATACCATTTTAGAAAAAAAAGGCGAAGTAATTGGGGTAATTCCCAAACTACTAGAAAAAGAAGAAGTTGTACATGCTAATGTTGAAGAAATGATTGTATGTAAAAAAATGAGCGAACGTAAAGTAATTATGAGTAAATTAATTGATGGTTACATAACCTTACCAGGTGGTTTTGGTACCATGGATGAACTCTTTGAAGCCTTAACTTTAAATCAATTATTCATAGAACAAAAACCAGTTGGCTTATTAAATATCAATGGTTTTTTTGATGCTATTTTAACTCAAATTGATAAAATGGTTGAAGAAGGTTATGTAAATGAAATTAACAAAAAATTACTTATTGTTGGCGATTCTGTAGATGATTTAATGGAGAAAATGAATCAATATTTACCACCTAAAATAACTCAAGTAATCAATAAAGTAGTACACTAATGACGGTTAATTGTAAAGGCACCTTAATTGATTTGTCATCACCAAAAGTGATGGGAATTTTAAATATTACTCCAGATTCCTTTTATGATGGAGGAAAATACAAAGATGAAGCTGCAATTTTAAAGCAAGTAGAAAAAATGCTTTTAGAAGGGGCAACTTTTATTGATGTTGGTGCGTATTCATCAAGACCAGGAGCTGCGCATATTTCTGAAGAAGTAGAACTTAAAAGAATAGTTCCTGTAATTGATTTATTGATGCAAAAGTTTCCAGATATTCTAATTTCTGTGGATACCTTTAGAAGTAAAGTTGCTAAGGAAACCGTAAATGCTGGAGCTGCAATAATCAATGATATTTCTGGTGGAAATATGGATGCTAAAATGTTTACAACTGTTGCCAAATTACAAGTTCCTTATATTTTGATGCACATGTTAGGAACCCCTCAGAATATGCAAAAAAACCCGGTGTATGATGATGTAGTTCAAGATATTATTTCTTTTTTCGCTAAACAAATTTTTGAGTTACATCAACTAAAATTGAATGATATTATTATTGATATGGGGTTTGGTTTTGGAAAAACAATTGAACATAATTATCAAATTTTAAAAGATTTATCACTCTTTAAAAGTTTGGATGCACCAATTTTAGTAGGAGTTTCAAGAAAATCGATGTTGTACAAAACCTTAGATATTTCTGCGCAAGAAGCCCTAAATGCAACTACATCAGCCAATACAATTGCTTTATTAAATGGGGCAAATATTTTGCGTGTGCACGACGTACAAGAAGCAGTTGAAGCTGTTAAAATTGTGGATCAGGTAATTTAATTTTTGATTTTTACCTTTTGGAGAAATCTATAAATAAGATTTTTCGATTTCACTTCGTTTCACTCAAAATGACAGATTTAAAAAATAAAAAAAGGCTCTCAAAACTGAGAGCCTTTTTTATCAATTTTATAAAAAATTACAATGCTTTTAACCAAGCATCTCTTAATTTTTTCTTCGAATCTGTTGCTGGTAAGTCTTCAATTACCAAATTTTCAACCTCGGTAGTTCCTTTTACAAAATCGCCTTCAAGCTTTAATGTTTCGCCATTTCTTATCACTTCAAAAGTAATTTTATCGCCTTCTTTCCATTGAAAAGATTGTCCTATAAAAGTTCTAATGTTTTGCAAGTTAACATCAGTACCATTTACAGATTTTAACACATCTCCAGGTTGTACACCTAAAGCTGCTAAGGCTGTATTTTTTCTATTGGTAAAAAAGATTTCTTGTTTTTGATTTGCAGATAAAAAGATTTGTCTGTTACTGTCTAAAAAGTAACCAGCATCTATAGTTTTAGCTTTTTTTACAACACCAACTTTGGCCAAAAGTGCCTCATAATCTATGGCAACATTTCCTGTTAAGTGATTGTCAAAAAAAGTACCAACAGCAGGATAGGTCATTTCTACAATCACATCTAAAATTTCATCATCTTTAAAAGGTTTTGTTTGCCCATATTTGTTCGATAAATCTTTCATTAAGTTACGTACACCATAAGTTCCTTTGCTTTCTTCACGTAGAATAATATCTAAAGACATCCCAATTAAAGCTCCTTTTTGATACACATTTCCGTAGTTTTTTGCATACTCATCTTCCAAAATGTTTTTACTCATTTTTGTAAAAGACATGGTATCATTATAACGCATAGAACTCGCAATTTTACCTTTCATTTCATCAATAAATTCTTGTTCAGATATTAAACCTTGATTTACTTGAAACAAGTTGGCAAAATATTCCGTGATTCCTTCATACATCCATAAATGTTTAGACATGTTTGGTGTATTAAAATCGAAAGAATGAATTTCTTCAGAGTGCACAGACAAAGGCGTTACAATATGAAAAAATTCGTGAGATACTGTACCATTAATCATTCCGTTTGATAATTGCTCTTTAGAGTAGGTTTCTGGAAAAACAACAGTTGTTGAAGATAAATGCTCTAAAGCCCCAAAACTTTGCCAGTTATATACTTTTGGATCAAACAAATACACCAAAATATTGTATTCATTGGTAGTTTTAAAACCTTCTAAAAAATTAGTTTGTGCTTCAACCATTTTCTTTAAAGCATCTTCTAAATCTTTTGCAGCATGCACATTGTTAGGCGAATAAACGGCTAAAGAAACTTCTACACCATTTACAGTAAACGTTATTGTGTTTAGAGGCGCATACATAATTGGGTTATCAGAAATTTCATCATATCTAGAAGCATAAAACACATCTTTTGTATTATTTTCTTTGGTAGTATTTGTGTTAATTAATGATGAGGTTTCATACAAATCTGCAGGATGCGAAATGGTTAAATTGTAAGGTGTTTCTTTCATCCCCTTAAAATAACCTACAAAACCTGGCAGATTTAAAAAGAAGTTTTTGCCTTCTTCAATATTGGTTCCAGCCATTACATAAATGCCGTGTTTTTTTTCAGAATCAAACGTGTCATCTACCCAATAGGTAATTTTATCCATTTTTTTGGCATCATCAATTTGCCAAGAATTTGGGTCTAATTGAGAAACGGTTAATTCATTACCATTTTTATCAAAAGCCTTTACATCACTTGCAAATTTCCCATAATTACTCATGGCGTAAGTTCCGGGTACAATTGCAGGGATTTGATAAACAATAGTTTCAGATGTTATTTTTGCAGGATTGACTTCAACCTTTACTTTGTCATCAACAACAGTATTCAAGTCTATAGCAACCTGAATTGTTTTGTCTTTATTACTAATGTTAGAAGTGGCACAACTGCCCAAAAATGCAATCGTAATTGCAAAGAATAGTATTTTTTTCATAAATAAAATTAATAGATTTGTGCAAAAATATCAGATTTTATGAATTGTAGTAGGTATTTAACAAAACTTTGGCAGCGATAGATTTTATCAATAAAAGCATCTTGCTATCAATTTTAAAACTATTATTTTTGCAAACTATGCAAGAAACGAAAAAACATCAATTAACAGATTGGTTACCAACCACAAACAGAGAAGTTAAAATACGTGGTTGGGATGAGTTAGATGTTATTTTATTTAGTGGAGATGCCTATGTAGACCATCCATCTTTTGGACCAGCAGTCATTGGTCGAATTTTAGAAAGTTATGGTTTACGAGTGGCTATCGTACCACAACCTAATGTAAATGATAATTTACAAGATTTTGAAAAATTAGGCAAACCGCGTTTGTTTTTTGGTTGTACAGGAGGGTGCATGGATCCTATGGTTTCTAATTATACTGCAAGCAAACGAAGACGAGATAAAGATGCCTATACACCCAATGGTGATAAAGGTTTTCGACCAGATTATGCAACGTCTGTATATTCTAAAATATTAAAGGAAAAATTTCCAGATGTTCCTGTTTTAATTGGCGGTATTGAAGCTTCGTTAAGACGTGTAACGCATTATGATTATTGGTCTGATAAATTGATGCCAACCATTTTAGAAACTTCTAAAGCAGATATGTTGGTTTATGGAATGGGAGAACAACCTTTGAGAGAAATTGTAACATTGTTACAAAAAGGGGTGCCTTTTTCGAGTTTAAAAAATATCAAACAAACTGCAGTTTTAATCAATCAGAAAGAAGAAAAAATACCTGTGGTTAACGATTGGGAAGATGTTACTATCAATTCTCACGAAGCTTGTTTAAAGGATAAAAAAACCTTTGCGTCTAATTTTAAAGTGATTGAGCAAGAGTCTAATAAGCTAAAAGCAAGACGAATTTTACAAGAAGTTAAAGGAAGAACTTTGGTAATAAATCCGCCTTTTCCAACCATGACTGAGGCAGAAATCGATGGTTCTTTTGATTTACCTTACACACGTTTACCACATCCAAAATACGATAAACGAGGACCTATACCTGCCTTTAAAATGATTAAATTCTCTATAAACATTCACAGAGGATGTTTTGGTGGATGTAGTTTTTGTACCATTTCTGCGCATCAAGGTAAATTTATAGCCAGCAGAAGTCAAGAATCGGTTTTAAAGGAAGTTGATAAAGTGGCAAATATGCCAGATTTTAAAGGTTATTTGTCTGATATTGGAGGACCGTCTGCAAACATGTATCAAATGAAAGGCAAGGTTCAAGAAATTTGCGACAAATGTGTGGCACCTTCTTGTATATCACCAGTAATTTGTTCTAATTTAGATACGTCTCACAAACCATTAACAGAATTGTACCAGGCTGTTGATAAGCATCCAAAGATTAAAAAATCTTTTATTGGTAGTGGAATTCGACATGATATGTTAGTGCCAGAATTCAATAAAAATGCAGACCCAAAAGAGTTGGATGATTATACAGAAGAGGTAATGACCAAACACGTTTCTGGGCGTTTAAAAGTTGCTCCAGAACATACGTCTGACCCTGTTTTAAAGTTGATGCGTAAACCTTCATTTACGTATTTTCATAAGTTTAAAGAACGTTTTGATCGCATAAACATCAAGAAGAAATTGAACTTACAATTGATTCCGTATTTTATTTCGAGTCACCCAGCTTCTGAAGTAGAAGATATGGCTAACTTGGCTGCAGAAACCAAAAATATGGGCTTTCAGTTAGAGCAAGTGCAAGGTTTTACACCAACTCCAATGACGGTTGCAACTGTAATTTATTACTCAGGTTACCACCCTTATACCTTAAAACCAACACGTACTCCAAAAACTAAAAAGGAAAAAGAAGACCAACATAAATTTTTCTTTTGGTACAAAAAAGAAAACAAAGATTGGATTCGAAATACTCTAAATAAAGTGGGTAGGCAAGATTTATTAAAAGTTTTGTTGCCAGAAAATAATTCTTGGAAAAAGAATAAAACTGCGCATAAAACTGCACAACATACTTTTGATGATGCGATTCCGTTTAATCGCAGGAAAAAGAAAGTGAGTAGAGCTCCTAAAAAGAAGAGGAGGTAGTAGTTTTTAAGCAGGCAAAACCGTTACATAAATTTTACGAATACTCTCATTTTTATAATCAGCTTCTTGGGTAAATGCTTTGATAATCAACATGGTGTTTTGCCCAATTAGGTTTTTATCAATTTTAAAATTAAAACGATTTGAATCTTGTTGTATTCTTAATTTTCCTGTAAAATGAGCTACTTGATATGTAATTTTACGGTCTTTTGGATCATTGGCTTCAACCAATAATTCATATGCATCACCAACTTTTAAAATGGGTTTCTTTTGATGTTCTGTATTCGATGTTAACCAAGCACTTCCTAAGTTATCCGAAATTTTTTGAATACTGATAAAATAGTCATCTACCAAATTTTTCTGATTGTTGTAAATGGTAATCGCATTTTTGATATCCATCACAATGCCAGCTAATAAATTCTCTTGACTTTGTATAAGCTCATAGCCACTATTTATGGTTTTTTTAAATTGAGCAACTTCATTAAAAAAAACTTGAAAACGTTTTTTGTCTTTTAAAATTGGTAAAAATTGATTCCAGTTTTTATCAATAATAACACCTAAATCTTCAAAATCAGCATAATAAATAATTCTTTTTTCAAATAAAAAACCATCGTTTTTATTCTGCTCCACTTTTCTTTTGGCAAACCATTGGTCTGTTATCTCAGAAGAAATAGCATAATCACTCGTATCTGCATCACCAAGAATATCAATAATTAATTGTCTTAGCGTATTTTCGTATTGTTGTGTCATTAAGCCCAATTCAAGGTAAGTTTTTTGTTCAACGAAGTTAATTTTTTAAAAGATAATAAACAAATTGTAGGAATTTAACTCGTTGTTTTTTTAACGGCAATCATCATATGTGGACTAAAAGGCAGCAAGTACTCATCATTTTGAGTAAGATTTTGTAGTGCTTTTAAAGTTTTAGACTTCTTTTTATCTAACATATTTGCAAAATATTCATTGTCTAGCCAAATCATGCCTTCAACTGCAAAAAGATTGATAAATTCTAATTCTTGTTCTAGAAATTCAGCTTTTAAATCTTGTGGTTTATGATAAAATGCATCTGCCAATAAAAATGGAAAACCTTTAGGAGCATTATGTATTCCCGAGGTTAATTCTTCCTTGCACATCTCAAAAAAAGAATTGGCGTGAATCATTCCATTCATTAAACCCACCACAGTAGATGCAGTTGCATTTATGGCAAAACCTAAAATAATTCCTCCTTCTTTTAAAACTCTTTTTGCTTCTAAAATGGCTACAGCTCTATCTTCTTTTTTTTGCAAATGATACAAAGGGCCGTGTAAAATTACCAAATCTGCAGTATTATTTTTGTAAGGTAATTTTTGAGCAATTCCTTTGGTAACCGAAAATTGATGTTGTAGTTTTTTTGCTCTTTTTTCGGCTAGTTTTATATGTTTGGTAACAGGTTCTATTAAGTGTACTTTGTGATTTTGTTTCGCCAACCACTCACTATATTTTCCTGTTCCACCACCAACATCGATAATGGTTGAGTTTGGTTTAGAAATATGTTGCGAAATCAACGCTTTAATACGTTCAAACTCAAAAATACCCATGCCTTTTTCAAGACGAGTTTCTTCGGAAGCGTTATTGTAAAAATTCTCTAACTTTTTACTGATTAATGGTGTTTTTTTCATCAATTAAATTCTAATCAAATGTAGTTTAATAATTTTAAAATTGGTAAAAAATGAGAAGTAGAAAGTGATGTTTTGGTAATTTTATGCTTATTTTTAGCCAAGAAACCAACTCTTTATATTATGAAAATCAGCAGCTCTTTTTTCACCTTCTTCATCACTTTTCTTTTTGTACAAACTTTAACAGCGCAAAACTATTATTTTAAAGATAAGGCACCTTTTGATGAAAAAATTCCTACTCCTAAAGAATTTTTAGGTTATGGAATTGGGGATCATCATACAAGGCATGATTTAATTGTGGCTTATCTTACAAAATTGGCTGAAGTTTCAGAAAGAGCATCTATTGGAATTTATGGTATGACTCATGAAAAAAGAAAATTGGTGATGTTTGCTGTATCATCACCCAAAAACTTACAGAATTTAGCATCTATAAAAAAACAACATCTGGCTTTTGTAGATACCAATCAAAATGTAAAAAATTATGATGAGGTTCCAGTAATTATAAATTTGGGTTATAATGTACATGGAAATGAACCATCAAGTGCTGAAGCAGCGTTATTAACTGCCTATACATTGGTGGCTTCTAATAGTCCTGAAGTTTTAAATTATTTGGATAATGCCGTTATTTTTATTGATCCAACCATTAATCCAGATGGAAGAGATAGACACACACAATGGGCGAATCAATATCAAGCTAAAAATTTAGTTTCTGATAATATTGATGCAGAACACACAGAAGCTTGGCCAAGAGGAAGAACCAATCATTATTGGTTTGATTTGAATAGAGATTGGTTGTTAGGAGTGCATCCTGAAAGTAAAGGAAAACTAAAATGGATGCATTCTTGGTATCCAAATGTGGTAACCGACTTTCATGAAATGGGTACAAATAGTCATCATTTTTTTGAGCCAATGAAACCAATTGGTTCTTGGGATCCAATTATGCCAAAAGAAAATTATGAAGACTTAAATAATTTATTTGCAAAGTATTTTTCAAAGGCTCTAGATGATGTAGGTTCTTTGTATTACACCAAAGAATCTTTTGATGGTACCTATCCTGGTTATGGATCTTCTTATCCCGATTTGCAAGGTGGTTTGGCGTTGTTGTTTGAGCAAGCAAGTTCTAGAGGTCATGTTCAAGATACAGATTATGGAAAAATAACCTTTCCCTTTACCATTAGAAATCAATATATATCTACGTTTGCAACTATAAAAGCAGCAGTTGAGAATAAAGCATTTTTACGAGAATATCAACAAAAATTTTTCAAAACAGCAGTAACAAAAAAAGCAAAATCGGGTTTTGCTGGTTATGAATTTGAAGAGAAATATGATAAAAACAGAGAAAAAGCATTTATAGACCAATTGTTAACGCATAAAATTAAGGTCTATAAAAATGGAGATAAATATACAGTTCCGTTAAAACAGCCACAACATAGAATGGTGCAAACTATGTTTGAAACCTACAATAAATACAGAGATAGTGTTTTTTATGATGCCTCTGCTTGGAGTGTTGCTAATTTTTACAATATCAAATACAAAGGTGTAAAATCTGTGAAATTAGGAACTGAAATTACATCCACAGAAAAATTAATCAATACCACCCCAATTGCAAAAGCCGAGTATGCTTATATTGTTAATTGGGATGATTACAATACACCAGCAGCTTTATACTATCTGCAATCAAAAGGATTAAAAGTTGCCTCAGCATTCAAACCTTTTTCGATAAATACTTCTCAAGGCGAACAAAGTTTTAATTATGGGAGTTTATTGATTCCTGTTAGTAAGCAAAAACTTAAAAGTGATGCCGTTTATAAAATTATAAAATTAGCTCAAGAAAAATTTAATATTCCTGTTTATGGAACAAATAGTGGATTTAGCGTAAAAGGAATTGATTTAGGAAGTAACAATTTTAGAGTTTTACAACAGCCTAAAGCAGCTTTGTTAATAGGAGAAGGAACAAGTTCTTATGAAGCAGGAGAGGTGTGGCATTTGTTAGATACAAGAGTTCATATGCCCATTACTAAAATTAGAATGCAAAACTTTAGGAGAGCCAATTTAGATAAATACAATACCTTGGTAATGGTATCTGGAAATTACAGTACGTTAGATTCGATACAAATAGGAAATCTTAAAAATTGGGTTTCTAAAGGAAATACTTTAATTACGATTGCTGGAGCATCTAAATGGGCCATTGACAAAAAAATAGTGAAAGAACGTTTCACCAAAAAAAAGAAGACAAAAGATACATCAACCGTAAAAAGATTACCTTATGTAGAAGCATCAGAACATGCTGGAAGAGAGCGAATTGGTGGGGTTATTTTTGAAGTAGATTTAGATGTTACGCATCCTTTAGGTTTTGGATATCGTTCATCAAAAGTTCCAGTTTATAAAAACAATTTGGTGTTTTTAGCGCCAAGTAAAAGTGCCTTTGCAACAGTAGCAAAATATACTGAGAATCCTCATATAGACGGATTTGTTTCTAAACGTAATTTAGAACACTTTATAAAGCCTTCTGCCTCATTATTAGTAAGTGCTATAGGTTCTGGAAGGGTTGTGTTATTCGCAGATAATCCTAATTTTAGAGGTGCTTGGTATGGAACTAATAAGTTATTTTTTAATGCGATGTTTTTAGGAAGTGAGATTAGAGTGCCTAGATAAATGAAATAAAAAAATGAGGCTGATAAAACCAGCCTCATATAAGTATTAGTTTGTTGAAAGATTGCGCTAAGAAATTTGAATTGTTCTAGCTGGTTTTTGTTTTGCCTCTTCTTTTTTTGGCAATTGAATACTTAAAATACCATTGTTATACACTGCTTTTATTTTATCTTCATCTATAGTTTCTGGTAAGGTAAATGTTCTTTTAAACGATGAATAATGAAACTCACGACGAGTAAACTGAATATCTTTATCTTCAGTTTCTTCTGCATCTTTATTAGAGATAGATAAAACTTGGTTGTCTAAATCAATTTGAAAATCTGATTTTTTTAAACCTGGCACAGCCATATCTACAAAATATGAATCTGCAGTCTCTTTAATGTTTACCTTTGGTATACTAACACCACCATTAAAATTTGAGGTAAATACAGAAGGTAATTCTTTGTTAAAAACATCATCTAACCAGTTATTCCAAGTTGGAAAATTTGTATTTGAATTTTTGTTTGACAAACTTCCATTCATAGGAACAGTTTTTAAATTGCTCATAATTATAAAATTTTAAATTAAACATTATTTCAAATAACGAAGTTGAAAACTTCACAGAATAATAGGCAAATAAAATACCAAAATGCTGATTTTAACTGATTTCTAAAAAAAATAGAAAACGAATTGAAAAATTGATGTTTAACTTAACATTTTTTTTACTTTATATGTCAATTTGTCATAATTTTCTGTCTGCTGGGTTAATTTACGCTAAATGTTTTTTAAAAAAAGCAATGGTTCTTTTCCAAGACAATTCAGCAGAATCTTTATCAAATCGTGGAGTAGTGTTATTATGAAAACCATGATTTGCATTCGGATAAAAGTGTGCTGTGTGTTCAATATTATTTGCTTTTAGTACTTTTTCAAAAGCAGGCCAACCTGCATTTACACGTTTGTCTAATTCGCCATATTGTAATAATAAAGGCGCTTTAATTTCAGCAGCCATTTCATCATTTGGTTGCCTTCCATAATAAGGAACAGCAGCCCCTAAATCAGGAACTTGAACAGCCATCATATTCGCAATCCAACCACCAAAACAAAAACCAACAACACCAACTTTACCTGTACAATTTTTATGATTTTTTACGTAGTGATAAGCCGCAATAAAATCTTCTAGCATTTCTAAACGGTCTCTTTTTCGTTGCATTGTTCTGCCTTCATCATCATTGCCTGGGTAACCTCCTAAAGGAGTTAATGCATCTGGTGCTAAAGTAATAAACCCTTCTAAAGCAGCAAATCTAGCAGTATCTTTTATATAAGGATTCAATCCTCTGTTTTCATGTACAACTATAATTCCAGGTATTTTTCCATGAGTATCTTTAGGAATTGATAGCAAACCATCAATTTTTTTTCCACCTTTAGGTGAGTCGTAGGTAATCATTTTAGAAACCAACCTAGGATCATCTTCAGCAACAATTATAGAATCGATATAATTAGGTGAAATAAAACTCAATAACGCTGGTAAGGTTATGGCACCAACAGCATACATAGATAGTTTTTCTAAAAATTGTTTTCTTGTAATTTTGTTGTGAGCATAATCATCGTATAAATCAAATACTTCTTGACTGATGTCTTCTTTTTTGAGCTGTGCCATTTGGTTGAAATTAGATTTTCAACTAAGATAACTAAAAAAACACAAGAAGAATAAATTCAGTTAGTTACAAACTTTGCAATCTTCTTTAGCTTTTATCTCACCAACTAAAAAGCCATCTTCATTCATTTTAAAACCACAACAATCCATAAAACCTTTGGCAATTAATTTTCGTGCTCTTTGAATCTGCGATTTTGTTGTTGATAAACTCTGGTTGAGTTGATTTGCAATTTCTTGCTGTTTTAAGCCTTTAATATCAGATAAAAACAAAGGAGTGCTATATTTTTTGGGTAACTTTTTTAAGATTCCTTGTAAACAATCTTGTTCTGTATGGTAATCTTCAACCCAAGAAGTTTTTTCCTCAAAATTTGCAATTTCAAAGTTTTGTTTTGTGTTTTTCCAATAGTTTAAAATAGAATTCCTAGCGATGGTAAAACACCAAGGTTTTAGTTTTTTAGTGTCTTTAAGGGTGTGAAGTTTGGTGTGGATTTTAATAAAAGTATCCTGTAAAATATCATCAGCAATAGCATTATTTTTTACCTTGCTGATGATAAATCGTTTTAAATCTTCTGAATAAGATGTCCAAACTTGTTTTGTAGTCATAATTTTTTTTGTAAAAAATTAAATTGTACTTGCTTCAGTTTCTTTTGATAAGAGACTGAAACAAGAAAAGCACTAACAGTTACAATCAGTACAAGTACAGTTTGTGCAAGTACAATTTTTACAATCTCCAGTTTTACAACCTTGGCAATTACAAGTACATTCGTTTTTATATTTCATAATATTGGTTTTAATGTTCGTATAATAGACCATAAAACTTTAAAAAAGATGCAATATTATGTGAAAACTTTTTTTTGTTGTCATTTCAACCTTGTGGAGAAATCTCATGATTCAGTACGAGATTCCTCTGTTCCGCTGTCGCTTCAATCGGAATAACATAAGGCTTTGTCATTTCGACCTTGTGGAGAAATCTCATGATTCAGTACAAGATTCCTCTATTCCGCTGTCGCTTCAATCGGAATGACATACGGCTTTGTCATTTCGACCTTGTGGAGAAATCTCATGATTCAGTACGAGATTCCTCTGTTCCGCTGTTGCTCCAATCGGAATGACATAAGGCTTTGTCATTTCAACCTTGTGGAGAAATCTCATGATTCAGTACGAGATTCCTCTATTCCGATATTGCTCCAATCGGAATGACATAAGGCTTTGTCATTTCAACCTTGTGGAGAAATCTCAATAGTACAGATGTACAGATTTATTTTCATCAAAAGTGACAAAACTATTTAGATCGAGAACCTACAAAATTATCCGACTTTAATTTAAACAGCACATTAAATGTAGTTAAGCTACCATAAATTCTAGTTATGTATTGCTGTAAATCAATTTTATCTTGATCGTCTAAAGTTTTACTAGCATTTATTTTTTGTTCCATCACTCGAATACGATCTCTTACCATCACTATTTTATGAAAAAACGTATCAATAGGAATTTCCTTATCTGCCAAATTACTGTCTGCTGGTCTTAAAATTAACGTTCCTTTTTTCCATCGATCTGCAATAGGGGCAATTTCAGTAACATCAGACCATTTTTGTAAAAGATGCTTTAACGATTTTTCAACCTCATAAAAACTAATGGTATCTACTTCATCTTCAACAGCCTCAATAATTTCAAATTCGCTATCTATAGCTATAGTTTCTAATCCGTTTTCAATAAAAGTTACCCAATAGTGTTTGCTGGTAACATTTGTAACTACACCCAAACCAAAAGTTGCATGTTGTATTCTAGAGCCTATTCCTAAAATTTTCATTTTAATTAATTTTTAAGACTTAAGATAATACCGATTTTGGTATTAAAAAAGTTTAGTTAATTCGAATTAAGTTGATATCAAAAACAATAACGTCACCAGGTTTTATGCTTCCCTGGCCTCTTGTGCCATACCCTAAATTAGAAGGCAAAATAAACGTACCTTTTCCACCAGGTTTTAACATTTGTACAGCTTCACCAAAACCAGGTACAACACCACCCACATTAAAAGTAGCCTCTGTAGATTGGTCAAAAATACTTTCATTTAAAAAATAACCTTTGTACCCAACAGTAACATCAGAGTTAAAGGTTGGTGAAACTCCACTGCCAGTAGCACCTATGGCATAATACAAACCAGAAGTTGTTTTTTTAAAGTTTAACGGACTCTCTTTGATATACGCCTGAATATCTGCTTCGTTTTGTGCTGTGTAGTCTGTAATTTCATCATTGGAACATGAAATTGACATCGCTAAAATAAAAAATAAGAGTATTTTTTTCATTGATTATGTTTTTTGCAAATATAGATGAACTAAAACTTCTTTTAAATTTGATATGTTCATTTTTAAACAAAAATTTTGAGCAATGGCAAAGTGTTTATTTATGTTTAGTATTTATGTATAGTGAAGATAAAGCCATATTTTACAAAAGAAATAGAATTAATAAATTCTATGTGGTTATATTTTTTGTCAAAATCGTCAAAATATTTCTTCATATTTATTTTTTGTAATTATATCTATTTTTCACCAACGAATATAACAACTTTACTTTGTAAACTACAGTGCTCTAAAAAATAATTAATATTGTTATAAAACTATAGTATTGCAATATGGTTTAATGTTATTGCAATAAAGTTTGTACTAATTGTAGGGTTAATATTATAAATTGTATTAGTGTTTTAAGTAATTGTAAAACAACTTTATTAAAATGTAATACTACTCAACAAAAATGTAAATGGTTTTATTAACAATGTAACCTATCTTATTAACAATGTGTTTTAATTTTGGTAAAATGTAAATAAATTTATAGGGTAAGAAACCACACGCAATTCATTTATAAGCTAATTAAATGCAATTGTAAGCTTACCTAGAAAAAGAATTATAAACATTAACTTAAATAAATTGCTATGGCACTTAAAAACACACGTTCACAAATCGAAATTTTAGAAATTACAAGAATCGCATTAACCAATGTAGAAACCAACCTATAATTAAGCCACTTATGGAGGCTTTGGGTTACAATACTGCTAAGGTAGATGAGGGTAAAGCACTACTAAATAATGCTAGAAACTTGTACAACCAAAATCAAGAAATAGAAGATACAAAAATTAAAGCCTACCAAGCTTTTGAAGACCAACGTAAAAATATAGATGCTACCTATAGTACAGATCGTAAAAAGGCAAAAATTATTTTTAAATCAGACCCTGTTGTTTTTAAAGAATTAGGCTTAAAAGGTAGTTTACCAAGAACCTATGTAAAATGGTTAGAAACCATTAATTCGTTTTACAATACCTAAATACACAACCAGAAGTATTGGCAAAATTAGCTAGCTTACTCATTACAGCAGCGCATGTAACAGCACAACTCGAAGCAATACAAACATTAGAAGATTTGCGAGCAGCATATATACAAACTAAAGGAAATGCCCAAAACGCAACAAAAACAAAAAACAATGCTTTTAAACAATTAGAAAAATGGATGAGTAATTTTTATGCGGTTGCAAAAATTGCGCTTGAGGGCGAACCTCAATTGTTAGAATCTTTAGGTAAATTAGTTAAAAGTTAAGACCAAAATAACACTCAATTTGCTAAATAAACAAAGCCCTCAACATTATTGAGGGCTTTGTTTGTTTACTTTTATTTTTTATGAAACACTAGTATAAAAGGCTAAAAGAAAAAAAACCGAAATTAGCGCAGTCTTAAATCAAACATCATTTTATTTCGTTTCAACAACAATAACACCGTTAGCACCTCTAATGCCATAAATTGCGGTATCGTTTCCTTTTAAAACAGTTATTCTTTTTATTTCTTGAGGTATTATTCTACCAAAAACGTCTTGCGTTATTTGAGTACCATTTAGAATAAAAAGAGGAGTCATATTACCTTGTAAGCTATTGTAACCCCTAATGGTTATTACATTGTCAGAAGTTACATTAACTCCAGAAACTCTTCCTCTAACATAGTCATATATCGAGTTGATTTGAATGGTTTCTCCAGATATTTGATTTGAGGAGTCATTGTTTAAAGCTATATTTTTTCCTTTACGAATCATTATAACTAACTTTTTTTCACCCTCGTATTTAACTTTAACAATACCTATTGCTGGATGAAAAGCGCTGATGGTTTTTGGGGTAAATTTTAAGGTAGTTTTAAAAACTCCATTTAAATTTGTGACAGCGTTTTGTTTTTTATTATCTAGTAAAATTGTTGCACCAGCAACAGATCTGTTTTTTTCATCTTTAACCTTAATAACAATTTTATTAGATTGCGCATTGATGCTGATGTTTAAAAACAAAAAACCAATTAAAATGATAATTTTTTTTCCCATGTTTATAGATTGAATTTATAATAAAAGTAAAGTTACATATTTCTACGATACTGACCACCAACTTTAAACAATGCTTCTGTAATTTGTCCTAAAGTACACACTTTGGTAGCTTCCATCAATTTATCAAATAAATTTTCATTTTGTATGGCAGCTTCTTGTAAAATTGTAATTTGATTGG
Organism: Polaribacter sp.; assembly: GCF_965660385.1. Taxonomy (GTDB): domain Bacteria; phylum Bacteroidota; class Bacteroidia; order Flavobacteriales; family Flavobacteriaceae; genus Polaribacter. Next base: position 66,877 of record NZ_CBFHZT010000002.1, read on the forward strand.
ACACTCGTTTAGGATTCGCTTTGTTCAACAATTCTTTAGTTTTAATTTGCTGTTGCTTTTCGGCTTCTGTGGCACGAATGACTTCTGCAGGTTGCACAGTTGGTGATCCTTTAGAGCTTAAAAAAGTATTTACACCAATAATTGGAAATTTTCCATTGTGTTTTAAAGTCTCGTAATACAAACTCTCTTCTTGTATTTTAGAACGTTGGTACATGGTTTCCATAGCGCCTAAAACGCCACCTCTTTCTGTAATTCTGTCGAATTCTTTTAATACAGCTTCTTCTACTAAATCTGTTAATTCTTCAATAATAAATGCACCTTGAATCGGGTTTTCATTTTTAGTTAAACCTAACTCTTTATTAATGATTAACTGAATGGCCATGGCTCTACGTACAGATTCTTCAGTAGGTGTTGTAATCGCTTCATCATACGCATTGGTGTGTAACGAATTACAATTGTCGTAAATTGCATATAAGGCCTGTAGTGTAGTTCTTATATCATTAAAATCAATTTCTTGTGCGTGCAAAGAACGCCCTGAAGTTTGTATATGATACTTTAACATTTGTGCTCTTGGGTTTGCACCGTATTTATACTTCATCGCTTTTGCCCAAATCTTACGAGCTACTCTACCTATCACTGCATACTCTGGATCTATTCCGTTTGAAAAGAAAAACGATAAGTTTGGTCCAAATTTATTGATGTCCATTCCACGGCTTAAATAATACTCTACGTAGGTAAATCCGTTTGATAATGTTAGTGCTAATTGAGTAATTGGGTTAGCACCAGCTTCTGCAATATGATAACCAGAAATAGAAACCGAATAGAAATTACGAACCTGCTTTTCAATGAAATATTCTTGCACATCACCCATTAAACGCAAGGCAAATTCTGTGGAAAAAATACAGGTATTTTGTGCTTGGTCTTCTTTTAAAATATCTGCCTGTACAGTACCTCTAACTTGTGCTAAAGTATCTTTTTTTATTTGATGATAAACATCAGCAGGTAAAACCAAATCACCAGTTAAACCCAAAAGCATCAGACCTAAACCATTGTTTCCTTCTGGTAAATTTCCTTGATATTTTGGTCTTTCTAAACCTTTATCGTCATAAATTTCCTTGAATTTTGCTTCAACATCAGCTTCAAGATTATTTTCTTTGATATATTTCTCACAATTCTGATCAATAGCAGCATTCATAAAAAAGCCTAACAGCATGGGTGCAGGACCATTAATTGTCATAGAAACAGAAGTCATATGATGACTTAAATCGAAACCAGAATACAATTTTTTGGCATCATCTAAACAACAAATAGAAACCCCTGCATTACCAATTTTACCATAAATATCAGGTCTATGTTCTGGGTCATTTCCATATAAAGTAACAGAATCAAAAGCAGTGGATAAACGTTTGGCATCCATACCCAAACTTACGTAATGAAAACGTCTGTTGGTTCTTTCTGGGCCACCTTCGCCTGCAAACATTCTTGTTGGGTCTTCTCCTGTTCTTTTAAAAGGATACAATCCTGAAGTATAAGGAAATTCACCTGGAACGTTTTCTTGTAAATTCCAACGCAATAAATCTCCCCAAGCTTTGTACTTTGGCAAACTCACTTTTGGTATTTTTGAGTGAGAAAGCGACTTGCTGTGTGTTTCAATTTTAATCTCTTTATCACGCACTTTAAACGTATAAATAGGGTTTTTATATTGCTGAACCTTCTCTTGCCAGTTTAAAATGATTTCCCAATTGTAAGGATCTAAGTTGAGTTTTACTTTTTCGAATTGCGCGAAAAGCAACTGTAAAAATTGATTTTCGTCATCCTGAACTCGTTTCAGGATCTCGTCTTCATTAAGTCCAGTTTTTGTTAAAAGAGATTTCTCCATTTCAGTCGAAATGACATCAGTTAACGATAATATCGTTTGATAAATTCCATATAATTTTTGTGCAACAACAACTTGTGCATCAACTTTATCATCATAACTACGATTGTTTTCCGCAATTTCAGATAAATAACGTACTCTTTTTGGCGGAATCACATAGATCTTTTCGGACATTGCAGAAGATATTTCCATTTTAGAAACTAAATCTGCTCCAGTTTTTTCAACCAATTTATCCATAATTGCTTTATACAACGAATTCATTCCTGGATCATTAAATTGAGAAGCAATGGTTCCAAAAACGGGCATGTCATCCATATGAACATCCCATAAATTGTTATTGCGCATGTATTGCTTTTTAACATCACGTATGGCATCTAAGGCACCTCTTTTATCAAATTTATTGATGGCAACCAAATCAGCAAAATCTAGCATGTCAATTTTTTCTAATTGCGTTGCAGCACCAAATTCTGGTGTCATTACATATAAGGAAGCATCAGAGTGTTCAATAATTTCTGTGTCTGATTGTCCAATTCCAGAGGTTTCTAAAATAATTAAATCGAATTCAGCTGCTTTTAAAACTTGTACTGCTTCATTTACATTTTTCGATAATGCCAAGTTAGATTGTCTTGTAGCCAAAGAGCGCATGTAAACACGCTCGTTATTTATAGCGTTCATCCTAATTCGATCGCCCAATAAAGCGCCACCAGTTTTTCTTTTAGACGGATCAACAGAAACGATACCAATAGTTTTTTCTGGAAAATCAATTAAAAATCGTCTTACAAGTTCATCAACTAAAGACGATTTACCTGCACCACCAGTTCCAGTAATTCCGAGAACAGGACAAGCCCCATCTAACTTGCCTAAAGTGGAACAACTCCAATCTTTGTTGAAAATCTGTTCGAAATCTTTGTGATTGTTCTCTGCAAGAGATATCAATCTTGCGATTGTATTTACGTCTTTATTTTTAAGATTTTCTAAAACCTTTTCATTTCCTAATTCTAACAACCAATCACCATCTTCATTACAAACTTTTCCAAAATTACTTGAGTCAGATTTGAGTTCCTTCCCTTTTGGAAGGGTAGGATGGGCTTGTTCGCTTTGTTGTACCAAATCATTAATCATTCCTTGCAAACCCAATTCACGTCCATCATCTGGAGAGTAAATACGCGTAATTCCATAATTCATTAATGCTGTAATTTCTTCAGGAAGAATTACACCACCACCACCACCAAATATTTTAATATGACTTGCTCCTTTTTCTTGTAACAAATCATACATATATTTAAAATATTCATTATGCCCACCTTGATAAGAGGTCATAGCAATTGCATTTACATCTTCTTGAATGGCACAATTAACTACTTCATCAACACTTCTATCATGCCCTAGGTGAATCACTTCAACACCAGTAGATTGTATAATTCTTCGCATAATATTTATAGCGGCATCATGCCCATCAAAGAGAGAAGCTGCTGTTACGATACGTACTTTATGTTTGGGTTTGTAGGGTGGTGTTTGTTTCATTCGTAATATTTGTTTGATTTTATGCATGCAATTTACGAAAATCTTAAAAAAAACTATAAATCTTTAAAGGTTTTAAAAAGTGAATCTCTAGTAATTTATGTTTTTTATAAAAAATTTAACTATATTTCAATGCATATTTAATCATTTAAAGTCTAATTAAGATTTTGAGTTTTATTACTGTATGTGGCATACTTATTGATATTATTATAAATAAATTGCTATATATTAAGCATCTTTATTAAAAAATAACTACATATTATGAAAAAAGTAATCATTTTAACTTGGAGTATAATTGTATTTGCCTCTTGTAATACCGTAAAAGTTGTTACAGATTATGATACGGCTATAGATTTTAATCAATACAAAACGTTTGCCTTTTATAAAACAGGAATAGACAAGGCAGCCATTTCTACCCTAGATAAAAAGAGGGTTTTAAGGGCTCTTGAAGCAGAACTTGTGGCACAAGGGTTTACAAAATCTAATAATCCTGATATGTTGGTAAGCTTTTTTACAAAATCGAGAAGAAAGGTAAATGTGAATCAGAATAACAATTTTGGCTGGGGCTGGGGTTGGGGTTGGAATCCTTGGATGTGGGGTGGACTCAATAACAACAATATTAATATAAATGAATATACAGAGGGCACATTGTTTGTTGATTTTATTGATAAAGACAAAAAAGAATTAATTTGGCAAGGAATTGGAACAGGAGCTTTAAAAATAGATAATGTTGAAAAGAAAGAGGAAAGAATTCAACTATTTGTAAAAGAAATTGTTTCTAAATTTCCTCCAGAAAAAGATGACAAATAAATCAATATCAATTTAATCATAGATAAAAAAACTCCGAAACGTTTAACGTTTCGGAGTTTTTAATTATCTTAAAAAATTGCTAACTATACATCAGCAGATTTTACAGTTTTAATAATTCTACCTGCAATCTTGTATGGATCACCATTAGAAGCTGGTCTTCTATCTTCTAACCAACCTTTCCAACCTTTCTCTACAGTAATAATCGGAATTCTAATTGATGCTCCTCTATCAGAAACTCCATAAGAGAAATCTGTTATTGCAGCAGTTTCGTGATCTCCAGTTAAACGTTGGTCATTAAACTCTCCGTAAACTTCAATATGCTCTTTTACAACTGGTCTAAATGCTTCACAAATTTTCTCATAAGTTTCTTTAGATCCACAAGTTCTTAAAGTTGAATTAGAGAAGTTTGCGTGCATACCAGAACCATTCCAATCCATATCTTTTCCTAATGGTTTAGGGTGATATTCAATATAGTATCCGTATTTTTCAGTTAACCTTTGTAATAAGTATCTAGCCACCCAAATTTCATCACCAGCTTTTTTTGCTCCTTTAGCAAATAATTGGAATTCCCATTGACCTGAAGCAACCTCTTGGTTAATACCTTCAAAGTTTAAACCAGCATCAATACATAAATCAGCATGCTCTTCTACTAAACCTCTACCATGAGTATTTCTACCTCCAACAGAACAGTAATACATTCCTTGAGGTGCAGGATACCCACCAACAGGGAAACCTAAAGGTAATTGAGTTTTTGTATCCATTATAAAATACTCTTGCTCAAAACCAAACCAGAAATCATCATCTTCATCATCAATAGTAGCTCTTCCGTTAGAAACGTGAGGTGTACCATCAGCATTTAATACTTCTGTCATCACTAAATAACCATTTCTTCTATCAGGGTCTGGGTAAATAGCTACAGGTTTCAATAAACAGTCAGAAGATCCACCTTCAGCTTGTCTTGTAGAAGATCCATCAAAAGACCAATTGTCTAATTCTTCAATTGTTCCTTGGAAATTCTCATGTTCTTCAACTTTGGTTTTACTTCTAAGGTTTTGCGTAGGATAATATCCATCTAACCAAAGATATTCTAATTTAATTTTTGCCATAATAAATAATTGTTTACGTGATGTTTGTGTTACAAAAATCAAATATTTTAATAAGATATCAAAAAAATGAAGGGTTAAATATTAAAAAGCACTAAAAAATAATTTTATCCCTAATTTTTAAGGGGTATATTTGTTTAAAATTAAAAATAATTTAAATATTTTACCAATATGTCAACAATTAGATTTTCTGCTTTGCAAGAAACCTTACATAGGCAACCCGTGAAAGTAACTGAAGATGAAAAAAGATCAGTTTTATTTGGCAAAAATGTTTTTAATAAGCATGCAATGCAGCAGTATCTTACTAGAGCTGCTTACCAAAGTGTTACAAATGCTATTGAAAAAGGTACTAAAATTGATCGTAAAATTGCAGATCAAGTTGCTGTAAGCATGAAAGATTGGGCAATTGCTAAAGGGGCAACTCATTATACACATTGGTTTCAACCACTTACAGGAGCAACAGCAGAAAAACACGATGCTTTTTTTGAGTCGATAAATGGTAGTTTAGCTATGGAAAAATTTGATGGCGAACAATTGGCTCAACAAGAACCTGATGCTTCAAGTTTTCCAAATGGGGGAATTAGAAATACCTTCGAAGCAAGAGGCTATACAGCTTGGGATCCTACATCACCAGCATTTATTTATGAAACCACCTTATGTATTCCAACAATTTTTGTGGCGTATACAGGCGAAGCTTTAGATAATAAAACGCCTTTATTAAGAGCCTTGCAAGCTATAGATACACATGCAACAGCGGTTTGCAGATATTTTGATAAAAATGCCTCGAAAGTAAATGCTACTTTAGGTTGGGAACAAGAATATTTTTTAATTGATGATGCACTAGCTTTATCTAGGCCAGATATTTTAATGACAGGCAGAACTTTAATGGGGCACACACCCGCAAAAGGGCAACAATTAGACGATCATTATTTTGGTAGTATACCAGCTAGAGCCATGAGTTTTATTCAAGATTTAGAACAAGAATGTATGTTGCTAGGTATTCCTGTTAAAACAAGACATAATGAAGTGGCACCAAATCAGTTTGAATTGGCGCCTATTTTTGAGGAAGCCAACTTGGCTGTAGACCATAATTCTTTGTTGATGGATGTGATGGAAAAAGTATCCAAACGTCATCACTTTAAAGTTTTGTTTCACGAAAAACCATTTGTTGGTATCAATGGTTCTGGTAAACACAACAACTGGTCATTGAGCAATTCAGAAGGGTTAAATTTACTAAGCCCTGGTAAAACACCTATGAAAAACTTACAGTTCTTAACCTTTTTTGTAAATACCATAAAAGCAGTTTATGAAAACGAAGCATTGTTAAGAGCCTCAATAGCATCTGCAAGTAACGATCATAGATTAGGTGCAAATGAAGCACCACCAGCTATTATTTCGGTTTTTATTGGTAGCCAATTGTCAAGAGTTTTAGATGAGTTAGAAAATGTTACTAAAGGAAAGTTATCACCTAAAGAAAAAACAGATTTAAAATTGAATATTATTGGTAAAATTCCTGAAATTTTATTAGATAATACAGATAGAAATAGAACATCAGCATTTGCTTTTACGGGTAATAAATTCGAGTTTAGAGCAGTAGGTTCTTGGTCAAATTGTGCAAAGCCAATGACGGTTTTAAACACTATTGTAGCCAAGCAATTAAAAGAGTTTAAAAAAGAAGTTGATACCTTAATTGATGATAAAAACCTTAAAAAAGATGAGGCAATTTTTAATGTTTTAAGAGAATATATTAAAGCCTCTAAAAATATTCGTTTTGAGGGAGATGGTTATGGAGAAGCTTGGGAAAAGGAAGCTAAAAAACGTGGTTTAAGTAATCATAAAACAACCCCAGAAGCTTTACAAGTAAAAGTTTCTAAACAAGCAATTGACTTGTTTAAAGAAATGAAAGTAATGAATAAGGTAGAGTTACAAGCACGTTATGAAATTGGCTTAGAAGAGTATACTATGCGTTTACAAATTGAAAGTCGTGTTTTAGGAGATATGGCTAGAAATCATATTGTGCCTACAGCAGTTAATTACCAAAACACATTGTTAGAAAATACCAAGAATTTAAAAGAAATTTTTGGAGAAGAGTACAAAACTATAGCCAAAGAACAAATTGAATTAATCATGATTATTTCTAAACACATCACTGAAATTAATGGCTTAACTTTAAAAATGATTAATGAACGTAGAAATGCAAACAAGTTAAAAGGCTTACAATCTGCAAAAGCTTACTGCAATAAAGTACAACCGTTTTTTGAACAAATTCGATATCATTGTGATAAACTAGAAACCATGGTAGATGATAATTTATGGCCATTAACCAAATATAGAGAGTTGTTATTTACAAGATAATTTGTATTTGGGCGTTTTAACGGGCTTTCATTACTCGCTTTTTTTTTGGTAAATGTATTGTAACAGCTATCTTAATTTTGTGTAGTTTATTTTCTATAAAAAAATGAATTTAAATTAACATAAAAAAAGAGCTCAAACAGGCCATTCAATCCCTAACGCATCTTGCAAAACAGCCTATGAAGTTTAAAAAGTAAACCAATCGTTTTTTTAAAAACTAGAGAAATGATTCTTTTTTATAAAGTTTACTTCTTTCTTATCTTTGTAGCACTTTCCAATAAACTAAATAATGATATCAAGAAGTACTATAGACCGAGTTTTTGAATCTGCAAGAGTAGAGGAGGTAATTGGTGAATTTGTACAACTCAAAAAAGCAGGAAGTAACTTTAAAGGATTAAGTCCGTTTGCAGATGAAAAATCACCCTCTTTTATGGTGTCACCTGTAAAACAAATCTGGAAAGATTTTTCGACAGGAAAAGGTGGTAATGCCATTTCATTTTTAATGGAGCATGAACATTATACCTACCCAGAAGCTTTAAGATGGTTGGCTAAAAAGTACAATATAGAAATTGAAGAAACCGAGCAAACATCCGAAGAAAAAGCACAAATGAATGAAAGAGAAAGTATGTTTTTGGTCTCAAATTTTGCCAAAGACTACTTTCATGATATCATGCTCAACTCTAATAAAGGCAAAGCAATTGGTTTAAGTTATTTTAAAGAACGCGGTTTTAGAGATGAAACCATAAAAAAATTCGATTTAGGATATTGTATTGATGAGTGGGATAATTTTACAAATGCAGCTTTAAGTAAAGGGTACGATCTTAAATATTTAGCGGCTACAGGATTAACCATTGTTAAAGAAAACAAACAATTCGATCGTTTTAAAGGTAGAGTTATGTTTCCTATTCACTCAATGTCTGGTAGAATTTTAGGTTTTGGTGGTAGAATTTTAACATCAGATAAAAAAGCTGCCAAGTATTTAAACTCGCCTGAGAGTGAAATTTATCATAAAAGTAAAATCCTTTACGGAATTTATCAAGCCAAAAAAGAAATAGCCAAACAAGACAATTGTTTTTTGGTAGAAGGTTATACAGATGTTATTTCTTTTCATCAGTCTGGAGTAGAAAACGTAGTGGCTTCTTCTGGTACTGCATTAACTTCAGATCAAATTCGTTTAATCAATAGGCTCACTAAAAATATTACAGTTTTATTTGATGGTGATGCAGCAGGAATTAGAGCTTCAATTCGTGGTATAGACTTGATTTTAGAGCAAGGTATGAATGTAAAAGTAGTTCAATTTCCTGATGGTGAAGATCCTGATAGTTTTGCAAAATCACATTCAGATGCCGAGCTAAAAGCCTACTTAGAAAATTCAGCGCAAGATTTTATCAACTTTAAAGTTTCACTACTTTTAAAAGATTCAGACAACGACCCTGTAAAAAAAGCAAGTGTTATTAGAGATATTGTAACAAGCATATCTAAAATACCAGATTCTATTCAGCGAGAAGTGTATGTACAAGAATGTTCTAGAATTATGGAAATTTCAGAACGTGTTTTATTTAGTGAATTGGCACAATTACTTAAAAAGAATATTCAAGAAAAAAGCAAAACAAAAAAAAGTCAAAATCAACCACAACAAGACCCTAATCAGCCACCACCAGAATATTTTATAGAGCAAGAGCAAGCACAAATGGGTGTAGTAAAGGCTACAAATGTTGCTTCTCAAAAAGTAAATCAGTTATCTATTTTAGAAAATGAAATTATTAGAATTTTATTATTATTTGGGAATGAAGAGGTTGAGTTTGCTGAAGAAATTATTACTGTAGATGAAGATGGTAAAGAAACTATTGAGGTTAGAAAATATCAAAATACGGTTTCTGCAGAAATTTACTTGCATTTACAAGATGATGAAATTGAATTTTCCAATACCATTTTTCAAGAAATTTATACCGAAATTATTCATCAGTTAAATCAGTCTGAAAAAGTTGAAATAGAACAATTAATCAACCACAACAATACTGAAATTGCAAAAACAGTTACTTCTATTTTAATGGATGAGGAAAAGCATCAATTGAGTAATTGGGAGAGTAAAAATATCTTTGTAACAAAAGCTGTAGAGGTATTAAAAAAAGCAGTAAATGATGCTATTTTTAATTTAAGAAGAATTTTAATTGGTGAAAAAATTACTGATTTAATGAAAGAAGCTTCAGAAAATACATCGAAAAATATAGACTTAGAGGTAATAAAAAACTATACAGATTTAAAAATAAGACTTTTTGAAAAACTAAATAGGGTAGTCTAGTAAATTTAGAAAAGTATTAGATTAATATAGTGATATTAAATTTTCAATTTTTTCAATTTTATTTACGATATTCATAAAAAGGGAAATTCTTGGTAACAAAAAAACATGTTTTCGTAACAAATTTTATGTTTGCAAAACCCTTTGTTTAGTTGGGGTTTTTAGTAAAATAGACTGATTTTCAATTATTAATATTTGTTTTAAATTTAAAAAGTAAGGGTTTTTCCTGTAAATTAATTTGACAGATTTAATTCTTTTTATGTACATTTGACCCAAGAAAAAGAACAAAAAAGTAGATTATGAAAAAACTAGTACAAATTTTAAAAATCATTATGATGTTTATTTCTCTACCATTTGAGATTTCTAAAGGATCAAAAAGAAGAGCACAACAAAGAATAAAGAAAATGATGATTGCTGCAAATCTTTTATAAAGATTTAACCAAAAACTAAAAAAAACACCTAAGCTTTATAAAGTTAAAGGTGTTTTTTTTTGATGTATATTTAAAATAAATAATTGCTAACTATTTTATTTCTCCTGGAATTTCACAAACAGGTATTGGTTGCATTTTATGTTGATTGATTGTATTTAATCGGATATAAATTTTAAATACTTCTTGTTCTCTTCCAGAAAAATCATCTGCTGTTTTACCTGCATCTTGCATTTGCATTGCCCACTCTAGTTCGTCATAAGAAGCACCAATTTGATCTTCATCAGTTCTATTATCACCCCACAAACCATCAGTTGGTTGCGCAATTTGTATAGAGTTGGGTACCCCTAAATAAGCAGCCAAACTATATACTTCAGATTTCATTAAATCTGCAATTGGGCTCACATCAACACCACCATCACCATATTTTGTGTAAAAACCAACACCAAAATCTTCAACTTTATTTCCTGTACCAGCCACCAAAGCACTGTGAATACCAGCTAAATAATACAAAGTGGTCATTCTTAAACGTGCTCTTGTATTTCCTAAAGTTAAATTTACTCTTTCTTCATTATCATCAGTAGGTACACTACTTTTAAAATCTTCAAAAGTTTTGGTTAAATCTACCCGAACTTCGGTAACATTGTCAAATCTTTCTTTTAATTGTTTAATGTGTTCTTCTGCTCTAGAAACTTGGCTTGGTGCTTGATGAATTGGCATTTCTACACATAAAGTTGGTAAGCCAGTTTTAGCACATAAAGTAGAGGTTAATGCAGAATCAATTCCGCCAGAAACTCCAACTACAAATCCTTTTACTTTAGCATTGGTTGCATAGTCTTTTAACCAATTTATAATATATTCAGCTACTTTTTCGGTATTCATTAATAAACTATTTTAGTATTTTTATCGTTCTTAATTGGAGTTACTAAGATACAAAGAATATGAGATTTTTTTTTGCAGTTTTAATGGTTTTGTGTCTATTTTTTTCATGTATTGATAAAAAGCAGCCTAAAATAGATGTTTCTAAAATAAAAGTAGATTTTTCTATAAAAAGATATGATGTTGATTTTTACAATGCAAATCAAAAAACCTTACCTAAAATAAAAGAAAAATATCCTTATTTATTTCCAAAACAGTTTACAGATAGTTTGTCTTTGGCTAAAATTAATAATAAAGACGAACAAAAATTATTTGCTGAAACTCAAAGAATATATAAAGATTTTTCAGAACAAGAAAATCGACTTGAATCACTTTTTAAACATATCAAATACTATGACCCAAAATTTGAAGCGCCCAATGTGGTTACCATATTAAGTAATATAGATTATGAAAGTAGAGTAATTTATGCAGACAGTTTATTGCTCGTTTCTTTAGATGTTTATTTAGGGGAAGACCATCAATTTTATGCAGATTTCCCCAAATACATCAAAGAAAATAATACCAACGAACATTTTATAGTAGACGTTGCTGAGGCTATTATTGGTAAACAACTGCCACTTTTAAACAAAAGAAGGTTTATTGATAAAATGATTTATGAAGGAAAAAAGATGTATGTATTAGATAGGTATTTGCCAACTTTATCCGATCAAGAAAAAATTGGGTATACAGCCGAAAAATTAAATTGGGCAGTTGCAAATGAAGAACAAGTTTGGATGTATTTTATCGATAAAAAGTTACTGTTTAGTACAGCTACAGAATTGAACAAACGTTTTTTAGAAAATGCCCCATTTTCTAAGTTTTATATGGAGCAAGATAATTTATCGCCAGGCAGAATTGGGGTGTGGTTAGGTTGGCAAATTGTTAGGGCATATATGAAACATAATGATGTATCTTTGCAAGAATTATTAAAAACGGATGAAGATGAAATCTTCAATAAATCGAAATATAAACCCAAAAAGTAATGGCTGTTAAACACAATTCTGAGGTAAAATTCAACATAGGTTTAGATGAAAATAAGGTTCCAGAAGCAATTTCTTGGTCTGCAAAAGATGGTGGAATTGATAATGAAGCTTCCAAAGCAGTAATGATTTCTGTTTGGGATCATAAACAAAAAGATACTTTACGAATGGATTTGTGGACCAAAGATATGCCTGTTGATGAAATGAAACAATTTTACCATCAAACATTAGTATCTATGGCAGATACTTTTGAAAGGGCTACAGACGATACTAAGATGAGTGCTACTATGCGCGATTTTTGTGAATATTTTGCGGATAAATTAGAATTAAAAAAGTAGTTTAAGCCTCTTTAATCTGCTTAATGATCGATTGATAATCTTCTGCATTATTTACAAAATCCATTTCTGATACATCAATTATTAGTGTATTTAATTTTTGTTGTGTGCTTATAAAACTTTTATAGCCATCATGAATTTTCTGTAAATAATTGGCTTCAATATTTTGTTCGTAAGCTCTGCCTCTTTTTTTGATATTTTCTAAAAGACGTTCTGTATTTTGATATAAATACACATACAAATCTGGTTTTGTAATTTCTTTATACATCAAATCAAACATTTTTCTGTAGAGTTTGTACTCTTCTTTTTGTAAAGTGATTTGAGCAAATATTAAGGATTTAAAAATGTAGTAATCAGAAATTACAAAATTTTTAAACAAGTCTAATTGTGCTAAATCGTCAGAGAGTTGTTGGTAACGATCAGCTAAAAAACTCATTTCTAAAGGAAAAGCATAACGCTCTTTATCAATATAAAATTTTGGTAAAAAAGGGTTATCTGCAAAACGCTCTAAAACCAATTTGGTATTAAAATCGTTAGCCATCATGTTCGCTAAAGATGTTTTCCCTGCACCAATATTACCTTCAATAGCAATATAATTGAATTTCTCTGAAAGCGGAATTGGTTTTTCTAATTTTTTATCAATCCTATTAATTTCTGAATCATCAGTACAATTTTGTAAACAAGTGCCTATGTTTTTTTTTTCAATAGGATGAATAATAGTGTTTGCAATTTCAGCCAAAGGAACCAAAACAAATTTACGTTCTAACATTTTTGGATGAGGTACTGTTAATTTTTCAGTAGCGATAATTTCATCATCATATAACAATATATCAATATCGATATTTCTGTCAGTATAACTTTGCGTTTCTTTACGTTTTCTTCCTAAATCAGACTCAATAGCCAGTAAAATTTCAAGTAATTTTTTAGGTTGATGATTTGTAGTTACTTGAATACAAATGTTAAAAAAATCATTACTATCAAAACCCCAAGAGGCCGTTTTGTACACAGATGAAATTTTTAAAACAGTACCAACGTCATCTGTAATCTTATAAATTGCGTTCTGCAGATTGTCAAGTTTATTACCTTGATTTGTGCCTAATGAGAGATATGTGATGTTGTGATTTTTCAAAAATGAGTTTAAAAAACCTCACATTCATATAAAATTTGAGAGGTTTATTTGTTTTACAAAGAAACAAAAAAGCATAAAAAAATCGCCAAAATTAATTGGCGATTTATAAACATTCTGATTAAGATACTGAAACAAGTTCAATACTCACTTAATCCTCTTTTTTATCCTGTCTAGGTTTACGATCATCACGTCTGTTATCACGTCCTCGATTATCTCTGCCTCTATTGTCTCTTCCTCTATTATTGTCTCTGCTGCGATTGTTATCTCTTGGTGGTCTTGCAACATAACCTTCTGGTTTTGGCAAAATAGCTTTACGAGATACTTTTTCTTTACGAGTTCTTGGGTCTATTCCAAAATATTTTACATCTAAAATATCACCCATATTTACTACATCAGAAACATTGTCTGTACGTTCCCAAGCCAATTCGCTTACATGCAATAAAACTTCGTTTCCTGGAGCTTCTGTATATTCTACAACAGCACCAAAATCTAACATTTTAATTACTTTAACTTCGTAAACACTACCAACTTCTGGTTTAAACAACATCGATTCTATTCTTGCAATTACTTGCTCAATACCTTCTGGTTTCGTTCCTAAAATTTCAATGATGCCTTCTTCAGTTACAGCGTCTTCAGTAATTACAATTGTAGTTCCAGTTTCTTTCTGTAATTCTTGTATATGTTTTCCACCTGGGCCAATAAATGCACCAATCATATCATTAGGAATACGTCTGGTAATCATTTTTGGAGCGTGTGCTTTTACATCAGCATTTGGAGCTTGAATAGTATCTGTTAATTTTCCTAGAATATGCAAACGACCATCTCTTGCCTGCTTTAATGCATTTACTAAAATCTCGTAACTTAATCCTTTGATTTTAATATCCATTTGGCAAGCAGTGATTCCATCAGCAGTACCTGTTACTTTAAAATCCATATCACCTAAGTGATCTTCGTCACCTAAAATATCAGATAAAACTGCGTAGTTTTCACCATCAGAGATTAATCCCATAGCAATACCAGAAACAGGTTTCTTTAACTGTACACCAGCATCCATTAATGCCATTGTACCAGAACAAACTGTTGCCATAGAAGAAGATCCATTAGATTCTAAAACTTCAGAAACAACTCTTACTGTATAAGGACAATCAGCAGGTATCATTCCTTTTAATGCTCTTTGTGCTAAATTACCATGACCAACTTCTCTTCTTGATGTTCCTCTAATTGGACGAGCTTCACCCGTTGAAAAAGGAGGGAAGTTATAGTGTAAGTAAAATGTTTCTTCACCTTCAAAAGATGGCATATCTATTTGATTTGCCTCTCTAGAAGTACCTAAAGTTACTGTAGCCAAAGCTTGAGTTTCACCTCTTGTAAAAATTGATGAACCATGGGTTGATGGTAAATAATCTACCTCACACCAAATTGGTCTAATATCTGTAGTTTTACGTCCGTCTAAACGCAAACCTTCTTTTAAAGTTAAATCACGAATGGCAGTTTTTTGTGCTTTTGCAACGTATTTACCAATTAGTTTTCCGAATTCAGCTTGCTCTTCTTCAGAGAAAGAATTCACAACTTCTTCTTTAATTTCGCTAAATGCAGCACTTCTTTCGTGCTTTGCAGAACCCGCTTTTGCAATTGCGTACGTTTTATCGTACACTAATTCTTTTATTTTGGCTTCTAATTCTTCATTTTCTACTGCTGGCTCGTATTCACGAACTTCTTTCTTTCCGAAAGCTTCTGCTAATGCAACCTGTGCAGCACACTGAATTTTAATAGCTTCGTGCGCAACTTTAATTGCTTCTGCCATTTCTTCTTCAGAACATTCATCCATTTCACCTTCTACCATCATTACAGAATCTGCAGAAGCACCAACCATCATGTCAATATCAGCTTCTGCTAATTGTGCTCTTGTTGGGTTAATAACGAATTCACCATTTACTCTTGCTACTCTTACTTCAGAGATTGGGCATTCGAATGGTAAATCTGACAACTGAATAGCAGCAGAAGCCGCTAAACCAGCCATGGCATCTGGCATAACATCATCATCATGAGACATCATCTGAATCATAACCTGAGTTTCTGAATGATAATCTTTTGGGAATAAAGGACGTAAAACACGGTCTACTAAACGCATGGTTAATACTTCTCCATCACTTGGTCTTGCTTCTCTTTTAAAGAAACCTCCAGGATAACGTCCTGCAGCAGCAAATTTTTCTCTATAATCTACAGTCAATGGTAAAAAATCTACATCTGCTTGATGATAATTTGATACAACTGTACATAACAACATACATTTACCTGATTGAACAACAACTGAACCGTGCGCTTGTTTCGCTAATTTACCGGTTTCTAATGAGATGGTTCTTCCATCTCCAAGGTCAATGACCTCTCTAAATACTTTTGGAATCATAAATTTTTAAAAATTCTTAATGTTTACTTTGTTTGTTGTTGTGTTGCAGTTGTATGTTTTTTTCCAATGGAAATTCAAAAGGATTGTTAGTTCTTTTGATTTTTCTTTTTCTATGAGTTTGTTAATCTCGAAGAAAATTTGAGCTCTCTTATGAAAAAGAGTATGCTAATGTAGTAGTTTAAATAAAAAAGAGGCACGTTTATAGTGCCTCTTTTTAAGAAATTATTTTCTAATTCCTAATTCTTTGATAATTGCACGATATCTTGTGATATCTGTTTTCTTTAGATAATCTAATAAACTTCTACGTTTACCTACCATCATTACTAAAGAACGCTCTGTATTAAAATCTTTACGATTGTTTTTTAAATGCTCAGTTAAATGGTTGATTCTGTGCGTAAATAACGCAATTTGACCTTCTGAAGAACCCGTGTCATTTTTTCCTTTACCGTGTTTTTCGAAGATGCTTTCTTTTACTTCTTTAGTTAAGTACATGCCAATATTATTTAAATGATTTTTATGTATTGCATAGCTGTTTGCTTTGCAGCTGCAAAGATAGAATTATTTTTTAAAAGAAAACCTATAAAAGATTTTCTTTTATAGGTTTTAAATTTTTGAGAAATTGTATATTTTTATGCTTGTGATTCTTTTCTAACTGGTAAATTTTGAATTAAATCAATATATAAATTTACTTGTTTTTTTAGTTGTTTACGTTCGTAAATGGCATCTAAAAAACCGTGTTCTAAAACAAATTCAGATTTTTGGAATCCTTCTGGTAATTCTTTACCAGTTGTATCTTTAACAACTCTTGGTCCTGCAAATGCAATTAGTGCATTTGGTTCTGCTATATTAATATCACCTAACATTGCGTAAGAAGCTGTTGTACCTCCTGTTGTAGGGTCTGTACATAAAGAAATATACGGAATTTTAACTTCTGCTAATTGTGCTAGTTTAGCAGATGTTTTTACCAATTGCATTAAAGAAAGTGATGCTTCCATCATTCTTGCTCCTCCAGATTTAGAAATCATTAAAAAAGGAATCTTATTTTCGATGGAATAATTAATTGCTCTTGCTATTTTTTCACCAACCACAGAACCCATAGAGCCACCAATAAAGGCAAAATCCATAGCAGCAATTACCAAATCTTTACCTAAAGATTTACCAACAGCTGTTCTTACAGCATCTTTTAATTTTGTTTTTTCTTGTGCAGCTTTTAATCTGTCTGGATATTTTTTAGTGTCTTCGAACTTTAAAGGATCTTTAGAAGTTAGTTTTTCATTTAATTCTTCGAATTTATTTTCGTCAAAAAACAGCTCAAAATATTCTTTACTACCGATTCTTACGTGATAACCATCTTCAGGACTTACGTATAAATTTTTCTTAAGTTCTTCTGTATCTATAATTTTACCACTAGGTGTTTTATACCAAAGACCTTTGGGAGTGTCTTTCTTGTCTTCTGTGGCAGTCTGTATTCCTTTATCAGTTCTTTTAAACCAAGCACTCATAGATTCGATTGTTTAAAATTATGTTTGTTTAAAACGTTTCTGCAAAAAAGAAACGCAGTACAAATGTAAAAGATTTTTTATGAAGTATTTGTAGCAAATAAAAAAAAAGCATTTTGAAAGTATCAAAATGCTTTTTTAGTAATTTTATTTATAAAATTATAAAGTATCTACATTGTTTAAATCTGCAAACGCTTGCTTTAAACGAGCTTTAAAAGTTTCCTCACCTAAACGTAACCATTTTCTTGGATCGTAATATTTTTTATTAGGTTGGTCTGCACCATCAGGATTACCAATTTGTGTTGCTAAATAATCTGCTTTACCTTGCATGTAATCACGAATACCTTCTGTAAACGCAAATTGTAAATCGGTATCAATATTCATTTTAATAACACCATAGCCAATAGATTCTCTAATTTCTTCTAAAGTAGAGCCAGAACCTCCATGAAATACAAAATCAATATGATTTTCTTCAACACCATATTTCTTGGTAATAAATTCTTGAGAGTTCTTTAAAATTTTTGGAGTTAATTTTACATTACCTGGTTTATATACACCATGTACGTTACCAAAAGCTGCAGCAATTGTAAATTGAGGAGAAACCTTTAATAATTCTTCGTAAGCATAAGCAACCTCTTCAGGTTGTGTGTATAATTTAGATGCATCAACATCAGAGTTATCAACACCATCTTCTTCACCACCTGTAATACCTAATTCAATTTCTAAAGTCATACCCATTTTACTCATTCTAGCTAAGTATTCTTTACAAATGGCAATATTTTCTTCAATAGGTTCTTCTGATAAATCAATCATATGAGAACTATACAAAGGTTTACCTGTTTCTTCAAAATGTTTTTCAGAAGCATCTAATAATCCGTCAATCCAAGGTAATAATTTTTTAGCACAGTGATCTGTATGTAAAATTACAGGTACACCATAAGCTACAGCTAATTCATTTACATGTTTTGCACCAGCAATACCTCCAGCAATAGCTGCTTTTTGATTTTCGTTAGATAATCCTTTACCTGCATTAAATTGTGCACCTCCGTTAGAAAATTGTATAATTACAGGAGAATTTAATTCTTTTGCAGTTTCTAAAACACTATTTATTGTATTAGAACCAATTACATTAACTGCTGGTAAAGCAAATCCTTTTTCTTTTGCGTAATTAAAAATTTCTTGAACTTCTTTTCCAGTTGCTACACCAGGTTTAATATTATGACTCATTATATTATATTTAATAATTATTTATAGATGTAAAAATAATAAAAAATGTAGTTTTAACAGTAAAGAGATGTTATAAAATAACGAAAACGTTACCGTCTTAAAAAGGATAGTTGATTCCTATATTGTAAACTGCACTATTAAAATTATAGTTTCTAAACCATTTGTTACCATCTAAATAAGGTTCGTAGGTTTTAAAACCAACATCTAAACGTACTATTAGAAAATTGAAATCGAGTCTTGCACCAATGCCAGACCCTACAGCAATATTTTTTAATGATGACAACCCTTTAAATTTGGCATCCTCCTCTACAAAATCAGAACTAGAAATGTCCCATATATTTCCTGCGTCAATAAATAATGCTCCTTTTAGCATGCTTACCACATCAAAACGATATTCTGCACTGGTTAAAAATTTTAAACTACCGATGTTAAATTCTAAACCTGTTTTTCTGCTTCCAGGACCTAATTCATAGGTTTGCCAAGCTCTGATATCATTAGAACCCCCAGCAAAATAGCTTTTTGTAAATGGAATATCTGAATTATCATACGTAAAAATTGCACCAATAGAAGAACGAAAACCAAAAACTGAATTCCCTGAACCAATTGTCCAAAACTTTTTATATTCAATATCGGTTTTAAAATATTGTGCAAGTGGAATTTCTAAAAATGTTTTTTTGTTTTTAGTGTTTGTTTTATCTGATAATAATCCTAAAATATTTCCAGAGTTGGCAAGTCTTATTCTAAAAAAAGAAAAGTCATTATCTCTAAAATCTAGCTGTCCATTATAGATGTAGGTGTAAGCAATTGTTGGAATTAAGAAATCTGATGTAATGATGTTGTAACGATCTAAAATATTTAAAGTGTTATTAAATTCTTCAGGGTTTGAGTTTCTAAAATTAGGGTCATTTGCAACAGCATTCATAAAACGTAATGCTTCATTTGGTAAATCTAATTCTCTATTAGAATTATTATAATTGAAATTATCAAAACTTTGAGCAACCTGATTTAAGCTTTGATATTCTGAGTTATATATGCTAAAGTAACTACTTACATTTAGGTTTTGTACGTATTGGGTATTTAACACCTCTAACTGAATTGTTTTTTTAGGGTTGAATTGCCATTTGTAGTCGGTTAAAAAAGTAAATGTTTGCCTATCTAAACCAATGTTTTTTTGAAAACTAGAACCTAAAGAAAAATAAGTTCTTGGAGACATTTCTTTGGGTACTAATTTGGTTAAACCGAATGGAGCTACAAATCTGGGAATTTCTACAGAAGCATCTGCACCAATTTCCCAACCTGGTCCAGTATTAGAGTTAAACCAGGAACCTAAAAACGATAACTTTAACAGTTCTGTACCTTTAAATGTATTTCTGTTTGTGAGTGAAAATTTTGCAGAAGTTCCAATATTTCTAATATTAGAGTGTGTTAATTCTGTCTCTAAACCCAGTGTATATTTTTCTAAAGGAGATAACAAAATATCCATTTTTAACTCATCATCAGAACCATCAATTAAAGAAAAATTAATGTTGGTAGATTTAAAATTTTGTAATGATTTTAAATGTTTTCTTGTTAAATTGATTAAGGTATCTTTATAAATATCGTTAGGCTTTAAAAATAAAGATTGCGATAAATATTTAGTATTGTATTTTACCTTATTATGAGCCAGAAACTTAATGCCTTTATAAGTTAAAGTGTCTTTAATAGCTTCGCCTTTTTTTGTAAAAGAATAATCTGTATAAACATTTACCTCTTTAATTTTTCTAATTTTATAAGGCTTTTCTTTGTATTGACCATTTTCTTCAATCAATCGATTTCCAGAAATTATAAAATCTATATTAGTTTTGTAATCTGTTCTTGAAGAATCAACATAAAAACCTAAAGCTGATTCTGTAAAATTATCAATTCCGTTGTTTCTAAATAGCTTTACTACTTTAGCCGCTTCATTTCTAAAGATTTGTTCTTTGTATTGTTTACCAGTTTTTAATAAGCTTTCTAAATCAGAATTTTGATAAATAGAATCTAACACCTTAGATTCTATTTTTATGTTAATAGTATCTAAAATAGTTGGCTTGCCTTTATTGATGTAATAGGTTACTGTTGCCTTTTTATGTATAGAATCTCTTTTGATTTGTGAACTTACAGAAGATTTGAAAAAACCTTGTGTTTTATAAAACGCAGCTAAATTATCTGCTGTTCTGGTAACTTTTAGTTCTTTTACAATCTCTGGGGTTTGAAAATTTAAAAACCATTTATTTAGATTGATGAAAGAATTGGCGTAAGCAATACTTTGTTTTTCGGAAAATATCTTTTTTACAATATTATAAGAATTTGGATTTTTTTTTGCCCATTCAATTGGTGTTTTGGGTTTGTTATGATTTCCTAAATTATGAAAATACAGTCCTAATGGCAATCCCATAAAACGAGGATTGGGTTTTTGAAGAATGTATTTTTGCAAATCTGCGCCATTGGTTTTTATGCTATCAATAAAAATATAATTTTTGGTAAGTAAATGTTCGCCATCAGTTACATGTTTTGTAGAATTACATGCAACTAAAAACACAATAAATAAAAAAAAGGAAGTAAGTTTTTTCATTATTTTAGCACTCCAAAGGAAATCAAAAATAGTATTTTTCAACGGTTTATTTTCATTTAGCAGCAATTAATGAGTCTCTCAAAAAATCAACTTAAAGTCATAACAAGTTTATCGCAAAAAAAGTATCGACAAAAGCATCAATTATTTATGGCTGAAGGTGTAAAAGTGGTAAACGAATTTTTAAACTCTCCTTTTGAGGTGGATACGCTTTTTGCTATTGATGATTTTAAAACTTCGCTTTCTGAAGATAGCATTGTAAGAATATCAGTTAAAGAATTGCAAAAAATTAGCAATTTAAAATCTCCAAATAAAGTTTTAGGTTTATTTAAAATACCTAATGAAAAGCCTTTGCACAATAAAGGTTTAATTATTGCTTTAGATGCGATAAACGATCCTGGAAATTTAGGAACAATTATTCGTTTATGTGATTGGTTTGGGGTAACAGAATTAATTTGTTCAAAAGATACTGTAGATTGTTACAATGCAAAAGTAGTACAAGCAAGTATGGGGTCTTTAACTCGAGTTTCTATAAAATATTTGGATTTAGAATCTTTTTTAGCGGCAACAAGAATTTCTACTTTTATAGCTGATATGAATGGTGAAAATGTATACCAAGCCAAGTTGCCAAAAGAAGCTATTTTAATTATGGGGAATGAGGCAAATGGTGTATCAGAAACCATAAAAAAGCTAGTGAAAAACAAAATTTCAATTCCTAGATTTGGGAACACACAAGAAACCGAAAGTTTGAATGTGGCTACTGCAACTGCTATTTTATTGAGTGAGTTTAAACGCAGTTTTTAGTAATCAGTAGCAGTTTTCAGTGAGCTATTTTGCGTAGATATATTTAATGAGTAAAATAATTCTAAAAATTAATAATCTAACTTAATAATTACATTTGATAATTTATCAAATAGTAATGGTTTTTGCTTGGTTTTTTTACTTTCTATTAAAAAGGGAACTGGTCATAAGTTTATTATTACCAGTGAAGAGATATTTTATTCAGCTATTTTGTCTTTAGCTTTTGTGTTGAGTAGCTTATTTAAAGAAAATAATAAACTTGGCGCAAAAACAAATAAATTTATTTTATTACGTTAAGAATCAGTAAAAAATTCTCCAACTTTTCACTTTACAACTTTAAAACTACCCCTACTCAAAAGCTAAATTTAGAAATAAGCCACGAGTACCCATAAAATTTACAGGAGATGTCCATTGGCTATTGGGGTCATTATCATATTTAATTTCATTATTGATGGCAAAAACACCTCGAATTGATGGTGAAAATTTAAAGAATGATAAGTAAATATCAATACCCATACCAACTTCGTACATAAAATTGCTGGTTTTCATTCTAAATTGACCTGCAGAATTATCATCTTGATTGGCTTCGTTACTCGAAAAATTATGATCGTAAGAAACACCAGCCAAAACATAAGGGCGAATATTTTTATAACGATCTGTACTAAATTTTAAAATAACAGGAACATGTAAATATGTGGAACTTACCTCTCGAATACTATCTCTTGGATTACTAGCATTTGTAAGATGATTAAAAATTATGTTTTTAGAATTGGTCATTAAACCAGGTTCTAAACGAATACTTAAATTTTTGTGTAATCGTAATTCTGCAATAAGCCCAACATTAAAACCATATGTAGGTTCTACAGTATAACCCGCATCAAAAATATTACTATTTCTAATGTTTAATTTAAAATCATTTTGATTTAAACCTAAATAAAAACCATAGTGAATTTTTCGATCATCAAACGTTGGTAAATTTTCTACACGTTCTCTTTGAGCAAAAAACGTTACAGATATCATCAATAAAAAACCAAAAAGAAATGTTTTTTTAATCATTTTTATTTACTTGCTGTATAAATTGTGGCAACTCCAAAGGTTACAGGAGTATCTTTTGTATGGGTAAACCCATTTTTTTGTAAAATATTGTTGAAAGCTTTACCAAAAGGAAAAGAATTTGCTGATTCAGATAAATATGAATAAGCAGCTTTGTCTTTAGAGAACAGTTTGCCAACTGTTGGTAAAAAAAGATTCGTGTATAGTTTATACCCTTGTTTAAAAGGAAATTTTACAGGATTTGATGTTTCTAAAATTACTAAAACTCCTGTTGGTTTTAAAACCCTTGCAATTTCTTTTAAGCCTTTGTCTAAATTTGCGAAATTACGAACGCCAAATGAAACTGTAATTGCATCAAAAGTAGCATTTTTAAAAGGCATTGCTTCAGAGTCTCCAACAATCATTTCTATTTTATCACTTAAATTGGCTTTTGCAATTTTATGCTTACCAACTTCCAACATTCCTGCAGAAATATCTAAACCCACAATTCTATCAGGATTCAAATCAGCCATCATTAAAGCCAAATCTCCAGTACCTGTAGCAATATCTAAAATTTGTTTTGGGTTATTTTTACCAACAATTTTAACTACTTTTTTACGCCATTTTACATCAATTCCTAAAGAAATTACTCGGTTTAAGCCATCGTAATTTCCAGAAATGTTATCAAACATTTGGGCAACTTGTTCTTTTTTACTGAGATTAGAATCTTTATAAGGATTTATTTTTTCTGCTGACATTTTTATCCGTTAATAGCTACCACTTCGTTAATTTGATTTGGTAACATTTCTTTTAATAAGGTTTCAATTCCGTTTTTTAAAGTAGCAGTAGAAGAAGGGCAACCACTACAGGCACCTTGTAAAATTACACTTACTACCTTGTTTTGTTCGTCATAAGATCTAAAGGCAATATTTCCTCCATCACCAGCAACCGCAGGTTTAATATATTCGTCTAAAATATCTGCAATTTGCGCAGGTACACCTTCTAATGTTATTTCTGGTGTTGCCTTTTCTTCTTTAGTGCTAAGAGTTTGGCTTGGTAACGCTTTAATAATGGTTTTACCATCTACCAAATATTCACGTATAAAAGAACGAACTTCAGAGAAAACCTCGTTCCAATCTACCATGTCGTATTTGGTTACTGAAATGTAGTTGTCAGAAATAAAAACTTCTTTTACAAACGGAAAGTTGAAAATAGCTTGCGCTAAAGGCGATGATTTACTTGCTTCTTCAATATTTTTAAACTCAACATCAGTTTGTGTTAATGCTTTGTTGGTGCCAAATTTCATAACAGCAGGGTTTGGAGTAACTTCTGCATATACTTCAATACCTTCTTTTTTTGTTAATGAAACTTCTTCATTTACAACAGTATTTCCATCAGCAATATAAGCTTGAATTTGTTCTGCAACTTCATCCTGAACATCTGCCCATTCCACAATATCAAAACGTTGAATGGCAATAAAATTGGCAGTAATAAACACCTTTTTTACAAAAGGTAAATAAAATAATTGCTGAGCTAAAGGTGAGTTTTTAGCTTCGTCTATATTCGAAAATTCATAACTACCACCATTAATTAAAATTTTTGTACTGTTAAATTTTAGTATGGTATTGTTTGTGGTTTCTTGTATGGTAATTTGTGTGGCTTGCATAATCTTAAAATGAGTTGCAAAATTACAGCAAAAAACTGAATTGCAATAAAAAAGACCTTGTATGTTTTGCAAATACAAGGTCTCTACTATAAATATTTTCGATTATAAACTTAACGAAACTGTAGCTGTAAAAACTCTATTATCAATGTTTAAACTAGCAGGATTCACAGTAAGTCCTGGGTAAAAGTTGTAAGCAGCAGTTCTGTTATTATCAGTAAAAGCAAAATCTACTTTAAAGTTTCCGAAATTATAACCTGCCCCAAAAGAATATCCTTCAATATCTGAAAAGTTACTAATGGTGTTATTCGTTAAGCTAGTATTTATAAACGGAGATTGTTCGTAATTATAACCACCTCTTATACTAAAATTATCAAAACGCCATTCAGTTCCAACATTATAACTATGTGTATTTCTAAGATTTTGTTGGTAAAATTGATTTTCATTGGTAAAAACTCCATTAGATAGTCTGATACCACTGTAATTTCTGTTGATATAGTCTAAACTCAATAATCCGTTTTTTCCAAAAACAAAAGCAGCGCTTCCTGTTAACTTACTAGGTGTTCTTAATCTGTAAGAAATTAATTGAAAATCATTAAATTCTGAGAAAGATTCACCATTTCCTGGAAAGAAAGTAGTTTCACCAATATCTACGTTACTATCTTGGTTGTAGTTGGAATCTTGAATAATTTCTGTGTACCAAGTTGGGGTTTGGTAAGAAACTCCGAATCTAAATGCTTGATTTGCTTTGTAAATAAAGCCCGCATTTGCTGAAAAACCAGTACCTGTGGTAATGTTATCTTGAAATAGTTCAACATCTAAAATATTAAAATCAACATCACTATTTAATTCTGTAAGTACAGATTGTTGTGTGAAATTTAAATCATAAAAATTTAATCCAAGACCTATATGTAATCTTTGTTGATGTAAAGCAGAAAATGCAAAGTTTAATTCAGAAATTTCGCCACCATAGGTATTGTCAAAGAATTGACCTTCAGTAAAATTATATATATATTCATCTCTTGGACTACTATCAAATCTGGTAACCGCTTCATTTCCTCCAGCAGAGAAACTTCCCGAAAAATCTTGGGTAATTCTATAGTTAAAACCTATTGCAAATTTGCTCCATTGCTTACTAAAAGCACTATCAAAAACAAGCACTGCCCCTGCTTGAGATAAATTTAAAGATTCATTGTTCGTTATTAAAGTTCTTCTATCATTAAAAGCGGCATCACCAAAAGAAGCTGTTATATCTTGACTTCTTGAATTAAAAGTACCTGTAAACATGCTGTAATTAAAGACAGATAAACCAGCAGGGTTAATGTTTATGGCAGAAACATCACCTCCTAAAGCTCCAAAAGCACCGCTCATTGCTGTAAAACGAGCAGTACCATTTGCATCGTCTTGAGAGAATAAAACTCCTAAATCTTGGTATCTCAAATTTTGAGAAAAAGACGTAAACCCTACTGCGAATAAAATCGCTGTGATAAATATTTTTTTCATATTTGTTGAATTTTCTAAAGAACGTAATATTAATTTCCTCTTCTTCTACTAGAAGATGAACTGCTTCTTGAGGTACTTGAACTTCTGGATGATCTACTGCTGCTACTTCTCGTTGATGAAGATCTAGAGCTACTAGTACTAGAAGATTTAGCTCTGCTACTTGAAGACGAATTTCTTGTAGGTGTAGCACTTCGTCTTCTACTGGTTGAGGAAGATCTTCTTGTAGGTGTTGTACTTCTACTTCTGCTTGTTGTAGATGATCTTCTTGCATTAGGCTCGTAATTTCTTGACCTAGAACTAGTGCTTCTAGTTGAAGAACTTCTTCTAATTGGTGTATTGCTTCTCCTTACTGTAGACGAACTTCGGGTTGTAGTAGAACTTCTTCTTGATGGGTTAGTGGTAACACGACTTCTTCTATTTGTAGTAGATAGTCTTCTGTTGATTGTGCTGCTACCTCTTCTACTAGTAGAAATTGATTTTCTGGTTAAATAACTATTACGTCTACTTGTAGTTAAACTTCTTCTAGTGCTTAAACCACTGTTTCTAGAATAATGTGCAATGCCTCTTCTTGAGTAGTTATTTCTGTAGAATCTATTATTATTCCAAAATTGATTATTCCAACGATTTCCAAAGAAACCTCTGTTCCAAGCCCAGTTATTATGATATGGGTGCCAATAAGGGTTGCCTCCCCAAAAACGGTTGACTCCCCATCGATTTCCATAGAATGAACCACCCCAAAAAGGATCCGCCCAATAATTCCAACCACCATAAGCCCAACCATTATTGAAGCCCCAGCCATTGTTAAAGCCCCAGCCCCAATTATTGAACCTGTTACCCCAAAACGGATCATTCAATACGTTTACATTTACAACAACATCATTATCTTCATATCCCCAAGGTTGATTGGCATCATAATTCAAGTTTTCATCAACTTCATCTTCATAAATATTGTTTGAATTGTAGTCGTCTACATTTGTAAAGATTTCTTCATCTTCAATATTTTGCAATTCATCTAATTTTCTTGAAAAATAATTTTCTTCATAATCATTATATTCCCTTTCATTTACAACAACTACTTTCCTCTCTTGCTGTTCTGAAGAGGGAGTGTCGCCATAAATTCCATCATTATTATATACGCTTTGATATGTTCCGCAAGAAACTAATAATACATTTGCTGTTACAAATAATATCAGTTGAATAAAGTTGATGTTTTTATAATGTAGTTTCATAATTATATGTTTTTGCGGTTCTATTTTTATTGATGAAATTTTGCTTTAAAAACTCTAAATTATAGTAGTTTTGTATCACTTTGTAAAAAAATAAAGTATTTAACACAAATTTCACTTTAAATATAACAATATTTGTGCCAAAGTAAAAAGTATGGGTAAACATTTAACAAAACGAGCTGACGATTATTCTAAGTGGTATAACGAATTAGTTGTTAAAGCTGATTTAGCAGAAAACTCTGCTGTAAGAGGATGTATGGTAATCAAGCCTTATGGTTTTGCAATTTGGGAAAAAATGCAAGCTGAGTTAGACAGGATGTTTAAAGAAACTGGTCATCAGAATGCATATTTTCCATTATTTGTGCCCAAAAGTTTATTTGAAGCAGAAGAGAAAAATGCAGAAGGTTTTGCAAAAGAATGTGCTGTAGTTACTCATTATCGTTTGCAAAATGATCCAGATAATATCGGGAAACTAAGAGTAGATCCAGAAGCTAAGTTAGAAGAAGAGTTGGTGGTTAGACCAACATCTGAAGCAATTATTTGGAATACTTATAAAGGATGGATACAGTCTTACAGAGATTTACCTTTATTGATTAATCAATGGGCAAATGTTGTGCGTTGGGAGATGAGAACACGCTTGTTTTTAAGAACTGCCGAATTTTTATGGCAGGAAGGCCATACTGCACATGCTACAAAAAATGAAGCTATAACTGAAGCAAAACAAATGCAAGATGTATATGCTGAATTCGCAGAAACCTTTATGGCAATGCCAGTTGTTAAAGGAGTAAAGTCTGATAGTGAGCGTTTTGCAGGTGCAGAAGATACCTATACCATAGAGGCATTAATGCAAGATGGTAAAGCTTTACAGGCAGGAACAAGTCATTTTTTGGGACAAAATTTTGCCCAAGCTTTTGACGTGAAATATACTTCTAAAGAAGGAAAACAAGAATATGTTTGGGCTACTTCTTGGGGTGTTTCTACTCGTTTGATTGGAGGATTGATTATGACACATTCAGATGATAATGGTTTGGTGTTGCCTCCTAAATTAGCTCCAATACAAGTAGTTATTGTGCCTATTTATAAGAACGATGAACAGTTAGAAGCGATATCAGAAAAGGTAAATGAGATTGTACAAGATTTGCGTAGAAAACAAATTTCCGTAAAGTTTGATAATAGAGATACATTTAGACCTGGAGCTAAATTTGCAGAATATGAGTTAAAAGGAGTCCCTGTAAGAATTGCTATAGGTAACCGTGATTTAGAAAATAAAACTTTAGAAATAGCTAGAAGAGATACTTTTAAAAAACAAACTGTAGCCCAAGAAGATGCTGTTGAATTTATAGAGCATCTTTTAGAGGAAATACAGGATAATTTATTTACCAAGGCAAAAGACTTTAGAACTGAGTATACTACAGTTGTAAACGATTTTAAAGAATTTAAGAAAGCAATTAAAAAAGGAGGCTTTGTTTCTGCTCACTGGGATGGAACAGAAGAAACAGAAGATAGAATTAAAGAGTATACAAAAGCAACGATTAGATGCATACCAAATGATGCTTTAGAAGAAGCAGGTGAGTGTGTATTAACAGGAAAACCTTCGTCAAAAAGAGTACTTTTTGCGAAAGCATATTAATTTTTTTAAAATTTTTTAAAAAAAGATTGCAGAGTTTCAAAAACGTTGTATATTTGCATCCGCAATTGAGAGATACTTAATTACAATGGTCCGTTCGTCTAGGGGTTAGGACGCCAGGTTTTCATCCTGGTAACACGGGTTCGATTCCCGTACGGACTACAAAGTTTTAATAAAACAAGAAGTAAAGAAATTATGGCAAATCATAAGTCAGCATTAAAAAGAATCAGAAGTAACGAATCTAAAAGATTACGTAACAAGTACCAGCATAAAACTACAAGAAATGCTGTAAGAGATTTACGTGCAGTTGAAGATAAAACTGAAGCAGAAGGAAAACTAGGAAACGTAATTTCAATGTTAGATAAATTAGCAAAAAACAATATTATTCACAAGAATAAGGCTGCTAATTTAAAATCTAAATTAACTAAGCACGTAGCTACTTTGTAACAAGATTTACATTAAATACAACATTATAAAGACTCTGAATTTACATTCAGAGTTTTTTTATGTTTAAGTTTTTAGCGTTTATTAAAAATCATAATTTTTATGAGCATCTAAGCGTATAAAAATAAAAAGCAAGATAGTAAATCCCCAAAGAGAAGAACCTCCATAGCTGAAAAAGGGTAGGGGTATTCCTATAGTTGGCAACAAACCTATAACCATACCTATGTTAACAATGACGTGAAAAAACAGTATTGAGGCTAATCCATAGCCATAAATTCGTCCGAATTTGTTAGTATGTGTTTCTGCCAGATAAATTATTCTATAAAGTAAAATCATAAAAACAATAATCACAAAACTAGAGCCTAAGAAGCCCCATTCTTCACCAACTGTACTAAAAATATAATCAGTATGTTGTTCGGGTACAAAATCACCTTGTGTCAAATCTCCTTTTAAAAAGCCTTTTCCTTTTAAACCTCCAGAACTTATGGTTAATTCAGATTGATAAGAGTTATACCCTATACCTTGTTTATCAACTTTTTTACCGAGTAATATATCAAATCTATCTTTTTGATGAGAGGGTAAAAGATTCTTGTAAATGTAACCTGTACCCGCTATAAATATTCCTAAAATTAGATAGATACTAATGATTTTATGCCAATTGAAACGTAAAAAGTTTTTACCTCCTCTATATAAAAAATAAATGACTAGAATGGTAAGTAATAAAAAGGTGGTTAATAATACCCATTTAAATCCGAAAAAAATCGTTAAAATAAATAATATGATAAAACCCGAACCAAGTAAAATATAGTTTAAGGTTAAACCTTCTCTGTTTAGTACAAAAAAGAATGCCAAGTAAATAACTGCGGAACCGGCATCTGGCTGTAAAAAAATTAAAAAAGCAGGAAAGAATACAATGATAAATGCTTTAATCTGATTTTTTATCAATTTAAAATTATATTGTCTATCACTTAATAATTTTGCTACAGCTAAGGCTGTACAAGCTTTTACGAATTCAGAAGGCTGTAAACCTAAAACACCAAAATTAAACCAAGATTTTGCTCCATTTATTTCTTTTCCAAAGGGAAATAAGAGAAGCAGGGAAAAAATTGAAAGTAAATAAAATATACTCGCATATTTTTCGTAAAATTTTGAATTAAAGAATAGGATTGTAACAATTAATGGAATCGTGCAGCAAATAAAAATGAGCTGTTTACCATATTTGGTAGAAAAACTCAATAGTTCAATATTGTTTTCAGTTTTTGAGGCTGCAAAAATATTTACCCAACCAAAACCCACTAAAATAATGTAAAGAATTACTAAAAGCCAATCTATACCAGCAAAAATGTTATTTTGTTCTTGACGCAAGTTGTTCTTCTGTTTTTTTGAATTGAATGTCGTAAATATCTTGTAAACTTTTATTGAGCATATTTAGTTCTCGATATTTATTTCTTTTAGATATTTTTCCGTTGATATATTTTTCAACTAACAAACTTGTTATTGGAGCAGCAATTGTAGAACCGTAACCGCCATTTTCTACAAAAACAGCCAAAGCAATTTTAGGATTATCTTTTGGAGCAAAAGCTACTAAAATTGAGTGGTCATCTAATTGTTTTTTTACGCCATCAACAATAATAAAGTTTTCTGCAGTACCTGTTTTTCCACAAATTTCAATTCCTTTAACTTGACTCCATTTACCTGTACCCGATTTAAATACTTCGTGCATTGCCTCTACAACAGGTGTAAAATGTTCTTTATCTATAGTAGTTTTTTTTGGTTTTGTATATTTTGGGTTGGTTATAAAACTAGAATCAATTTTTTTTACAATATGGGGTGTATAAAAATAACCTCTATTCGCTATTGTTGCTGTAAAATTGGCTAATTGAATTGGTGTAGTTAGAATTTCTCCTTGACCTATAGCGTTTGATATAATGGAAGAACCATTCCAACGATAGTTTAACCTTTTATCATAATAATTGCCATCAGGAATTAATCCTTTTTGACCAGCAGGTAAATCATAACCTAAATAATTACCTAAACCAAAACTTGTAACATGTTTATGCCATTCGTTTAATCCTTGAGTTGGCATATTGTTTTTTTCTACAATAAGTTTATAAGTGTTCGAAAAATAGCTGTTGCAAGATTTTGCTATGGCTGTTTTTAGTTTAATTGGTATACCATAAATATCGCAGTGACATTTCATAAACTCATTGGCTCTGTTTCCATATCTATAACCTCCATAACAACGAAATGAAGTTTGTTCATTGATAACATTTTCTTGTAATGCAACCAAGGCATTCATCATTTTAAAAGGAGATCCTGGAGCATATGCAGCTAACAATCCTCTATCGTAACTAGGTTTACTTATGGTATCGTTAAATAATAAAACAGAATTTTGTGAACGTTTTCTGCCTACCAACATATTTGGATCGTAAGAAGGGGCTGTTACTAATGCTAAAATTTCGCCTGTAGAAGGTTCTAAAGCTACAATACCTCCACGTTTTCCTTTCATTAATTTTTGTGCATAAACTTGTAAATCAATATCTAAAGTTAACATTAAGTCCTTTCCGTTTTTTGCTAAAGTGTCATATTTACCATCTTTGTAAGAGCCTGTAACTTTATTAAAACGATTTCTATGCAGGTATTTTTTTCCTTTTCTACCCCTTAATACATTCTCATATTGTCTTTCAATACCATCTTTTCCTTCTAGTTCTCCTTGTTGATAATAATCACTTTTACGCGCTTTTTCTTCATTTACTTCACCAATATAGCCTAAAACATTTGCTGCTGCTTTTATAGGATAATCTCTAATAATTCTTTTTTGAATAAAAAAACCTGTGTATTTGTGTAATTTTTCTTGCAAAAAAGCAAAGTCTTCTTTGGCTAGTTGTTTTAAAAATACAGATGGTAAATAAGAGGCGTAATTTTCAGCTTTTTTAAATCGCTTTAAAAAATCTTCTTTATTTATTTTTAGTAATTTACAAAACTCTAAAGTATCGAGTGGTTTTACTTGATTAGGCTGAACCATAACATCATAAGAAAGTTGATTAGCAACCAACAATTTCCCATTTCTATCATATACATATCCACGTTCAGGATAGTCATAAACAATTTTTACAGCAGCATTATGAATGGGGTCATAGCTTTCATGTTTTATTATTTGTAATTGAAACAAACGCCCAATAAAAATAAGGCCAACTGCACTAATTAAAAAATAGAGTAAAAAACTTCTTTGCATTATTCTTTTGTAGTAAAAATAGTTGTTCCTAAAAAATATAGTAGTAGTGTAAAAATACTTGAATAAAGTGTATTTAGCAATACATTAGAAAAATTATTGAAACTAAAATTTGCAAAAGAGAAATAAATAAAGTGATGTATTACTGTTAGTGTGGCAGTAAAATTAAAAATTTTACCAAAGGATTCTGACTTTAATCTAAAAAATTGAAAATCTGCAGCTACTTTTCTGAAATACAATTTCACGAAAAATAATCGTAAATAGGCAATAGTAATTATAGAAAAGGCATGAATTCCTCCAGAATCTGAAAAGAAATCAACAGAAATACCTAAAAGAAAACAGTAAAATAAAAAAGGAATTCTATTTTCTTTTAATGGATATAAAAAAACAAAAACAATATATAAGTATGGGTTTATAAAGCCTAGAAAAAGAATGTTATTTAAAACAAAAACTTGTAATAAAAGCAAACTAAAAAATAAAGTAAGTAAATCTAAAGGCTTATTCATCTTGCAGTAATTCTAAAGATTTTATTTCTAGTTTGTCTAAATTCTTTATCACATTTACGTAGCCCAAGTTGCTCATATCATTAAACAATTTTACATCTACTGTATTATCTGCAGTATTTCCTTTATTAATTTTAGTAATTGTACCAATTAAAATTCCTTCTGGAAAAATAGTTGACATACCACCAGTTTCAATAGTGTCTCCAATTTTTAAAGGTGCCTGCCTTGCAATGTCTGAAAGTTGTACTGTATTGTAATCTCTACCATCCCAAACTAATGTGCCAAAATAGTTGCTATTTTTTAAACGTGCATTAATTTTACTATTTCTGTTTAAGATAGATTGTACTCTGGCATATTCGCTAGTTGTTTGCTCAGTAAACCCAATAATACCTTTACTATTTATTACTGCCATTTCTTTTGCTATACCTTGGTTTTCACCTTTATTTATAGTTAAAAAATTAAAATCTTTATTATAATTGTTGTTGATGATTTTAGCAGAGGTAAAAGTATATTTTTGATGGTATTTTAGTGAATCAATTTGAATAGAATCGATATTAAAAACAATAGAATTATTTTTTTCAATAATGTTTTTTAAACGAGTATTCTCTTCAGCAAGCCGTTTGTTCTCAGATTTTAAATTCCAATATTCAGAAATACTTGATGCTTTAGAGTATAAACCACCAGTAATGTAGTTTGCAGAATTTACAAACTTACTTTTATGAAAGTTAAGGTTATTAAATGTTAATACAAGCGAAACAAATGCTAACAATAAAAAAAACAGAAAATTTTTAAACCTCTGAAAAAAATAGATAAGTTGCTGCATTGTTAAGACTTAATAATGCTAATTCATTAACACATTTTTGTATTTGTTGAGTTCTTTTAAAGCAATTCCTGTTCCACGAACAACAGCCCTTAATGGATCTTCAGTAACATAAACAGGTAAATCTGTTTTACGAGATAAACGCTTGTCTAAACCTCTAAGCATAGAGCCACCACCAGCTAAATAAATACCAGTATTGTAAATATCTGCAGCTAATTCTGGTGGAGTTTTTGATAAAGTTTCCATAACAGCATCTTCTATTCTTAAAATAGATTTATCTAAAGCTTTCGCAATTTCTCTAAAAGAAACCTGAACTTGTTTTGGTTTACCGCTCAATAAATCTCTACCCTGTACCAACATTTCCTCTGGAGGAGAGTCTAAATCTTCAGTAGCAGCACCTATAGTAATTTTTATTTTTTCTGCTGTAGTTTCACCAACATGTAAATTATGTTGTGTACGCATGTAATACATAATATCACTCGTAAATAAATCTCCAGCAACTTTTACAGATTGATCGCAAACAATACCACCTAAAGCAATTACAGCAATTTCTGTTGTACCACCACCTATATCAATAATCATATTTCCTTTCGGTTCCATAATATCAATACCTACACCAATAGCAGCAGCCATTGGTTCGTATATTAAATAGATTTCTTTGGCATTCATGTGTTTAGCAGAATCACGTACAGCTCGTTTTTCAACTTCTGTTATTCCAGAAGGAATGCAAATAACCATACGTAACGCAGGTGGAAATAATTTCTTTTTAATTGATGGAATTTTCTTTACAAACTCCTTAATCATTTCTTCTGATGCTTGGAAATCTGCAATAACCCCGTCTTTTAAAGGACGAATGGTTTTAATGTTTTCATGTGTTTTTCCTTGCATTAAATTGGCTTCTTGACCAATTGCAATTATTTTACCAGAAATTCTATTTCTAGCAACTATAGAAGGACTGTCAATAACCACTTTTCCATTGTGAATTATCAACGTATTTGCGGTTCCAAGATCAATCGCAATATCTTCCGTCATAAAATCAAAAAAACCCATAAATTACTTTATTATTTAAAGTGTGTACTTCTACAAATTTAGTGAAATTAATCTGTAAAATTGTTAATTTTATTAATGTTTAAAATGTCTTGTTCCAGTCATTACCATAGCAATATTATTGGCATTACAATAATCGATACTTAATTGGTCTTTAATGGATCCACCAGGTTGAATAACACTTTTAATTCCTGCTTTTCCTGCTATTTCAACACAGTCTGGAAAAGGAAAAAAAGCATCACTTGCCATAACTGCTCCTTGTAAATCAAAACCAAAGCCAGTTGCTTTTTCAATAGCCTGTTTTAATGCATCAACTCTACTTGTTTGTCCTGTACCACTTGCCAACAATTGATTGTTCTTTGTAAAAACAATAGTATTCGATTTGGTGTGCTTACAAATTTTAGAAGCAAACAATAAATCTTTTATTTCATTTTCTGTAGGTTGCGTATTGGTAACGTATTTTAAATCATGTAAAGTGTCAGTCTTAGCGTCTTTATCTTGAACTAATAAACCATTTAAGGCAGTTCTTACATTTTGAATTGGTAGTTCAGTAATTTTTTGAACTAAAATTACTCTATTTTTCTTTCCTTTTAAAATTGCTAATGCTTCATCAGTATAACTTGGTGCAATGACAACTTCACAAAATAATTTATGAATTTCTTCGGCAGTTTCTGCATCAATAGTTGTATTTGCAATTAATACACCACCAAAAGCAGAAACAGGGTCTCCTGCTAAAGCATCTACATAGGCTTGTTTTATACTGTCTCTTTGTGCAAAACCACACGCATTGTTATGTTTAAGAACTGCAAAAGTTGGGGCTTCCCCAATAAATTCATTCATTAAGTTTACAGCAGCATCAACATCTAGTAAATTATTATAACTTAATTCTTTACCATGTAATTTGTCGAACATGGCATCTAAATCGCCAAAGAAATATCCTTTTTGATGTGGGTTTTCTCCATAGCGTAATACTTTAGAGGTTTGCTCACTTGCTTTATAAACTATTTCGTCTTCATTAAAGTAATTGAAAATAGCAGTATCATAATGCGAAGAAATATTAAATGATTTTGCAGCGAACTTTTTTCTTTGGTCAATGGTTGTTGCACCATTATTTTCAGATAAGATTGATAAAAACTCATCATATTGTTCCATAGAAGATACTGTAAATGTATCTTTAAAGTTTTTAGCAGATGCTCTGATTAAAGAAATACCTCCAATATCAATTTTTTCTACAATATCTTGTTCAGGTGCTCCTGAAGCTACTGTTTTTTCAAACGGATATAAATCTACAATAACCAAATCTATTTGCGGAATTTCATATTCTTGCATTTCTGCAACATCTCCTTCATGGTCTTGTCTGTTTAAAATTCCTCCAAAAACTTTTGGGTGTAATGTTTTTACTCTACCACCTAAAATAGATGGGTAAGAAGTTACATCTTCTACAGGTACTACATCAATTCCTAATTCTTTGATAAATTTCTCTGTACCTCCTGTTGAGTATATTGTTACGCCTAAGTCATTTAATTTCTGAACAATTGGTGCTAAACCATCTTTATGAAATACAGAAATTAATGCAGATTTAATTGTTTTTGAAGTGCTCATTTTGTGTTGTGTTGTTAAGGGTGCAAAACTACACAATCATAAAAGAATTTACAATAAAAAATAATAACAAAATAGGGGGGTAGTTAACAAAAAAAATAATTGATTTTAGGGAGATAACAACCAGTTTTACTCAGCGTTTTCTAAAAAATCTCTAAACCAATTTACAAATTGATCTACTATGGACTCTTTTTTAGTGTTGTAATTTTGTGATAAATTGCCTGTAGCCAGAGCAGTTGTGGACTCTTGTTTTTTCATTTTTATAAGTTTGATGTTTAGGTAATTGCGTTAATCTCACCAAATCTAAGTAAAAAACAAATAAAAATCAATAAAATTAAAGAATTACTGATAATTTTTTACAGATATACATTAAAAGCTCCTCGTCTTTTGCAGAAAATGTATTTGCAGTATGTGAATCGATGTCGATTTGACCAATATTTTCACCATTTACAAATATAGGAATTACGATTTCTGATTTTACTTTCCATCCGCAAGAAATATAATTATCTTGTTCAGAAACATCTTGTACTACAAAATTTTCATTACTTACTGCAACTTGTCCGCAAATTCCTTTACCAAATGGAATAATAGTGTGTTCTGTTGGTTCACCTGTAAATTGTGCTAATTTTAACTCCTCTTTATCACCATTTTTAAAATAAAAACCAACCCAATCGTAATAAGAGATTTCAGCTTCTAAAAAATCACAAATAGCTTGTAATTTCTCATCAATTTTAGTTGAAGAAGCTACTATCTTGTCAATTTCTTCCTGTAAATAAGTTATATTCATTTTTTTGTTCGATAAATTAAAAAAAACCTTTTAAAGGTACCTATTGATTTGCAAAAGTACGTTATCTTTTCATAATTTTTTGGTGTAAAAACGTATGATTTTTAAACTTAATTTTTAAAAAATAAATACCTTTTTTAATATTGGAAACATCTATTGGATATTTATTTATTTTGTGAGTCCTAAGCAATTTTCCGTTGATATCATAAATCAAAACTTCATCTACTTCTTGTTCAGTTTTTACAAATAGCTTTTTGGTTACAGGATTAGGATAAACCATACTTTTTGTTAAAGGAGGTTCTAATACACTTAAAGTAGCACTGGTAAAATGAATTGACCTAAGTATTGTAAAATCGCCAGCGTTTGCTGTCGAATTTTTATGGGTTGGGCCATGTAAACCAACTTGTTCTAGGGTAATTTCTATAATGTTTCCAACATATTGGGTTAAATCTAAAGTCAATTCAGTATATGGATCAAACCTTACAGAATTAGGATTGTAACTGTTTTCTATTTGTACTCCATTAACTTTAATTCTAAACCAAGATGTATTAGGAGAAAAATAATAATGTTGTTTAAAATTAATTTCTGCAGTTAAATCTTTTAAATTGGTAGCATCAACATAAAAAGAAATACTGCTTATAAAGTTTTTATTTGCGTTCCAAGCTTCATTTTCAGTGGTCTCAAATTTTCCTACCCAACCATAGTTGTTTGATTTTTGATCTAAAAAAAGTAACTTATTAAAGTCTTGATAAATTTTAGAGTATTTGCTGTGATTAATTACAAATTCTGTATTGTTCAGAGCATCAGAGGTGCGAAAATTCTTTTCATAGGGAACTTGTAAAACTTCAGATTTGGTAGATTTATAGAGTTTAATCCAGGGAGAATAAGAATTATCACATTTACATCGTAAAAAAATAATATAGGGTTTTGCTTTTTCTAAACCATCAAATTTGTGTGATGCTGTATGTATGGTTTCCCCTGTATTGTCAAAGCTTTCATCATATTTTGTTAACGCAATTTCCCAAAGCTTTGCGTCAGATTCCCAATGTAAAGCGATGCTATTTTCTGTAGTGGAAAAATTCATATTTTTTGGAGTTGTACAACTTGCCTCAATTAAAGAGATATCATCAATATAAGATTTATGTAAATGGCTTTTTCCTAAATGTTCAATTTGTAATGTTACTTTTTTTCCTATAAAGTCAGATAAATCGATGGAAATTGTTCTGGTTGTATTAAACTCAACATCGGTATTTGAATATTCAAAATCTTGAACTTGTCCATCAATTTTTAAATGCAATTTAGAGGCATAAACGGTTTGTTGTAAGTTAAATTTAAAAACAGGTTGAATCGAATTTTCAGTCAAATCAATTATAAGATTAAGTGTACTTATAAATTCAGCATTATCACTCCACAAATTATTAGTATCATCCCACCAGTTGTAAACAGAAAAATCTGTAGAGCCATTTAAAAGTAAACCTTTTTTTGACGCATTTAAACCTGCATCCTCAGAAACTTTAATAAAACCAGCACTATTATTTTCTATATAATAATTGTTGCTTTCTGTTTCAAAGTCAATCAATACAGGAATACTTAGTGCCAATGGCTGCGTATGAAAGTATATTTTTTTGTAAGCTGTAGGTGCAATTTCACAATTTGATTTATAGTACAGTATATAATCTTTTCCAGGTATTAAGTTGTTGAAAGTGAAATTATTTGTGTTAGTAATTTGAAAATCTGAAGGTTCAGGTTCATTTAAAAGTCCGGTTTTATAATTAAAACCGTTGATGTTGTTAGGGTTATCAATACTAAATGAAGCAGTAGTTGCTCCAATTACATCTTTATCAATAGAAAAATGAGTTGGGCATCTTTCTAAATTACCAATAAATCGAGTATTTGCAAACGAATTTTCATACACACCTGTTGTTTTTCCTTGATGTGTAAATGTCATTTTTGATCTTGTAGGCGGATTGTTAAAATTTTCTTCTCCTTTAAAGCCAGCAGTTGCTCTCGTTGTAAAACTAGCATCTGTATCTTGAACATCTAAAATGATATGTTGAGTGCCATCATAATAAAAAGGAGTTTGAAAACGAACAATTACATCAAAACCATCTCTGTCATAGCCTCCATTAAAAACCTCAGTTAACGTTTCTACGTTTACAAAAGGCTCACCAACTGCAAACTCTTCTTTATCAGTAATCCCAATTCTTACAATCCAGTTGCCAATATTTTCTCTTTTTGTTTCAGAAAAAGCAGCTCTAAATCGTATTTCGTTGATCTTGCCTTTAAACTCTAAATCTTTTTGATAATAAATGGTTTGAGAATGTGAAAACTCTGACTGTAAACTAACAGGTTGATTGGTAAAATCGCCTGTGCTTCCCACATTTTTTTCAGAAAATGTTTCTGTTTGAGCAGTTATAGAAAATGAAGTAAATAAAAAGAAAGTTAATAAATACCTAAACATTATAAATTTAAAAAATTATGAAAACAAAATTATGTAAATTTGTAGCCACAAATGAATAATCTTTTCTTAAAAATATCATCTACATTATTAGCATTTGTAATGCTATTTTCTACATTTTCGTTTACGGTAGAAAAACATTTTTGTGGAGATTTTTTAGTAGATGTTTCCTTTACTGGGGAAACAGAGGGTTGTGGAATGGAAATGAATAAAACCATAGCAACCCAAAAGAAAAATTGCTGTAAAGATGAGGTACATCAAATAGAAGGACAAGACGAATTACAGTTGCAAGATATCGAAAAGATTACTTTTCATACACAATGTATTGTAACTGCATTTGCAATTTCTTATCAATTTAAATTTGATGTAAATGAAGCAAATACTCAGTTTTATAAAGATTTTTCTCCACCCGATATTCCACTTGATTATCAAGTAGCTTACCAATCTTTCTTAATTTGATTTTATAGTTGACTTTTAAAACTAGGTTTCTAGCTATGAAACCTTTTACATCAATTTATAAAATTAAAAATCATCATGAAAAAATATTTTTTAAATAGCGTATTGCTATTCATACCATGCATAATTTTCTCTCAAACCAGTTTAAAAGGGATGATTATGGACAAAGATAATCCTAAAAATAATTTAGGTGTTGCTGATGTTACTGTACATTGGTTAAACACAAATGTAAGTGCTATAACCAATGCAAAAGGCTGGTTTACCATTGCTTATAAAAAAGAATATAAAAAATTAGTAGTAAGTTATTTAGGGTATAAAACAGATACGT
This sequence comes from Polaribacter sp., assembly GCF_965660385.1. GTDB lineage: Bacteria > Bacteroidota > Bacteroidia > Flavobacteriales > Flavobacteriaceae > Polaribacter. The sequence goes on from NZ_CBFHZT010000002.1 coordinate 107,874, forward strand.
TAACCATAACGAGTTTACAACCCATTCATCATTTTATAACCCCGCAAAATAATTTAGATGAAGTTATTATTACAAGCGAACGTAAACCAATACAAAGGTCGTTTTTATCAACAGTAAATGTGTTTACCGTAAATCAAGAAGAACTGCTAAAAGCTGCCTGTTGTAATTTAGCAGAGAGTTTTGAAACAAATCCTTCTATAGATGTTAGTTTTTCTGATGCATTAACAGGTACAAAACAAATCGAAATGTTGGGCTTAACAAGTCCGTATTTGTTAATAACGCAAGAAAATATTCCGTCAGTTAGAGGCGCAAGTCAGGTTTTTGGGCTCACATTTACTCCAGGAACTTGGGTAGAAAGTATTCAAATTACAAAAGGAGCAGGCTCAGTTGTAAACGGATTTGAAAGTATTTCTGGGCAAATAAATGCAGAGTTGGTAAAACCTTTAACCGATAATAAACTGTTTGTAAATGTTTACGGATCTCAAATGGGACGTTTTGAAGCCAATACACATTTTAATACTAAAGTATCTGAAAAATGGCAAACAGGTTTGTATGTTCATGGAAATTATAGAGGACAAAAATTTGATAGAAATAAAGACGGATTTTTAGACATGCCATTATCGAATCAAATAAATGTGATGAACAGATGGCAGTTTACAGATGCCGAAAAAGGTTGGGTAAGTTTTATAAATGTTCGTTTTTTAAATGACGAAAAACAAACAGGAGAAACTAATTTTAATCCTAATATTGATAAAGGTTTAACGAACAATTGGGGTAGTGAAATAGATACCAAACGATTTGATACTTCTGCTAAATTAGGGTATGTTTTTCCTGAGTTACCTTATCAAAGTATTGGTTTTCAAATGGCTTATAGCAATCATCAACAAGATTCTTATTTTGGTTTAAATAAGTACGATATACAACACGAAAGTCTATATTCTAATGTCATATTCAATTCAATTATAGGCGATACTCGAAGCAAGTTTAAAACAGGTATTAGTTTTACCTATGACAAGTATAACGAATTGGTAAATACCACCAATTTTAATAGAAATGAAAACTCCTTTGGAGGCTTTTTTGAATATGCTTTTGATAATTTAGACGATTTTAGTGCAACCGCAGGTTTGCGAATAGATACCCACAATTTATTAGGAACATTTATTACACCAAGATTGCACTTACGTTATGTACCTTGGGAAAAAGGAGTGTTTAGAGCTTCTTTTGGTAGAGGAAAACGAAGTGCAAATATCTTTGCAGAAAATCAACAATTATTTGCAAGCGCAAGACAAATTGATATTGATGATGTAGGTGGAAATATCTATGGATTGAATCCTGAAATTGCATGGAATTATGGAGTTTCTTATTTGCAAAAATTTAATGTATTTGACAAAAAAGGTGATATTACTTTCGATTTTTATCAAACTAATTTTCAAAATCAAGTTGTGGTAGATTGGGAAAATCCTAATGAAATATCTTTTTACGATTTAGAGGGGAAAAGTGTTGCCAATAGTTTTCAAGTAGAAGTAAATTACACCTTAGCAAAAAATTTAAATGTTAGAGCAGCGTATAAATATTTTGATATTGCTACAGACTATAAAAGTGGAAATTTACAAAAAACCATACAACCTCAAGATCGGTTTTTTGCAAACCTTTCTTACGAAACAGATGCAAAAACAAAAGGCGCGCAATGGAAATTTGATTTAACATTTAACAACATAGGGGCACAACGTTTGCCGAATACAAGTGCAAATCCAGTTCAATATCAATTGCCTGAGTTTTCAAAACCATTTCAGTTGTTTAACGCACAAATAACTAAAGTTTTTTCGAACACATTTGAAATTTATTTGGGAGGTGAAAACCTTACCAATCTTCAACAGAATAGGCCTATTTTGGCAAGTGATGCACCTTTTGGGCCAAATTTTGACAGCACAATTGTGTATGCACCTATTTTTGGAAGATCAATTTATACGGGATTACGATTTAAAATACTGTAGCGTTAAAACAAATCTAATTTTAAGAAATATGTAACAAAATCAATGGTAAAACGTCTTATTTATGTAATCAAATTAAAATACGTAAATGAGTTTTTTTAGAGTATTATTTGCCATAATCTTTCCACCACTTGCTGTGATTGATAAAGGTTGTGGCTCTTTTCTTATTATTTTTTTATTGACACTTTGTGGCTGGATTCCTGGTGTAATTGGAGCCTTGGTAATTTTGAATAACCCTAAAAGTTAACTTATTTGTTCTCCGTTTTTAATTTGCTTCGAGGCTTGCAATAAAACTACTTGATTGCTTTTATTGTACACCCCTAAAACCAAAACTTCACTTAAGAAATTAGCAATTTGACGAGGTTTAAAATTTACAACTGCTGTAACTTGCTTGTGTAAAAGTTCTTCTTTGGTATATAAATCTGTGATTTGTGCACTCGATTTTTTAATGCCTAGATCACCAAAATCAATTTTAAGTTGATAAGCTGGTTTTTTTGCCTTTGGGAAACTATTCACTTCGATAATTGTGCCTATTCTTATATCAACAGTTAAAAAATTTTCGAAGGTTATTTCTTTTTTCATCTATAATATTCTCAATTAATTAGAAGAATTTATCAACACGTAATTTGTTTAAATTATAAAATTGACATCATATTTTGTTAGTAGTTAAATTTGAAAATATAAAATATTTTATTTCCAACCTTTTCGAATCATCAACTGCTCTATATGTGCATAATGATGCTGACAATGCCAAGCATAAATACCAATATTTTTTTTCAAACTTACAGGTTGCTTTCCATCAGGATGAATGAAAGATTTCTCTAAATCTTTATCGGTTAACATTCGCAATAAATATACCCACTTTGCATGTAATCCTTTTAAAGCATCAATAGTAAGTAAAATAGGACTATGTTTTGCATCTAGCAATTCTGCCCATCGTTCTTCATAATACGCTTTTATAACTGGTTGTTCTTCTGTCAATGCCCATTTAAAACGCATATAAGAATTGTGATGGCTGTCATAACAATGATGAATTACTTGCCTTACACTCCAACCACCTTCTCTATATCTCGTTTCAAGTTGATTTTCGGATAAATCTCTGACTAAAAATTCTAGTTCGTGAGGAAAACGTTCAATATCAGAAATCCAGCTTTCAATATTTTTTTTGGTGATTTTTTCTGGAATATTGGCTAAACCAATTGGATATTTTAATTTTTCTGAAGTCATTTTAGTTTTTGGTTAATCTTTCTAAAAGGTGCTTAGAACTTCTATTTTCAGGATTTATACTTAAAGATTTTTTAAAATTTAAAACTGCACTTGCAGTATCTTTCTTTAAAAGATACGCTTCACCCAAACTATTAAAAACATTTGAACTTTTAGGATATAAATGGGTATTGATTTTAAATATCTCTAAAGCTGATTCATAATCTTTATTTCTAATAAAATCATAGCCTAATCTGTTCAAGCTTCTTTCACGAATTGAAGCATTCAAGGAATCTTTTGCTTGTATCTCTTTAAAAGCAGCTAAGGCCTTATCAAATTCTTTTGCCTTAAAATACTCACTTGCTGTTTTTTCATCAGCTTTTAATTTTTTAAAGTGATAAACTACCCCTTTATGTTCGGTTTTAGGAGCAAGTTCTATATGCATTTTGGGTTTGCTAACGAACAACATTTTTTCGTTTAAGGCTTTCATATAAAAAGAGCTGTCATTTATTTTTAATAACTCTACATTATCATTTCCACGCCATTTTGCATGCATTTCTGCATCTTCAAAATAAATTTCTAAAATTTCGTTTGCATTAAATAAGTAGCGACCAGAGGTTGCATTAATAAAATCTTCAGAATTTTTTTGTGAGGTACAGCTCACGAATACTACAATTAGGCCTAAAAGAAATATATGTTTTTTCATATTGATTAGCTAAAATGATACACTATTTTAGACGACTAATTTATAGTTTTTGTTACATAATTTCTCTGATTTTTGAATTTTTCTATAATTATGTTATAGAGAAAAGCTTACAATGAGTAAAGATTAATAGATGATATTTTTAATTTTATACGATTACTAAAGCAATATCAATATCTTTATTAAATACCATGTTTATTTTTCCAAGCAGCATATTCAGAGCTAATTATATTTTTTGGCCAGTTTCCGTACCAAGAATATCCTGTTCTTCTTTCTCTTTCTATTTCTGCTAAAGTGGCTTTTTTAACCCCATCTCTTCCACAGAAAAAAGGTAAGTTAGTATTTAAATCATAAAATCTAGCCCAAATTACGTTTCCTGGTGAAGAAACTACAATCACATCATCTGATGTTTTTTCAGTTGCAATGTCAAGCAGTTTAACATCATTAAACCATTTTATTGCACTTGTAACAGCATCTATAATTTCTTGAGACGGATTTTCTACAAGCATAAGAGTTCTAATTACCCCAACAGATTCAGAACCACTATTTGATGCAAGCTCATAAGATCTAGCTTTTTCTGCTTTAAAAGTAACCTCATCATGTTGTGCACACCAAGCTGTTTTTTTTCCGTTTACAATATTTTGTGTTTTTAACATCACATCAATTCCTTTATCAAAAGCAGTTTTTGCTTTTTGAATGTAGCTGTTGTCTATAAGATCTGTATTGTTTCTTCCTTTGGTGATATCCCACATTAAATTCATAACATTTACCATGGCATTGTCATTATAAGTAATTAAACCTCTATAACCACTATCATCAGGATAAAATTGAGGCCAACCACCATTATCATATTGTGCTTCAAAAAGATAATCTAAGGCTCTTAAAACTGCATCTAAATAATTAGGGTTATTTGTTGTTTTATAAGCGTTTAACAATGTTCTAAGTTCACCAACAGTATGGTCGTTATCTATAGTTGTATCTGTTCTGTTTTTAGTGTTGTTTGCGGTATTAATTTCACTTGCTGTTTGCGTGCGTTTATAACCAGAAAAATCATTGTAAGGTTCTTTTGGCCATCCACCATTATTTCTTTGCCATAAAAGCATGTTTTCAGCTTCTAAAATAGTTTGGTATACAACAGCAATACCAGAAATAGTTATATTAAGTTCATCTTTAACATTACTACCATCTTCAGCAGTTGCTGTTACAGTTATGGTTCCGTTTTTAATTGGTGTTAGTAAACCTTCGTTATCAATTGTGGCTATACTTTCGTCAGATACAGTCCATGTAACTGATGGGTTATCTGTATCACTAGGTAAAACAGTTACTGTTAATTGTAATGGATTCCCATCTGTAATATCATTTCCGTTTATGGTGATTTTTTCTACTAAAATTGGAGGGCCTTTAACCCCTGAAACCGTAAACTTTTTTTCTGCATAAACTCCTGAATCATCGTCTGCGCTTACTTTTACAATTACATCTCCATTAGATAATGCAGTTAGCAAACCTGTTTCTGATATTTGAGCTACAGGATTTTCTAAAACACTCCAAGTTACCTCTTTATTTGTTGCATTGTTAGGTAATATACCAACACTTAATTGAGAGCTAAGGCCATTAGTAATATTTCCTCCATAAATGGCTAAAGATTCTACCAATATATTTTCAGGTAAATCATCAATTGTACTTTCGCTAGAACAACCTAAGTTTAAGGTAAGCAATGCTATAAAAAATATTTTAAATATTTGAGTGCTCTTATTTATGATAATATTTGTAATCGATTGCATGATTTTAGTAATTTACTCCAAAAGTATATTTTTTATTTGATTTTGATTACAAAAAATATCTTTTTTTATAAAATATTTAATAAAAACCAAATGCTAAATCCTATTAAAAAAAACATACCTACAAAACTTAAAATACGAGTAAATAAATTAGGCTGATGTTCTTTTGGCATGTTTTTACCAGTTACTAATATAAAGTTAAGAATTGCATAAAAAGGAGCTGTTAAAAATGATAAAATCGTAGCTATTTTAACCAAATTTCCCATATCATCTAAATAAAGTTGTAAGATGATAAAAGTACCCACAAAAAGAAAGAGAATCCAAAACCAATAGCCATATTTAAATTCTTTATGAAATAATAATTTTGAGGTTCTATTCATGGCTCTTGGAGACGCATCTAAAGTAGTAATCGTTGTGCTAAACATGGTTGTAAATGCAGCAATAGCAATAAATATATATGAAAAACTCCCTAAGTTTTTGGTGTATAAATTAATTAATTGGCTAGCAAAAACCACCCCTTTATTTGAAAAGGTTTCTCCAGATTTATACATTACTAAAGCTCCTAAAAGCACAAAGCAAATACCAAGAATTAATGTACCAATATAACCGACATTAAAATCGAAAATAGCGTCTTTAGGTTGTATTTTTACAAATGTACTTTTACTTTTTTCTACAGACCAAATAGAATGCCAAATAGAAACATCTAAAGGTGCAGGCATCCATCCTAAAAAAGCGATTAAAAAGGTAACTTCAACAGTGCCTGAAGGAAAAATTTGGGAAACATCAAATGCTTCTTTAGAGTTAAATAAAGCTACAGCTAAAGCAACAATAGTACTAATGGATAAAATAATGATAATGTATTTCATTAAATTATCTAATAATTTGTATTTACCTACTACTAAAAAAAACAAACTAATACACATTAAAATAGTAGACCAAATAACCAAATTGTCTGTAAAACCAAACAATTTAGCAGCTAAACCAGCTGTAACAATGGTTACTGCTGCTTGAATGGTAAACATTGTTGCAAAATTAATGACATAGTAAATAGCCAAAACACCTTTGCCTAATTTTTTATAACCATCTAATAAGGTTTCTCCAGTTGCAGCTGCATATCTTGGGCCAAACTGAAAAAATGGATACTTAAAAATATGAACCAACAATAACGCCCAAAGTAATCCAAAACCAAACTCAGCACCTGCTTTTGTGGATTGCACCAAGTGTGAAACTCCAATAGCTGCACCAGCAAATAGTAAACCTGGGCCTATGGATTGTAAAAACGATTTTTTATTCATTTTTATGTTTTTTCAATAATAGCAGCTAGCAACTTTTTTGCACGTAATAATTTAACTTTAACATTATTCATGGGTTCGTTTATTTGTTTGGCAATTTCTTTATAGCTCAATTCTTGAAAATAACGCAATTGAATAACCTCTTGGTATTTAGGTTTTAATTGTTTAATGTCTCTTAATAATTTCGCTAAATTCTGTTCTCTAATAATTTTATCTTCTGGGGTAGGGTTTTCATCTACCACTAAATATACTTTTTCTTCTTGTTCTTTGGTAGTTTCTGTATTGATAGATACTTTCTTTTTACGTAATAAATCAATATGTACATTTTTAGAAATGGTAATTAACCAAGTTTTAAAACCGTAAGAATCATCGAAAGTATGAATTTTATCAAAAGCTTTTGCGAAAGTTTGCATAGCAATATCTTCAGCATCATTTTCGCTTTTTGTTCTTTTAAGTTGATAAGTAAATACATCTCCCCAAAACGTATCCAGCAAAAATCGAAAAGCAGTTTGGTTGCCTTCTTTTGCTTTAACAATATTAATTTGAATTTTATCGTTTATATTCAATGATTTGGTTTTGAAATCAAATTAGCACTAAATATACTAATTTGAATCAATAATAACCCAATTTCTAAAAAAGGTAATACAAAAATAAGATAGGGTTCTTTTAATCTTGAAGCTGCAATTCCGATGACAACAAATTGTACAAAAAAATAAATTAATGTAATAGGTAATACAACTTGCCATGGGTAAAAGAAGAATAAAAGGATTCCAAACAAATAAAAAAACGATTTGGTTACTGTGAAAAATGAAATTAAAAATCGGTGTTTTAATTTATAGTGTTTTTTTAATACGTTCCTTTTTCGTTGTTGTTGAAACCAATCGTTAAAAGACTTTGGTGGATTTTTTTCAACAAAACTATCTTTAGTAATTGTAAAAGCAACATTTTTTTTATGGGCTGCATCTTTTAAAAATAAATCATTTTCGCCATATTTTAATTTTATATGGTTTATGAAGCCTTTTACTTTAAAAAAAGTTTTTCTTTGATATGCAAAATTATCACCAAAAGCCATAAACGGACTGCCAAATTTGGCAAAAGAGAAACATTGTAAAGCTGTTATTAGATTATGAAAACGAATAAAAAAATTACTTAAAGAGTTTCTTTTTTTGTATTTTGTATAGCCTAAAGTTATTGATTTTTTGCCTCTGAATTGTTTGCTCATTTCTGCAATCCAAAATTCTGAAACTGGTTCTGTATGTGGAGAAGTAAATAATAAATGCTCATGTTTTGCAGCTTTAATACCAAGTGTTAATGGGTATTTTTTATTACCCCAAAAAGCTTCATTGTTTTCAACGTCTAAAACTTTAATATTATGGTTTTCAGCTTTAAATTTTTCGATAACTTCTAGCGTGTTATCTGTAGATGCGTTATTGATAAGAACAACTTCAAATTTAGAGTAATTTTGAGCTAAAATAAAAGGTAAGTTTTTTTCTAGAGCTTTAGCGCAATCTTTTGCAAAAATAATAACGGAAACAGGAACCTGTTCAACAGTTTGTTTTATTTTTTTTTGATGAAATAAAGAGGATGAAAAACTAATATAATAAATGAATTGTATAGCAGTACATGCTATAAAAGTGTAGAAAACTACAGCTAAAATCATTAATTTTGATTATGTTCTGGTTCTGCACAAGAGTCAAACTGATCTGGTGTTTTACCACAAAAACCACATGCTTCTCCTGTTTTATTTAATGCCGGATTTTGACTAGCACAAGTACCTGCGAATTCACCATCTTTTTTTGCCCAAATTTTAATAGCAATTCCAGCAAAACCGAGGGCTAATAAACCTAATGTGATAAATAGTAATTTCATAACACAAATGTACAAATTATAGTAGAAATACTAAAATCTCTCTTAGAATATATGAGTATCATTGTTGGTTTACTTTTTTTGAAGAATTCATTTAAGTTTTAAAGAATTTTTACATCAATTGCAATTAAGATTGTCAGATGTTAAATGGATCTTTTGGATCAATGCTTACCATTTCAAGAAGGTTAAATTAAGAAACTGACTTTTAAAAAATATTTAGCTATAAAAAACGTGATTAAAAATTACTGAATGTAACTTTACATTCACTGTATTTTTAATCTAGATTTAACCAATAAAAATGAATACCTTTTTTAATGAATAATATTTACCTCAATTTCTAAAGCAATGTTAAACAGTTCAAGAATTTTTTGTTGAATATTTTTTGCTAATTGATAAATGTCTTTCCCTGATGCATTACCATAATTGACTAATACTAAAGCTTGTTTTTCATGAACGCCATAATCGCCAAATCGTTTCCCTTTAAAACCCGCTTTTTCTATCAACCAACCTGCAGGAACTTTGACTTGAGATTTCTCGACTCCGCTCGAAATGACAGGATAACTTGGAATTTTAGGATATTCTTTTTGTAATTTTAAAAAAGCAGTTTTAGCAATTACTGGATTTTTAAAAAAACTACCACTATTACCAATTTCTTTAGGATCTGGTAATTTCGATTTTCGAATCGCAATTACAGCATCAGAAATATCTTTTAAAGTAGGTTTTTTTATTTCTTTGGATGCTAATTCGTTTTCTATAGCACCATAAGTGGTGTCTAGTTGATGATTCTTTTTAGTAAGTTTAAAACCTACAGAAGTTATAACGTACTTACCTTTTTCATCGTTTTTAAAAATAGAATTTCGATACCCAAATTTACAATCGTCATTTGAAAAAATTCTCAATTTTTGATTTTCAATCTCTAAGGCTTCTACTTTGGTAATCGTATCTTTTACTTCAACTCCATAAGCACCAATATTTTGAATAGGGCAAGTACCTACATTACCAGGAATTAAAGACAAATTTTCAATTCCCCCATAGTTTTGAGATACACACCATAACACAAAATCATGCCAATTTTCACCAGCATTTACGGTTAAATATACATGGTTTTCATCTTCTTTATCTATAGAAATGCCTTTTATATCAACATGAACAACTAGCTTTTCAATATCTTTAGTGAGCAACATGTTGCTGCCACCAGAAATTAAAAAAATATCTTTTTCTTCTTTTAAAAGTTCTTTTAGTTGATAAACAGCATCAACAGAAATAAAACGCTTTGCAACTACATGTATACCAAACGTATTGTATTTTTGAAGTGATATATTATGGAGAATGTTCATGGTTTTCCTATAAAGTTTTATGAAACCTCATAGGTGTTTTTAATTTTGGTATTGCTTCAAGGCATGTTTCAAAATCTCAACAGCACGAATCAAATCGCTTTTATTTAAAACATAAGCCATTCTAATTTGGTTTTTTCCTTCGCCTTTTGTAGAATAAAATCCACTTGCAGGTGCCACCATAACTGTTTCGTTATTTAGATGAAAATCTTCAAGAAGCCATTTTGCAAAATTATCTGTATCAGTAACTGGTAGTTCTGCTACACAATAAAAAGCACCTTTTGGTTTGGCTACTTTTACACCATCAATCTTTTCAAGTTCTGCAACTAGCGTGTTTCGTCTTTCAACGTACTCAGCTTTAACATCATCAAAATAACTTTGTGGTGTTTCCAAAGCAGCCTCACTTGCTAATAACGCATAAGTTGGCGGACTTAATCTAGCCTGAGCAAATTTAATAGCAGTAGCTATAAACGACTTGTTTTTAGATACAATGCAACCAATTCTTGCACCACACATGCTATAGCGTTTCGAAACAGAATCAATTACAATTGAGTTTTCTTCTAAACCATCTAAACTCATAACAGAAGTATGTGTTAAACCATCGTAAGCAAACTCTCTGTATACTTCATCAGCAATTAAAAATAAATCGTGTTTTAAAACAATTTGTTTTAGTTTTTCAATTTCATCTTTAGAGTACATATAACCTGTTGGGTTTCCAGGGTTGCAAATTAAAATTGCTTTGGTTTTTTTTGTGATAAGCTTCTCAAAATCTTCGATTTTAGGTAACGCAAAATTATCTTCAATTTTAGAAATTACAGGTACAACTTTAACACCAGATGCCGTTGAAAAGCCATTATAATTTGCATAAAAAGGTTCAGGAATAATAATTTCATCTCCAGGATCTGTAATACTACCAATGGTAAATAACAAAGCTTCAGAACCACCTGTGGTTGCAACAATATCATTTGCAGTTACATAAATTTTATGTTTTGTGTAATAATTAGCTAGTTTTTCTCTGTATATTTCAGAGCCCTCAGAGCGTGCATAAGATAAGGTTTCAATCTTGTTGTTTTTTACAGCATCTAAGGCAACTTTTGGGGTTTTAATATCAGGTTGACCAATATTTAAATGAAACACTTTTACTCCTCTTTTTTTAGCATTTTCAGCATAAGGAACTAACTTTCTAATTGGAGATTCTGGCATTTGAACTCCTTTTTGTGAAATTGAAGGCATAATAATGTAGTACTTTAATTCGATTACAAATTTGCGAAATATATTTTATTTCTCGGCTTTAATTTAGAATTCTTTAAAAGGTTAAAAATATCCTAAAAAAATACGAAAACAAAAGTTAATTAGTATCTTGAAGTTTGTTCTTAAAATACTTTTTTTTGAAAAAAACAGTTTTATTTTTCATTTTATTCTTCACGCTTGTATTGGAGCTATATCCTCAAAAAGGTTATCATTTTAAGAATACGTCAAAAAATAAAGAGCGAATTAGGTTTCAATTAATTAATAATTTGGTAGTAATTCCTTTAGAAATAAATGGAAAGAAATTATCATTTATTTTAGATTCAGGAGTTAGCAAAACCATATTGTTTAATATTACTAAAAATGATAGTATAGGTTTAAATGATGTTGAAAAAGTAGCGTTACAAGGTTTGGGGAAAGGTGAGCCAGTAGAAGCTTTATTATCAAAAAATAATACTGTTACACTTAAAAATATTACAAATACCAATGAAACCATTTATGTAGTTATAAAAGATAAGTTTGATTTATCTGCCAAAATGGGAATCACGATACATGGCATTTTAGGGTATAGTTTGTTAAGGAATTTTATTGTTAAAATTAACTACAGGAATAAGAAAATAGATTTTTTTAACCCTAAAACTTATCAACCAAAAAAATGTAGGAAGTGCGCAACTTTTCCAATACAATTTTATCGAAAAAAACCCTTTATCGATGCTCAAGTTCAATTAGATACTGTAGGGAATGAGTTGACTAATGTAAAACTTCTTATAGATTCTGGAGGTAGTGATGCGTTATGGTTTTTTGAGGGTACTAAAAAAAATATTAAAACCCCCAAACGTTTTTTTAGAGATGTGTTAGGAGAGGGCTTAAGTGGCGCTATTTATGGAAATAGAAGTAGAATTCCAAAGATTAAATTGAAGTCTTTTGAAGTGGAATCACCTACTGCCTCTTTTTTAGATTCAAGTTCTACAATCAATGCAAGGACTTTTAAAGAACGAAATGGTAGTATTGGTGCTGAGATTTTAAAACGTTTTTTAGTTTGGTTTAATTATCCAAATCAACAATTTACTTTAAAGAAAAAAGGCTCTTTGCGTAAAGGTTTTAATTATAATATGAGTGGATTAGATATTGTTTATAATGGCAAACAATTGGTAAAAGAGCAAGATGTTAGTAAAATTACAGATGCCTATAATCAAAAGGTAAGGGCTAATAACTCAATTAGTTTTATTACAAGTTTTTCATATAAATTTAAACCATCGTATAAAATAAAAGGGGTTTTAGAAAACTCACCAGCCTATAAAGCTGGCATACGAAGAGATGACATTATTTTAAAAATAAATAATAAACCGGCTCACGAATATACTTTAGGTGATATTTTAGGGAAATTACGAGAAAAAAATGGAAAAAGAATTAAAATGCTAATTGAGCGCAAAGGAGTTAAAATGAAATTTACATTTCGTTTAGAAAAAAAAGTTTAACTATCAGATAATAAACTTTTTTCCTTTTCTAAAGAAATACCATTAGTTACAAAACCTTTAATCTTAACAACTTTTCTAGGGTTTTTTGCATTTGAGTAAATTGATATAGATTTCGAAAAGCCTCCAGTTCGTTTCGTGTCATAAGAAACTTTAATTTCTCCTTTTTCGCCTGGTAAAATTGGTTGTTCTGGTTTTTTGGGGATGGTACAACCACAACTAGATTGTACTTTTGTAATTATTAAAGGTTGGTTACCAATATTAGTAAATACAAACGTTCTTTCTCCATTTGCACCTTTATGAATATTACCATAATTGATAATTTCTTCTTCAAATTTAAACTCTTGAGCATTGGCTGAAAAACCAAGCAGACTTATACATAAAAAAGCAAAAATTGTTTTCATAATCTTTTTAGTTACTTATATATCCTTTAATTTTAATTTTTTTTGGCGATTTTTTAGCATTTGAAAAAATAATAATTTCTTTAGAAAAACCACCTGTTTTAGAGGTGTCGTATGCTACAGTAATAGTTGCTTTTTCGTTTGGCATTATTGGTTTTTCTGGTTTTTCGGGTACAGCACAATCGCAAGAAGTTTTAATTTCTTTTATAATCAAAGGGGCATCACCAATATTTGTAAATTCAAAAACACGTTTGCCATCATCACCTTTTTTAATTTTACCATAGTTGATGATTTCTTTTTTAAACTCAAATTCTTGAGCAGAGATATCAACCCAAAACAACAGCAGTATTACAATAAAAAAACCTTTATACATATTACAAATTTACGATTTTAAAATGATAAAATAATCAATCACTAATTTTCTCTACAAAAAAGAGAATTGTATTTTTGCAAACTATATTCAAAAACTATTCCAAAGTATGGCAATTCCATCTAAATATGATGCAAGTAAGGTAGAAGATAAGTGGTATGACTACTGGATTAAACATAACTATTTTCATTCTACTCCAGATGAAAGAGAACCGTATACAATTGTAATTCCTCCACCAAATGTAACAGGGGTTTTACATATGGGGCATATGTTGAATAATACCATTCAAGATGTATTAATTCGTCGTGCACGATTGTTAGGAAAAAATGCGTGTTGGGTACCTGGAACAGATCACGCATCAATTGCTACAGAAGCAAAGGTAGTTGCCAAATTAAAAGAACAAGGAATTTCTAAAAACGATTTAACTCGTGAAGAATTTTTACAACATGCTTTTGATTGGAAAGATGAATATGGTGGTATAATTTTAGAGCAATTAAAAAAGTTAGGAGCTTCTTGCGATTGGGAAAGAACCGCTTTTACCATGGATCCAGAAATGTCTGAATCTGTAATTAAGGTTTTTGTTGATTTGTACAACAAAGGATTAATCTACAGAGGATACAGAATGGTAAATTGGGATCCTGAAGCCAAAACAACATTGTCTGATGAAGAAGTAATTCATGAAGAAAGACAAGGGAATTTATACTATTTAGAATACAAAATTGAAGGTTCTGATGATACCTTAACCATTGCTACTACTCGTCCTGAAACTATTTTTGGTGACACTGCAATTTGTATCAACCCAAATGATGAACGCTTTACACATTTAAAAGGTAAGAAAGCAATTGTACCTCTTTGCAATAGAGTAATTCCTATTATTGAAGATGAATATGTTGATTTAGAATTTGGTACGGGTTGTTTAAAAGTAACACCTGCTCACGATGAAAATGATAAAAATTTAGGAGACAAACACAATCTTGAAGTTATCGATATTTTTAATGAGGATGCATCTCTAAATTCTTTCGGATTACACTATCAAGGTAAAGATCGTTTTGTGGTTCGTAAGGAAATTGCAAAAGAACTTGAAGCAAAAGGAATTTTAGTTAAAACAGAAGTTCATACCAACAAAGTAGGAACATCAGAAAGAACCAAAGCAGTAATCGAACCAAGATTATCAGATCAATGGTTTTTAAAAATGACAGATTTAGCAAAACCTGCTATTGATGCTGTTTTAGGTGATGATACCGATATTAATTTAGTGCCTAAAAAGTTCGAAAACACCTATCGTCATTGGATGGAAAATGTTCGCGATTGGAATATTTCAAGACAATTGTGGTGGGGCCAACAAATTCCTGCTTATTATTTTGGTGATGGAAAGGAAGATTTTGTAGTTGCAGAAAGCATCGCAGATGCATTAGTTTTAGCACAAGAAAAAACCAACAACCAACAACTAACAATTAACGACTTGCGTCAGGATACTGACGCACTTGATACTTGGTTTTCTTCTTGGTTGTGGCCAATGTCTGTTTTTGACGGAATTAGAAATCCTGAAAATGAAGAAATAAACTATTACTATCCTACAAACGATTTAGTTACTGGTCCAGATATTTTATTCTTTTGGGTGGCTAGAATGATTATTGCAGGGTATGAATATAAAGATCAAAAACCTTTTGAAAATGTATATTTAACTGGTTTAGTTAGAGACAAACAAAGACGTAAAATGTCTAAGTCTTTAGGAAATTCTCCTGATGCCTTAAAATTGATAGAAGAGTTTGGTGCAGATGGTGTTAGAGTTGGTTTGTTGTTAAGTGCACCAGCTGGAAATGATATTTTATTTGATGAAGATTTATGTCAGCAAGGAAAAGGATTTGCTAATAAAATTTGGAATGCATTTAGGCTAATTAAAGGCTGGGAAGTTGATGCAAGTTTACCACAACCAGAAACCGCAAAAATAGGTTTAGCTTGGTACGAAGCAAAGTTTCAAAAAGCGTTAGCTGAGATTGAAGATCATTTTTCTAAATATCGATTATCTGATGCTTTAATGGCAATCTATAAATTAATTATGGATGATTTTTCATCTTGGTTATTAGAGATTGTAAAACCTGCTTATCAACAACCTATAGACAAAATTACTTTTGATGCTATTATAGAAGTTTTAGAAAATAATTTAAAAGTATTGCATCCATTTATGCCATTTTTAACAGAAGAAATTTGGCAATTTATTGCAGAGCGAACTCCAGAAGAAGCCCTAATTATTGCAAAATATCCTGAACTAAAACCTTTTAATTCAGAAATCATTGCTGACTTTGAGTTTGCAACAGGGGTTGTTTCTGGAATTAGAACTATTAGAAAAGAAAAGAATATTTCTTTTAAAGATGAGGTTGAGTTGTTTGTGGTGGATGCTCAAAAAAGCTCAAAAGAATTTGATGTTATCATTCAAAAATTAACAAATACATCAGCAATTAATTATGTTTCTGATAAAGTAGATGGAGCATCATTTAGAGTAAAATCTAATGAATATTTTGTACCAATTTCTGCCGCAAATATTGATGTTGAAGCTGAGTTGAAAAAATTAAATGCTGAATTAAAAAGAGCTGAGGGTTTCTTATTTGGGATTCAAAAGAAATTATCTAATGAACGCTTTGTTAGTAATGCACCAGAAAAAGTAATTGCTTTAGAGCGCAAAAAAGAGTCAGATACAATTGCTAAAATTGAAACCATAAAATCTAGTTTAAATAGTTTGCAATAAAATAATTGCAATTTTAAGAGCAAACGCTATTTCGATAGTGGTTTATCTTGAAAATAACTTGTTTTATTGATTTAAATTAATTAAATTATAAAAATTACAAAAAATAGTAAAAGATGAAAAAAATTATATTTTTTTTAAGTGTGTTTTTTATAGCATTCCAAACTCAATCACAAGAAAAAACTCAATCACAAGAAATAAAAAAGAATAAAAACGCAAAAATTTCTATAAAAGTAGATGGTATTTGCGGAATGTGTAAAAAACGAATTGAAACAGCAGCTTTAAAAACAAAAGGTGTAAAGTTTGCGCTTTGGAGTCCGAAAACCCATCAATTGAATTTAATATTAGATGAGCGCAAAACAGAGGTTGCTAATGTTCAACAAAACATTCTAAAAGTTGGACACGATGTATATGATATGAATGCAAAAAAGATATCAGCAACTGATGAAGCTTATAATTCTGTGCATCCTTGTTGTAAATATAGAGATGAAAAGATTGTATTAGATCATGAAGGCGAGCTTAAGAAAGTAAAGAAAAATAAATAAAACTAAGATGAAACACATATACAAGGTATCTGGAATGACTTGTGATGGGTGTAAATCTTCTGTTGAAAAATCTCTTTCTAAATTAAAACATATAAAAAAAGTAACAGTTAATTTACAACAAGAAGAAGCCACAATTAAAATGAGTGCTCATGTTTCTATTGACGCTTTGCAAAGTGCATTACCAGAAAAATTTTCTATAACAAAAAAAGAAGATAATAATAAAATTCCTGATGTAGCTTTTGAAGATAAAAAGTCTAAGAGCGAACAGTTATATCCATTATTCTTAATCTTTGGTTATATCTTTATTGCATCAATAGCAATGAATATAAACCCATGGGTAACTAATGCTTTTATGTTAGATTTTATGGGGCTTTTTTACATTGTTTTTAGTTTTTTTAAAATCTTAGATGTAAAAGGTTTTGCCATGAGTTTTCAAATGTATGATCCTTTGGCAAAAGTAGTTCCAAAATATGGTTTTTTGTATCCTTTTATTGAGTTAGCCTTAGGTCTTTTATTTCTTTTTGAATATAAAATCATGATAGCTTTATTTGCTACCTTAGTTATTTTAGGAATTACAACAATTGGCGTTACAAAATCTTTATTAGAT
This sequence comes from Polaribacter sp., assembly GCF_965660385.1. GTDB lineage: Bacteria > Bacteroidota > Bacteroidia > Flavobacteriales > Flavobacteriaceae > Polaribacter. The sequence goes on from NZ_CBFHZT010000002.1 coordinate 125,430, forward strand.
AAGAAAGCTATAAAATGCGCATGTTTAGGTTCTGTTTTAAATTTACCAATGACCAAAGCTACGTTTATAGAAAATAGTATTATGATTATAATGGCTATTTATATGCTTTTTGAATATGTTTAAAATTTAAATAGTAGAATCAAAAAATCCGTTAGAAAATTAATTCTAACGGATTTCTTGTTATGACATCATAATTTTTCTAAAAAAGCACCTTAAAATTGGAAGCCTTTTTATCTTTAACGAGTCTTATAATATGTAATCCGTTGATATTAAAAGGCATACTGTTTGTTTCGTTTTTTAGTATTGATTCATGAATGCGTCTACCATTTAAATCGAAAATTGTAATTTTTGTTTTTGACTTTGTTTTTACAAATAAAGTTTTGTTTTCGGTCCAAACTTTATCATTAGAAATTAAATTTTTATCTACGCTAAGAGGATCTTGAGAAATTTTTCCAATTCCACTATAAGTTGAAACCACATCTGGAATTTCAGTTGTTTCATGTATTACATTAGAATAGGTGTACAAATTGGCTGGTGTAAAATTACAATCTCTAACAAAATCTTCACTTGAACTTAATGGGCTAGACTTACCTTGATTTATATTAGTAATTCCATCAGGTAATCTACTACAACTTTCAAAAATATTATCAATTAATTTGCCTTGACCGTTTTCTGATAATTTTCCAAATACTGGTTTTTTAGAATCTTTAAAATAATTTCCTTCAATATAGGCATTGGAATTTATACGAAGGTTTAACCCATCACCTGGACAATCTTCCATGTAATTGTTAAAATAGTGATGTTGTCCATACCTTAAAAGTGGTAAGCGTGAACCATCAATTCTAGCAAAGTAATTATGATGAAATGTAATGGTACGATTGTAATTATCACTATTGCCACTTCCAGAAAGTAGTGCTTTTGAATGGTCATGAAAATAATTCCAAGAAATCGTTAAATTTTGGGTGTTGTTTTTATTATCCACAAGTCCATCATACCTATCTTTATTATCAATATTCTCGTTATAAAATTCACAATGATCAATCCATATATGTTCACTTATACGTTGATTTTCAGGAATGCTGTCCTTGTCTGCTTGAATGCCAATACAATCAGGATCTCCTAAAGTAGTTACACCATCAGTATCTAATATTTTATATTCACCATCGCGTGTTGCAGGAACATGCTTCATTGTAAACTTTATATTTCTGATAATAATATTAGATTGACATTGAATTACAAGACCAATTCTATTAAAGAAAGCTTGATCACCAATACCAATTAGTGTTTTATTAGAACCCATTTTTAAAATAGCGCCAAAAGTAGTTGCTATAGCTCCAGAATCGCCACTATTAACAATGCCTCCATCAACATCTACCCAGGTTTGTACACCTGTATTAAATTCTTTTGTAATTCTAATAATATATGGTGTAGATTCATTTTCAACATATTGTTTTAATTCTGCAATGTTTGTAGGTGTAACAATTTGGCCACCTTCACCACCTGTTGTACTTCCGTTTAAAGTCGCAAAACCAACCATACTAAAATCTGGGTTTTGAGCTTGCGTGGTTAAAGTTATAAAAACATTAAAAACTATTAGTTTAGCGTAGAAGAGTTTCATTTTAATTTATTTAATCGATTACACAAATGTATACTTTAATTTATTAAAATAAATATCTATTATTATTTTATATCAGTTTTTTAATTTTTTGGATAAAAAAAACGCTTCAAAATTAATTGAAGCGTTTTAAAATATTTAATATGAGTGTTTTAACTACATCATCCCTGGCATTCCACCACCCATTGGAGGCATTCCACCACCTGCAGGCGCATCTTCTTTAATATCAACCAATGCACATTCAGTAGTTAAAATCATACCAGAAACTGATGCTGCATTTTCTAAAGCAACACGAGTTACTTTTTTAGGATCAATGATTCCAGCTTCTAACATATCTACATAAGCATCAGATTTAGCATCGTAACCAAAGTCTTTTTTGCCTTCTAAAACTTTGTTGATTACTACAGAACCTTCACCACCAGCATTTTCTACAATAGTTCTTAAAGGCGATTCGATTGCTTTATTTACAATTTGTACTCCAGTAGTTTCGTCTAAATTGTCAGTTGCTAAAGATTCCAATACTTTTTTAGCGCGTACTAAAGCAACTCCACCACCAGCAACAATACCTTCTTCTACAGCAGCTCTTGTTGCATGCAAAGCATCATCAACTCTATCTTTCTTTTCTTTCATTTCTACTTCAGAAGCAGCACCTACATATAAAACTGCAACACCACCAGCTAATTTAGCCAAACGCTCTTGTAATTTTTCTTTATCGTAATCAGAAGTAGTAGTTTCTATTTGAGCTTTAATTTGGCTTACTCTAGCCTTAATTGAATCAGCATCACCAGAACCATTTACAATTGTAGTATTGTCTTTATCAATTGTAATACTTTCAGCAGTTCCTAACAAATCTAATGTTGCATTTTCTAAAGAAAAACCTCTTTCTTCAGAAATTACTGTTCCACCCGTTAAAATTGCGATGTCTTCTAACATTGCTTTTCTACGATCACCAAAACCTGGTGCTTTTACAGCAGCAATTTTTAAACCACCACGTAATTTGTTAACTACTAAAGTAGCTAATGCTTGTCCGTCTACATCTTCAGCAATAATTAATAAAGGTCTACCAGATTGAGAAACAGGTTCTAAAATCGGTAAAATTTCTTGTAAGTTAGAAATCTTTTTATCGAATAAAAGAACGTAAGGATTTTCTAGATCAGCAATCATTTTATCAGCATCAGTAACAAAATAAGGAGATAAATATCCTCTGTCAAATTGCATACCTTCTACAACATCAACATAAGTATCCATTCCTTTTGCTTCTTCAACAGTAATTACCCCTTCTTTACCAACTTTGGTAAAAGCAGTTGCAATTAAATCTCCAATAACATCATCGTTATTTGCAGAAATAGCAGCTACTTGTTTTATTTTTTCTGATGAATTGCCTACTTCTTGAGATTGTTTTTCTAAATCTTCAACTATTGCAGCTACAGCTTTATCAATACCTCGTTTTAAATCCATAGGATTAGCGCCAGCAGCAACGTTTTTTAAGCCTTCTTTAACAATTGCTTGTGCTAAAACAGTAGCAGTTGTTGTTCCATCTCCAGCTAAATCATTGGTTTTAGAAGCAACTTCTTTTACCATTTGAGCTCCCATATTTTCAAGCTCGTTTTCTAACTCAACTTCTTTTGCTACAGAAACACCATCTTTAGTAACGGTTGGTGCTCCAAAAGATTTAGAAATAATTACGTTTCTACCCTTTGGACCTAAAGTTACCTTTACTGCATTTGCCAATGCATCAACTCCACGTTTTAAGCCATCTCTAGCTTCTATATCAAATTTTATATCTTTTGCCATTGTTTTATTTTTTAGCTTTTTGCCTCTAGCTTTTAGCTATTGGCTTAGTTAATTAATTATTTTATTGATGGGCTATAAGCGAAAAGCTAATAGCCAAAAGCTTTCTAGATAATCGCCAAAATATCAGATTCGCGCATCATTAAGTAATCTACACCTTCTAATTTTAAATCAGTTCCACCATATTTACCATATAAAACAGTGTCACCAACTTTTACAGTTAAAGGCTCGTCTTTTTTACCATTACCTACTGCAACAACAGTTCCTTTTTGCGGTTTTTCTTTTGCATTATCTGGTATGATTAATCCAGAAGCTGTTTTGGTTTCTGCTGGAGCAGGTTCTACAAGAACTCTGTCTGCTAAAGGTTTAATGTTTAATCCCATTGTTTTATAAAATTTTGATTAATTAAAATTATTTTTACTACTTTCAATAGTCAGAAATTATGCCATCACTTAAAAACTGACAATTTTTCTTTGATTCATTTTTTACTTGAATTTAGTCCATAAAAAAATGCCAACGTGTCATTTTCGTTGGCATTTTAAATATAATTAAACTAAACTTAGTTGATACTATCGTTTGTTATTGGTGCATTGTTTTCAGCAGGAACTGTAGATTCAATTCCATCTAAAGTATTGTCTAAATTTACATTATTTGCGCCTTCTCTAGGAATCGCAAAATTTGCTAATAAAATTAAGGCAAACATTGCAATGGCTAAGGTCCAAGTTGTTCTGTCTAAAAAATTATTTGTGTTTTGCACACCTCCTAAAGATTGTGCACCTCCACCACCAAAAGAAGAAGATAAACCTCCACCTTTAGGGTTTTGAACCATTACTATTAAAATTAAAGCAACTGCTACAACTAAAATTAATATTAAAAACGCTGTATAACTCATTATTTATGTTTTTGTAAAATTTGTACTCTTTTAATTTGGTCTGCAAAGAAACCACTTTTTTCTGGATATTTCAAACTTAAAATTCTATATGCTTGAATGGCATTTTCATACTTCTTTTGTTCTAAATATACTTTTGCTAAAGTTTCTGTCATTAAAGAAGAATCTTGCTTATTTTTAGCAACAGCAATTGATACAGATTTATCTTTAGAAAGTGGTTCTATTTTAGGATTAGTTTTGATGAATTTTTCAATAATTTTTTCTTTTTTACTAACTGGTTTAGCTTTTATTTCCGTTCTTTCAATTGGTTTTTTGGAGGCCAATTGTAACCATTCATTAAAAGAATAATTCTCTGATTTTACAAACTGAATGGGTTTGCCAATTTGCAACTTCTCTTCTGGAATTCCAACGGATTTTAGTGTTTTTTCAGTGTTGTCTAATGTAGTTTCTGAAATTTTTTCAATTGGTTTTTCTTCAGAAATCTTAGAACTAATTTGTTTATGAATCTCATTTTTAGCGTTATCAAATTCTTTTGAGGTAATAAAATCAAATAAAACAGTTCTATCTGCAGTGTGAGCAGCTGTTATTTTTAATTCGTTGTTGTATTTAAAACTATCTTGATTTTTTAATCCTTTTAAATATAATGCCCTTGCTGATTGAAAATATGGATAATCATCAACAATAGTTTTAAGTTCGGCAGTTTCTAATTGCTTAATTTTTTGCCTTTCTTTTAAAATTGCTATGAATGTATCGTTATTCAATTTTTTATTTTTTTATTCCAACTTCCAACTTCCAACTTCCAACTTCCAACTTCCAACTTCCAACTTCCAACTTCCAACTTCCAACTTCCATTTACCATTTAGCTACAGAAGCATTAAAAATGTCTTGTGTTAAACGTTCTACAATCTCATCTAAGGCAGTGTCAAGAACTCCACCCGTTAATTGAGCATCAGCAGGAAAGTCTGAATAAAAAGAAAAGTTTTTTTCAAAATCATCTTTTTCTTCTAGTTTGTTTGTAAAACGCACATTTACAGTTACTGTTAATCTATTTTGCGCAGCAGTTTGATCTGCTGTACCACTCATTGGTGTAACTCTGTAGCCTGTAATTTCTCCACTAAAATGCAGATCTCCATTAGAGTTGGTAAGTGTTAAATTGGTTTGACGCGTAAATAAATCTTGTAGGTCGTTTGTGAATTTTTGTGTTAAAGCAGGTTCTACTAAAGGAGCGTTGTTTGGGAAAAAATCTATTTGAATAGTTTTTGCATCACCTGTATTACCCCCCGTAAAAGAGTATGCACCACAACCAATGAGAGTTGCAATTATAATTAATGATAAAATTATTTTTTTCATTCTTAATTGTTCAAAGTTTAAAATTTAAAGTTCAATATTTAGAGTTTTATGCCAACTTTAATAATGAATTTTAAATCTTTAAATTTACAGATCGTATTGTTTAATTTTTCGATATAATGTTCTTTCTGAAATCCCTAATTCTTTAGCAGCCAACTTACGTTTGTTGTTATTTTTCTCTAAAGATTTTTTAATCATTTCTATTTCTTTATCCTGTAAAGATAACGATTCGTCTTCTTCAATAGTTTCAATAAAATCATATTCCTTTTCTTCGGATGTTTTTTGGGGAATATTTAAAACCTCAATATCTAAATCTTCTAAATCTTTATTGTTATAAATTTTTTCTAATAGCCTGTGATTCTCTTCTTGCACCTCTTCAACATTGCCATTTTTCATCAAATCTAAAGTCAGTTTTTTTAAATCGTTGATGTCATTACGCATATCAAACAAGATTTTATACATAATATCGCGTTCTGTAGAAAAATCATTGTCTTTTTTACCTCCAACAATGGCTGGTAAGTTGCCATTATTATCCGGTAAATATTGTTTTAATTTTTGTGCTGAAATTGTTCTTTCTTCTTCAATTACGGAAATTTGTTCTGCTAAGTTCTTTAACTGACGGATGTTTCCTGGAAAACGATAATTGAGTAAAAGGCTTATTGCATTTTCGTCTAATCGAATAGAAGGCATTCTGTATTTTTGAGCAAAATCTGATGCAAATTTTCGAAACAATAAATGAATATCTTGATTACGATCTCTTAATGCTGGTAAATTGATTTCAACAGTGCTTAATCTGTAATATAAGTCTTCTCTAAATTTTTCTTTTTCTATTGCAGAGCGCATATTAACATTGGTGGCAGCTACAATTCTAACATTGGTTTTTAATACTTTGGATGAACCTACTTTAATAAATTCGCCATTTTCAAGAACACGTAACAAACGTACTTGTGTGGTGAGTGGCAATTCACCAACTTCATCTAAAAAAATGGTACCACCATCAGCCACTTCAAAATATCCTTTTCTGTCTTGGGTTGCTCCAGTAAAAGCTCCTTTTTCATGACCAAATAATTCACTATCTATGGTTCCTTCAGGAATTGCCCCACAGTTAACAGCAATATATTTAGCGTGTTTTCTGTGTGATAAAGAATGTATAATTTTAGGAATACTTTCTTTACCAACACCACTTTCTCCAGTTACTAAAACAGAAATATCTGTAGGCGCAACCCGAACCGCTTTTTCTAAAGCTCTGTTTAAGTGAATATCGTTACCGATAATTCCAAAACGTTGTTTTAATGCTTGTAAGTTTTCCATTTATTAAGTTTTTAAAGTTGAAAGTTGAAAAGTATTAAAGTTGATTACAAACTTTAATACTTTTTACTTTATAACTTTTTACTAGTTGTTATCAGAATATCCAACAGCAGTTCCAATTAAGGTTGCAGAGGTACAATCTTCTACCTTTACATTTACAAAATCGCCTAGTTTATAATGCTCTTTTGGGAAAACAATAACCGTATTTTGTGTATTTCTTCCTTTCCACTGATTTGGATCTTTTTTAGAGGTTCCTTCAATTAAAACCTCTTCAATTTTACCTACATGCTGTTGTGTTCTGTAAAGTGCGTGTTTTTGTTGTAAGTTGATAACTTCGGTTAATCGTCTTTTCTTTACATCCGCAGGCACATCATCTTCCATTTTTTTACCAGCTAAAGTACCAGGTCTTTCAGAATAGGCAAACATAAAACCAAAGTCATATTTTACATATTCCATTAAATCTAATGTGTCTTGATGATCTTGTTCAGTTTCGCCGCAAAAACCTACAATCATATCTTGACTTAATGCCATTTCTGGAATAATTTTATAGATGTTATCTACCAGTTGCATATACTCTTCACGCGTATGTTGTCTGTTCATTGCTTCCAACATAGCATTACTTCCACTTTGCACGGGTAAGTGAATGTATTTACAAATGTTTTTATGTTTTGCCATGGTATGAATCACATCTAAACTCATATCCTGAGGATTAGAAGTCGAAAAGCGAAAACGTGTTTTAGGAAATTGGGTAGCACACATATCTAACAATTGAGCAAAATCAACTGCAGTTGCTTGTGCCATTTCAGAAGCTTTTTTAAAATCTTTTTTTAAACCACCTCCATACCATAAAAAACTATCTACATTTTGTCCTAAAAGTGTAATTTCTTTGTAGTTTTTATCTACCATTTGCCCAATTTCTTCTAAAATACTTTTAGGATCTCTACTTCGTTCACGTCCGCGTGTAAAAGGTACTACGCAAAACGTACACATATTATCACAACCTCTAGTGATAGATACAAATGCCGAAACTCCGTTTGAATTTAAACGAACAGGCGAAATATCTCCATAAGTTTCTTCTTTTGATAATATTACATTTACGGCATCTCTACCTTCATTTACCTCTTCTAATAAGTTTGGTAAATCTTTATAGGCATCTGGGCCAACTACCAAATCCACAATTTTTTCTTCCTCTAAAAACTTTTCTTTCAAACGTTCAGCCATACAACCTAAAACGCCAACTTTCATGTTTTTATTAACTTGTTTTACTGCGTTATATTTTTGAAGTCTTTTACGAACAGTAGTTTCCGCTTTTTCACGAATAGAACAAGTGTTTACCAAAACTAAATCTGCTTCTTCTAAAATTTGTGTAGTGTTATAACCTTGTTTATCTAAAATCGATGCAACAATTTCACTATCATTCATATTCATTTGACAGCCATAGCTTTCTATGAATAATTTTTTTGTATTTTCTTTTTTATTTACGGTTAAAAGCGCTTTTCCCTGTCTTTTTTCGTCAATGATTTTTTCCACGTGTTCCATCTTTCAATTTATCATTATAAGATAGACAAAGATACAACCAAAAATATATTTCTATGACAAATTGGCAGAAAAAA
>NZ_CBFHZT010000003.1:0-122221 GCF_965660385.1 Polaribacter sp.
AATTTAGCGTTCGAAAATAATCAAAAAGGAATGCCTTTAATGCGTCCTATTTTCTTTGAAGAAGACAATTTTAAATTGATGTCAAATTCAACGACTTATTTATGGGGAAAAGATTTTTTAATCACACCTATTTTAAAAGATTCCGTAAAAACAAAAGCAGTTTATTTTCCTAAAACTGCCAATTGGATTGATTTTTATACGGATGAAAAAATTAAAGGAGGACAAACAAAAAGTGTTCAAGTTCAAGAAAATTCCATTCCTACTTATGTAAGAGAAGGCGCATTTATTTTAATGACGGATCTAGTGCAAAGTACAGACAATTACAAAGCAGATCAATTAGAAGTTCATTATTATTACAATAATTCAAAACAAGAAACAGAAAGAACTTATTATAATGATGATGGTTTAACTGCCAATGCTTTCGAAAAAGGAGAATTTGAAATTTTAGAGTTTGAAGCTGAATTCGAAAAAAGATATTTAGAAATAGATTTTGAAGCTGAATTTGGAGAAAACTGGAATCCGTCAGAAAAAGAAATTAAATTGATTGTTCATAACATTCATCACAACCCTAAAAAAATAAAAGTAAATGGAAAAAGAGCACGAATTTCATCAAAAGAAAACACGCTTACAATTCCGTTAAAATGGAATCCTAAAAAAGAATTAAAAATTAAAATATCCTTAAAATAAATCAATTATGAAAAAAATACATTCGTATGCATTAGCTGTAATTTTATCAATTGTAATTGGTTGTACATCAGAAAAAGTATCAGATAAAAAAATGAAAAATCCTAGTGTAAAGAAAAAAGCAGTGGTTTATCAGGTTTTTACGCGTTTGTTTGGAAATACAAACACCACCAATAAACCTTGGGGAACCATTGAAGAAAATGGAGTAGGGAAGTTCAATGATTTTACAGACAAAGCATTAACAGAAATTAAAAATTTAGGAGTTACGCATATTTGGTATACAGGTGTGCCACATCATGCTGTGATTCGTGATTATACAAAATTTGGCATTTCAAATGACGATCCAGATGTTGTAAAAGGTAGAGCAGGATCTCCTTACGCTGTAAAAGATTACTACAATGTAAATCCAGATTTAGCGGTTAACGTGGACAACAGATTAGAAGAATTTGAAGCCTTAATTGAACGTAGCCATAAAGCCGGATTAAAAGTGATTATAGATTTCGTTCCCAATCACGTGGCGCGTAATTACCAAAGTTTAACCAATCCTGAAGGGACCACAGATTTTGGCGCCGAAGACGATAAAACAAAAACTTACGACGTTAATAATAATTTTTACTATAATCCAGGAGAGGCTTTTAAAGTGCCAGAATGGAAACATGGCTATCAGCCTTTAGGAGGTGAGAAGCATCCATTAGCAGATAGTAAGTTTGAAGAAATTCCTGCAAAATGGACAGGCAATGGTTCTAGAGCATCGCAACCCGATATGAATGATTGGTATGAGACAGTAAAAGTCAATTACGGAGTTTCACCCGAAGGTCAAAAAGATTTTGATGAGTTACCAGATGGTTTCGACAATGAAGATTATAAAAAGCATTACGAGTTTTGGAACGGTAAAACAGTTCCTAGTTCTTGGTTGAAATTCAAGGATATTGCTTTGTATTGGACGGCTAAAGGTGTCGATGGTTTCCGTTATGATGTGGCGGAAATGGTGCCAGTTGAATTTTGGAGTTATATGAACTCATCTATCAAAATGAAAAATCCGGATGCATTTTTATTGGCAGAAGTATATCAACCGCATTTATACAGAGATTACATCAAAAAAGGAAAAATGGATTATTTATACGACAAAGTACAGTTGTATGATACCCTTAAAAACATCATGCAAGGTCGTGGTTCTACAGATCATATTGCGCCAATTCAATACGATTTAAAAGATATAGAACATCACATGTTGCATTTTTTAGAAAATCATGATGAGCAAAGAATTGCAAGTCCAGAATTTGCAGGCAATGCATTAAAAGCCAAACCAGCCATGGTAGTTTCTGCCACTATTTCTACAGCACCAACCATGATTTATTTTGGTCAAGAATTTGGAGAAGATGGTTCTGAAAATGCCGGTTTTGGAACGCCTTCTAGAACATCTATTTTCGATTATGTTGGAGTGCCATCTCTACAAAGATGGGTCAACAACAAGCAATTTGATGGTGGACAATCTACCCAAGAAGAATTGGACTTGAGAGATTTTTACAAAAGATTGCTAAACTTTACATTACAAAGTGATGCATTGATGGGCGAATACCAAGACATACATCATCATAACAGATACAATACAGAATGGTACAATGATAAAGTAGTGTCTTTTGTGCGTTATAAAGGTGATGAAAAATTGATTATTGTTGCTAATTTTAATGCAGAAAACACCTATGGTTTCGAGTTGAGTTTACCAGGTGATATCATTACAAAATGGAATTTAAAGGATGGTGAATATCAATTAAAAGACCAATTGTATAACGAATATTCATCAACTTTAAAAGTAGAAAACAATCAAGCAAAAGTTAGGATAGATATAAAACCTTTGGAATCTTTTATTTTAAAACTTCAATAATACCTATAAGTAACTTTCAGGTTTTAGAAAGCTGAAAGTTCTACTATTTACACCATATAATTATGAAAAAAATATTTTTATTTTTAAGTCTACTAGCATTTTATAGTTGTGCTACATCAGAAAAAAAAGATGATAAAAAATCGACTCAAAAAGAATTTGTTTGGGAAGGAGCAAATATCTATTTCTTGTTAACCGATCGTTTTAATAACGGTGATACAAAAAATGATATTAACTTTAATAGAACCAAAGAAACAGGAAAACTACGTGGTTTTGAAGGTGGAGATCTCAAAGGAATTACCCAAAAAATTAAAGAAGGCTATTTTACCAAATTAGGAATCAATGCCATTTGGATGACTCCTATTGTTGAGCAAATTCACGGAAGCACAGACGAAGGAACAGGCGTTTCTTACGGTTTTCATGGCTATTGGGCCAAAGATTGGACCAAAATCGATCCAAATTTTGGTACAAAAGAAGATTTAAAAGAGTTGGTTGCAATTGCACATAATAACGGAATTAGAATTTTGTTAGATGCTGTCATCAATCACACAGGGCCTGTTACCGAAAAAGATCCTGTTTGGCCAAGCAATTGGGTAAGAACAGAACCAAAATGCGAATACAATAATTACGAAAATATCATTAGTTGTACTTTGGTAAACAACTTGCCAGATATTAAAACAGAAAGTAATGAAACTGTAGATTTACCTCCGCAATTAGTTGCAAAATGGAAAGCAGAAGGACGTTATGAGCAAGAAGTTAAAGAATTAAATGAATTCTTTGCAAGAACTGGGCATCCAAGAGCACCGCGTTTTTACATCATGAAATGGTTGACAGATTATATAACCGAATTCGGAATTGATGGTTACAGAGTAGATACTGTAAAGCACACAGAAGAATATGTTTGGCAAGAATTTAAGCAAGCATGTGATTTTGCTTTCGCGGAATTCAAGAAAAATAATCCTGATAAAATTTTAGATGATACCCATTTTTATCTAGTTGGTGAAGTGTATAATTATGCAATTTCTCACGGAAAAGCTTTTGATTTTGGTGATAAAAAAGTCAATTATTTTGACAATGCTTTCAACAGTTTAATCAATTTTGAAATTAAATGGAATGCCAAACAAATGCCAGCTGCCGCTGTTTTTAAGAAATACGACAGTATTTTACAAAATGATTTAAAAGGATATGGCGTTTTAAACTACATGACTTCTCATGATGATGGACAACCTTTTGATAAAGAAAGAAAATTACCTTACAAAACAGCAACCATGCTATTTTTAACACCAGGAACTGCACAGGTTTATTATGGTGATGAATCTGCAAGACCTTTAATAATTGAAGGAACTGTTGGTGATGCCACTTTACGTTCTACGATGAATTGGGATGCTATTGATGCTGATGCAGAAACTCAGAAAATTATGCAACACTGGCAAAAATTAGGTCAGTTTAGAGCCAATCATATGGCTGTTGGTGCAGGTAAGCATCAAGTGATTTCAGAAGAAAATGGATTGGTTTTTTCTAGAGTTAGAAAAGATGATAAAGTTGTAATCGGACTTAATTTACCTAAAGGAAATAAAGAAATTAAAGTTTCTTCAATCTTTAAGAATGGTGAAGAAATAAATGACTTTTACTCGAATCAAACTATAGAAGTTAAAGACGGTAAAGTAAGTTTTACATCAAAAGACACAGTTGTTTTATTAGAAAAAAAGTAAGTTATGAGAATTCGTTTTTTATTGATTGTCATTAGTGTATGTTTATCTTCTTGTTGGGCAGAACCAGAAACGGTTTTGGTTTCACCTGATGAAAATATATTTTTAGAATTTTCTTTGAGTGAAACAGGAAAACCTGTTTATGAAGTACTTTTTAAGAATAAATCAATCATTAAAAAATCTTCTTTAGGGTTTGATTTTGAGAATACTACATCATTTTCTGATGATTTTGAAATCGCAAATTCATCAATAATAACATTTAATGAAACTTGGCAAATGCCTTGGGGAGAACAGTTAGATGTTGTAAATCATTACAATGAATTACGGGTTGAACTTCAAGAAAAATCAGAATTAAAAAGAAAACTAAATATTGTTTTTAAAGTTTATAATGATGGAGTTGGTTTTAGATATGAATTTCCTGAACAAGAGAATTTAAAAGAGGTTTTAATTTCTGAAGAAAATACAGAATTTAACTTAACAGAAGATTATAAAACATTCTGGATTCCTGGAGATTGGGACATTTATGAGCATTTATATAGTACAACAAAACTGTCTGAAATAGATGCTTTAAATTATAAAGTTAATGGTGCTTTGGCACAAACAAGTATCCCAGAAAATGCCGTAAACACACCAGTAACGTTAGTTGGTAAAGATGGAATTCATTTAAGTTTCCATGAAGCAGCTTTAGTAGATTATGCTGGAATGACTTTAAAAGTGGATACTAAAAACTTAGGATTTACAAGTAATTTGGTGGGTTCTAACAATACAGATTATAAAGTAAAAAGAATAGCACCTTTTAAAACACCTTGGAGAACCATTCAAATAACAGATAATGCTCCAGATTTAATTCAATCAAATTTAATTGTCAATTTAAATGAACCCAATAAATTAGGTGATGTTTCTTGGTTTACACCTATGAAATATACTGGAGTTTGGTGGGAAATGCATTTGGGAAAATCTTCTTGGGATTATGGTATGGAGCTAGTAGATGGCAAGTGGAAAGACACAGGGAAAGCTCATGGAAAACATGGAGCAACTACCGAAAATGTAAAACGATTCATCGATTTTTCTGCAAAAAACAACATTGGTGGTGTTTTAGTTGAAGGTTGGAATACAGGTTGGGAACGTTGGATTGGTTTTGAAGATAGAGAAGGAGTTTTCGATTTTATCACTCCATATCCAGATTACGATTTAGATGAAGTAACATCGTATGCGAAATCTAAAGGAGTTCAAATTATTATGCATCATGAAACTTCTGCGGCTACAGAAACTTACGAAAAGCAACAAGATACAGCGTATGCATTGATGCAGAAATATGGAATGCATGCAGTAAAATCTGGTTATGTGGGTAAAATTTTACCAAAAGGTGAATTTCATCATGGGCATTACATGGTAAATCAATACAATAATGCAGCTATAAAAGCGGCAAAATATCAAGTAGCTGTAAATGCGCATGAACCAATAAAAGCAACAGGATTACGTAGAACGTATCCTAATATTATTTCTAGAGAAGGTTTGCGTGGGCAAGAGTTTAATGCTTGGTCTGGTGATGGTGGAAATCCGCCAGAACACCTACCAATTGTAGCTTTTACAAGAATGTTAGCAGGTCCTATAGATTTTACACCAGGTATTTTTAATATTAAGTTTAATGAGTATAAAGACAGCAATCAAGTAAATACAACTTTAGCGCAACAATTAGCTTTGTATGTGGTCATTTATAGTCCTGTTCAAATGGTAGCAGATTTAGTTGAGCATTATGAAGCAAATCCAGAACCTTTACAATTTATAAAAGATGTAGGTGTAGATTGGCTAGAAACCAAAGTTTTACATGGAGAAGTAGGGGAATTTGTAACCATTGCAAGAAAGGAAAGAAAAACCGAAAATTGGTTTTTAGGGAGTATAACAGATGAAAATGCAAGAGAAATCGAAGTAGATTTTAGCTTTTTAGATGAAAATCAGAAATATGAGGCAATCATTTATAAAGATGGCAAAAATGCACATTGGAATGATAATCCTTTAGATATCAACATAGAAACTATAGAAGTTACAAAAACCTCTAAAATAAAATTTACTTTAGCAGAAGGTGGTGGTTTGGCAATAAGCATTTTAAAAAAATAAAATGGTAAAAGAATAAGTATAAACTATTTTAAAATCTTTAGGACTAATAGTACAAATTTCACTAAACACACACCAAACAAGAGTAAAAAATAAGGCATTTTTACATGCTCAAATCAACCTATTTTTTCAGTTTTTACATTTCATAAAATAAGTTTATATTGCAGTTGTTATGCATGCATAATAAATTTAAGTTTAGAATTATGAAATACAAGCACATTTTTGAACCATTAGATTTAGGGTTTACCACCCTAAAAAATAGAATTTTAATGGGTTCTATGCATACAGGTTTAGAAGAAGAAAAAAATGGCTATGATAAAATGGCTGTTTATTTTGCAGAAAGAGCAAAAGGTGGAGTGGGCTTAATTGTTACAGGGGGAATAGCACCTAATATTCAAGGGTGGACAGCCCCATTCTCAGCAAGGCTAAGTTCTAAAAAACAAGTTAAAAATCATCAGAAAGTTACTGAAGCTGTGCATGCAGAAGGTGGTAAAATATGCATGCAAATTTTACACTCAGGACGTTATGGATATCATCCTTTTAATGTTGGTGCATCAAAAATAAAGGCACCTATAAATCCTTTTAAACCTTTTAAATTAAAATCATCAGGAATTAAAAGAACAGTTAGAGATTTTGTAAACTGTGCAAAATTGGCTTTAGAATCTGGTTACGATGGAGTTGAAGTAATGGGCTCTGAAGGGTATTTAATCAATCAATTCATAGCCAAAAGAACAAATAATAGAACTGATAATTATGGTGGAAGTTATCAAAACCGAATGCGACTTCCCATTGAAATTGTAACCAAAATTAGACAAGCTGTTGGAGTAAAATTTATCATCATCTACAGATTGTCAATGTTAGATTTGGTTGAGAAAGGAAGTTCATGGGATGAAATTGTGCAATTGGGTAAAGCAATTGAAAAAGCAGGAGCTACCATTATAAATACTGGTATTGGTTGGCATGAATCTCGAATTCCAACAATTGCAACTTCAGTGCCAAGAGCCGCATTTACTTGGGTAACTAAAAAAATGAAAGAAGAAATTAAAATTCCCTTAATTACCTCTAACAGAATAAATATGCCAGAAACTGCTGAAAAAGTTTTAGCAGAAGGTCATGCAGATATGGTTTCTATGGCTCGCCCTTTTTTAGCAGATTCAGCATGGGTAAATAAAGCCAAGCAAGAAAAAGAAGACGAAATTAACACGTGCATTGCTTGCAATCAAGCGTGTTTAGATCATGCATTTCAGAAAAAAGTAGCAAGTTGTTTGGTAAATCCTAGAGCTTGTCATGAAACAGAATTACAATATAATGCAACTTCAAATCCAAAGAAAATAGCTGTTGTTGGTGCAGGGCCAGCAGGTTTGGCAGCCTCAACGATTGCTGCTCAAAGAGGACATGTTGTTACCTTGTTTGATGCAGATGTAAAAATTGGTGGCCAGTTTAATATGGCAAAACAAATTCCTGGAAAAGAAGAGTTTTTTGAAACCATTCGTTACTTTCAAAAACAAATAGAATTACATAATGTTATTTTAAAACTAAATACAAAAATTAGTGTAGATGATTTGCAAAATTCAGATTTTGACGAAATTATTATAGCTACAGGAATTCAACCAAGAACATTAAAAATTGATGGGATTCATCATCCTAAAGTGTTAAGTTATATTGATGTTTTAAAACATAAAAAACCAGTAGGAAAAAGAGTAGCTGTTATTGGTGCTGGAGGTATTGGCTTTGATGTTTCAGAATATTTAACGCATCAAGGAGAATCAACTTCGCAAAATATTGATGCCTGGTTGCAAGAATGGGGAATCGATAAATCTTTAAAATCTAGAAGTGGTATTGAAGGGATGCAAACAGATTTTCATCAAGCTTCAAGAGAAATCTTTATGTTTAAAAGAAGTAAAGGTAAATTTGGTGGAAATTTAGGAAAAACGACAGGTTGGATTCATAGAGCCAATTTAAAAAAGAAAAAAGTGCAATTTATAGGTGAAGTTTCCTACACTAAAATTGATGATCAGGGTTTACACTACATTCAAAATGAGGAGCAAAAAGTTTTAGAAGTTGATAATGTGGTGATTTGTGCTGGTCAAACTCCGTATAAAGAATTGTATCAACCATTATTAGATTTAGGTAAAAAAGTGCATGTTATTGGTGGCGCAGACTTTGCAAGTGAATTAGATGCCAAAAGAGCTATTAATCAAGGAGCAAGATTAGCTGCAAAATTGTAAGTAAAATTTATTACTTTTAAGCGGTTTTTTAGAAAATAAAATTATATCAAATAAAGCTCTTTTGTTATGAAAAATAGACTATTATTTATTTCTTTACTATTTACAACTCTTATTTATGGATAGCGACCAAATGGAGTTGGAGGTCTAGGATCACCCCAAGACCAAAACAGACTTATTATAGTAAACAGGCAACCAAAAGAGATTAAGTCCACAAATCTTGCTGGTATTTTTTATTATGATGTAAAGTCGGTATTGAAAAAAATTAGGGTAAAAGATAAAGAGCTTAAAGTTCCAGTAGTTAAAGCACTCAAAGACTACAATTTTAAGACGAAAGAAATAGAGCTACGTAATGCAGATAATTTTAAAGCTTTAGATCTTTTAATGAGTTCACGAATAAGGTCAAGAGTAAAGTCTTCGAATGCTAATACGAATCCAAAAGATAACCCAAATGATTTTAGACAAAAAATCATCAAAATTATACGACCTGTTAAACAAGAAATTATAGAAAACGAGGTCGTTTTAAATAAAACCTTAGCTACTTTGTTATCCGAAAAGCAAAATAAAAAATGGCTAAAACTCCAAAAAAGTCAAAAAGACAAATTAAAACCTCAAAGACCTCAAAATAATAATAGAACATTGCAACATTGAACACGAATAGTTGAAAGGTTTTAAGGATGTAAAATACATCAACTCAAAAAAAATCAAATCATAATCATTCGTAATTTTGTATAGCTCATATCCCTATTTTTTCTGATATTTGTAGTTCAACTAATTTAAAAACAGATTATGGCAATGAATAAAAATACGGTCCTAGGTTGGGCTACAATGTTAATGATTGCAATGGGCGTCATATTAATTTTAATGGGCGCAACCAGATACGAAGATGTTGCTGGTTGGGGATTTGCAACAGTTGGTATTGGTTTTTTCTGCATTGCTTGGGTATTTAATGCCTTAAAAGGTAGAGTTTAAAAAGGCTACAAATTCGGTAGTATTTTTCAGTTTAATTATTTTAAAGAGTACAGTAAATGAGCGACGATAAGAAAGTTATCTTTTCGATGAATAAGGTTTCTAAAACCTATCAATCCACAGGAAAACAAGTTTTAAAAGATATTTATTTAAGCTTCTTTTATGGAGCAAAAATCGGAATCCTAGGTTTAAATGGTTCAGGTAAATCTACTTTGCTAAAAATTATTGCAGGTGTAGAAAAGAATTTTCAAGGAGATGTTACGTTTTCACCTGGTTATAAAGTTGGGTACTTAGAGCAAGAACCACAACTAGATCCTGAAAAAACAGTGTTGGAAATTGTAAAAGAAGGTGTTGCAGAAACTGTGGCCATTTTAGATGAATACAACAAAATCAATGATATGTTTGGTTTGGAAGAAGTGTATTCTGATGCAGATAAAATGGAGAAATTAATGAACCAACAAGCAGAATTGCAAGATAAAATTGATGCGGCTAACGCTTGGGAATTAGATACCAAATTAGAAATAGCCATGGATGCTTTGCGTACACCAGATTCTGATAAGAAAATAGGTGTACTTTCTGGTGGTGAAAAAAGGCGTGTTGCCTTATGTAGATTGTTACTACAAGAACCAGAAATTTTATTGTTAGATGAACCTACCAACCATTTAGATGCAGAATCTGTACATTGGTTAGAGCATCACTTAGCACAATATAAAGGTACTGTAATTGCAGTAACACACGATAGATATTTCTTAGATAATGTGGCTGGTTGGATTTTAGAATTGGATAGAGGAGAAGGCATCCCTTGGAAAGGAAATTACTCATCTTGGTTAGATCAAAAATCGCAACGTTTGGCACAAGAAAGCAAAACAGCTTCGAAACGTCAAAAAACTTTAGAACGAGAGTTAGATTGGGTTCGTCAAGGCGCAAAAGGTCGTCAAACCAAACAAAAGGCACGTTTAAAGAACTACGAAAAGTTGATGAGTCAAGATCAAAAGCAAGTAGATGAAAAACTAGAAATATACATTCCTAATGGGCCACGTTTAGGAACGAATGTAATTGAAGCTACAGGAGTATCTAAAGCTTATGGAGATAAATTACTGTATGAAGATTTAGCCTTTAATTTACCACAAGCAGGTATTGTGGGTATTATTGGACCAAATGGAGCTGGTAAAACAACTATTTTTAGAATGATTATGGGAGAAGAAACTCCAGATAAAGGAAGTTTTAAAGTAGGAGAAACAGCAAAATTAGCGTATGTAGATCAGGCACATTCAGATATTAATCCTGATAAAACCATTTGGGAGAATTTTTCTGATGGACAAGATTTAGTGATGATGGGAGGCAAACAAGTCAATTCTAGAGCGTATTTAAGTCGATTTAATTTTTCAGGAAGTGAGCAAAACAAAAAAGTAGCAACACTTTCTGGAGGAGAAAGAAATCGTCTGCATTTAGCCATGACCTTAAAAGAGGAAGGTAACGTATTATTACTTGATGAGCCAACAAACGACTTAGATGTAAATACACTACGTGCTTTAGAAGAAGGCTTAGAGAATTTTGCAGGTTGTGCTGTTGTAATTTCTCACGATAGATGGTTTTTAGATAGGGTTTGTACGCATATTTTAGCTTTTGAAGGCGATAGCCAAGTGTATTTCTTTGAAGGTTCTTTCTCTGATTACGAAGAAAACAAAAAGAAACGTTTGGGTGGAGATTTAATGCCAAAGCGTATCAAATACAAAAAATTAATTCGCTAAGAGTAGCATTAATGAAAAAAACTTTTAGAAAAATTATCCTTTTAGGAATGTTCGTTTTACTAAATTCTTGCGAACAAGAAAGCACATGTGAAACCAAAAGAAACTGTTATCCTGATGGAAATGGAGGACAAACTTGTGTTGAAACACCAATTCCAGGTACTTGTATTGATAATAATTTTGGTTTCTAAAAACTTTTAGACATATTGTAAAAACTAAAAATAAAAACTTCATTCTTTTAACGAATGAAGTTTTTAACTATTCAAATAATTGCAAAACAGTTTCTTGTTTTTACAAATTTATGAAACATCAAAATTTTGTAACAGAGGAAAAACCCTGTTTTTTTACATTTAAATAGATGCTTTATAAAAGTTATAGAAAACTTTTGTATCAACTTTAAAAAGATATTTAATTTATTTTGATAACAAGCAATTACCAAAATTTTTTTAAAAATCGCTCTTAAAATGATGAAATTTAGCACTATTTTAAACCTCTTTTTTTTAAATATATTTTCATTAATAGCTTATAAACAGGTTTTTTATTGGGTTTGTTAATGTAAAGAAAGGTTCAAGAAGTAGTGTACTACTTATAGTCAGTTTATTGGGGGTTAAAAATGTTATAGTTCGTTAAAATTTATTTTGTTTAACTAATATTTATTATTTTTAAACAAAAATAAAAAAATGAAAATTTCTCCATTTGTATACATTGCAATCACGACGTTTATCTTATTTTTTGTAACCATACTTAGTGCATTAAATTATTCCTTTAGTTGGATTTTTTATTTAACCGTTTTGGGTCAATTTTTTGTGATTATCATGGTTTACCGAGTTTTAAAAGATAAATACACTACAAACAAAACTTTTGAGCATTTTTACGAAGATGCACCCATTCGTGTAGATGAAATAACCAAAGAAAAATTTAGAGGTTCATAAATACAGTACTCCTTTTTCTTTTTTGTTGGTTTATTAAAACTACATTTCACTTGTTTATGTTATCCTTTTAAATTTATAAAATCTTAGAAATAGAGGTTTGTAGACTTATATTTTAATAAGTATGCTATAGAAATAGCTAAAAATATTATCTCAGTTGTATTGATATCAAACATCTCATAAAAAAGCATATTAACAGCCTTATGTTAAAGTATTTGTTTTAATGAGAAACATCTACTTAAAAGCACCTTATTTGAAACGTTAAAGACTACCTTTGCCAAAATTTTTGAACCAAAGGTTTTAAATAGATAAGATAAAAGAAATGAATACAATATATACAGAGGCTAGTTTTCAAAATATGATGAATGTAGCAAATCGTTATGGAATTAGTATAAATGCAGTTTTGGATTTAACACAAGCATTAATGCAAAGTGGTGGAACAATGGCGCAGTTTAATATCCCAGAATTGGGTGGTGGAGGCCAATGGATGTTAGGAGGTATGACCATGGTTGGTGATATGTTTAACAATGGCTTAAAAGCAACTGTAGATGGCTTGTGTTGTGAACTTTCTAATATGATTAATCAGGGAAGTATACAGTATAAACCATTGCCAAAAGTAGAAAATCAAAATCGAGCTATGGCTGGAAATGCTGGAAATTGGTGGGGAGATTTAGGTTTCCCAAATTCCACAGGAAGTCAGAACAACACCAGTTACGCTATTTTTTCTCAGATAAATCGTTTGGCGATTCAAGAGAATGGAAAAGTAACAATTTTTGATACATTAGATCATCAAATTGGGGGTACAGGTCAACAACAAGGAGGTACGTATGCTGTAACTTTTACAAGCCAATATGGCACTGTAGATTTAAATAGTTTGCCAATTATTTCAGGTGGAGAAGATAAACCACAGCCAAATCTAGCAAATAATAACAATAATCCCTTTGTTCAAAATGAGCCTGAGGAAATTGTGCAGGATCCTGTTCATAATAAAAATGGGACTGATGTTTTTGAAGAAGATATTTTTCTAAAAATAGAAAAATTAGCGGCTTTAAAAGACAAAGGAATTTTAAGTGTGGAAGAATTCGAAAATAAAAAAACAGATTTGTTAAGTAGATTGTAAAATTTTCAAAATTTTAAGATCAGGCCTCAACATTTCAAATTGATTTGTTGAGGTTTTTTATTTTTGCAGCAAGTCAAATCATTGAGTTTTAAATTTTTTGCAGAAATCTAAATGATGACAATTAAAAATTTAGAGATTTCCTTCTATTTGTAAAGAAGAATGAATGGTTTTAATTTTATGCTTTTTTTCTTAACTCAGCTTTGGGTTTGTTTAAATAATTGGCATTCATAGCTCCAATTTTCTCTGAAATTGAATTTACCAATTGTAATATTTTGGGAGTTATAGAATAAGGTGGTTGCATTTTGATACTATCATTTGATAGTATCAAAGGTAGTGGTTTTTAATTAATTATACTTTTATATCTGACTTTATCAATTCACGTGCAAAATCAATAAATAATTTATATGCTTTTGTAAATGAATAGTTGTCATCTGAATGTTTAACAGCTATATTCCTTTTTACCATAGTAGAACCTACTAACCTTTTGATACTATCTGCATCATTCAATTGCTTGTTTGATTTTACAATATCAGTCCAAGAACTGTTTTTAATATAACCGACTATTTCGTCAATGTGAAAGTCAGAAAACCCTAATTCATCCATAAAATTCTTTCCATCTTTGTCTAGTTCATAGCAGAAGATTGAGAAGAATATGCTTATATCACGAGAAGTGTTTTCATTTGTTTCTTCTGAAATTAGATAATAAAACTCTTGAGTGTTCTTTAATTCAAAACCAAACGACTTATTAAAAAATTCAGTATAGAAATCTTGATACTCTTTTACAATATCAAAGTAAGAATCATCAATGGTAATAAATCTCCCATCCATAAAAGATGTAACTATTTGTTTGTGTTTATTCGGATACATTTTCTTTTTTAGTGATTTTTAGTTTTGGCATTATTAACTCTCCTTGTTCTGTTCTAAACGAAATATTTCGGTTTTCTTTGTCTTGCTGTACTTCATAATCTTCTTCAAAGATTAAGCTTGTAACCATAAAATAGTTGTCAAAATCAAAGTTTTTGTTTTCGTTTTCTAATGATGTTTTACACCAAGTAAAAAAGTCGTCAACTGGAAGTTTTGAGTTTAGCTGAGATTTATATTCGCTTTTATTGAAAATCCATTGCTCTACAATATCAGTTTCCTCTTCAATAAATACATCTTCTTCATTTTTAAATTGGTCAAAATACAATTTCGTGTTTTCGTAAATAAAAGGATTATAGAGATTATCTCTTTTTGTATTAAAAAGCTCTGGTGGTTTAATTTCTTTGTAGCAATTTCCGTTTGTTAAGTATAAGTGAAAACCTTGTAAATATTCACTTTCTGTTCTAATTCTATCAATAAGTGGTAAAAGTTCATTTGTTAATATATTAGATTGTTTAGAGATATCTTTCTCTATTTGCCTCAATATATTATAAAGTTTTTCGAACTGTCTTCTTATACTTTCGTCTGTGTAATCAAAACGTTTGTTATTTGAAAATTGAGAGATACTCAACAGTTCATTATATATTGATTGAGAATGGTTAACATCTAAAATATTATTTAATGGAATAATATAGTTATCAATTAAATATCTCGCTTTTTGGACTTTCTCTTGATATTCTATTTTTCGAGTATTTGCTTTTAGTTCTCTACTTTCATTTAAAAGGCTTATTGTATTATTTGTTACTGCATTTTTAAACTGATTTATTTCCTTGGAAAGGGCTTCTATTCTAGCCAAAAGAAGATTTTTATCGTTATTTTCTTTTTTTATTTCAAGAAATAATGTTCTTATAGATTGACCGAATTTTTCAATCTCTTCTGGAAGTAAAGGTTTGAATTGTTGAAGAACAAACTCAAACAAAACGAAATAAGGTTCATTAATTACATAATCGTCATTTTGTTCAACAAGTAATTTGTGTTCAAAAAGTTGGTTTTCAATATCACTTCCAAATTCTTTAAGTGCATCAGAAACCTGACTTTTTAAGATGGTTTCATTCTTGACTTGTATATCAAAAAGTTGCCTTAGCAAGTCAAAATGAGTTGCCAAAAATTGTAATATGGTTTTTGGTTCTGACTTAAACATTGATTAGTATTTCTTGTTCTAAAAATCTATTTGTCCGAGCAACTTGTTCTCTAATTTGAACAACAATTGAATCTTTTGAGTTTTTTACAAGATTACTCATTTTAGCCTTGTTTCCTTTTAATGATGCTGAATGTTTGTCGAAAAGCTCGTAGTAATTTGTTGGCAAATACAATTGAGCATTGGCAAAGACTTCTTTTATTCTTAAATATTCATCAAGTCCATTAAAGTCATAGTCGACAAAAACTAAAACTTCCTTTGCATTTATCATAGAAATAGATTCTTTTCCTATTCTACCGTATTTGTGTACAAATAGATAATTGACTCCTAATAGCTTTTCTGCATTTAAAAAAGTTTCTAAATTTTCAACAAAACAGATTTTATCAGCGATAATTGAATTTGGAATTACAGAAAATAAACCAAAATCAAGAGTCTGTTTTTCAATATCTACAAGATGGTTATTGATTTGAAAAGAATTAAAACCTCTGAACAAGAAAATTGGATTATTGTCAATTTTTGTTGCTTTTGAGTTTCTATATTTTTTAATGTTTCCTGATTTACTTTTACTAACGTTGTGTTCTGGAAAAGATGTATTAAAAAATTTCTCAAATTCATTTTCTTTACAAACTTCAATTTTGAAACCTCTTCCAAGTTTTAATGATTCTAAAATTTCGGCACGAAGCAAGTTTTGAAAAATATCAGATTTCAAAATGCTTTTTGGAATTGCGGATTTTGAAACCGATTTACTTTCTAATAATAATTTATATGTTTTGAAGTCAACTTCTTTCATTATGCTTCAATCGGTTTTCTTAATATTACATTTCCATTCTTCTCACTAACAACGATTTTACCCTTGTTTCTTCTCACTAGATAGTATTTATCAAAACCATCATAAGGATGAAGTGGTGCAGCTGAAATCGGTATGAAATTATGTTCTTTGCAGAAGTTCAATATTTCAATTCTGTTTGCTTCGTCAATAGTTCCTATTTCATCAACAAATAAGACAATTTTATTTTCATCATCTTTTACAACTATTTGATTAATGATAGACATAATTAGAACCAATCGAATCATTTTATCTGTGCCATCAGATTCAATTTGATTTTTTAGGTCAACAATTTTGTGTTGTCCTTTTTTATGTAAATGAAGTTTGATGTCAAATAAATCATTAAACGTAATTGTGGTTTGATTATCTAAATATTTATTCAGTACGTTTAGGTTTTCTGACTGGTCATCAAAAATTAGTTCTGATGTTAAATCTCTAATCTGAATGATTTTATTTAAGTCCTTTATAAGTTTATCGTTCTCTACAATCTCAATTTTTAAGGTATCAATATCAGAGATTTTTATTTTCTTAATTTTCGAGTTAAATTGATTTGTAATAAATGAATTAAATTCTTCAAATCTTGAATAAATTGTACGACAAGGATTTGCAAATTGAGTTGATATATTTTTAAGCAAACCATCAATTGCTTTTTGTTTGTCTTCTAAAGTTACAAGTTCAGATTCTATATATTTTATAAACTCTCTTTCGTCAGCTTCAACTCTCTCTGTTTTATTTTTTAATTTATCAAAAAGTCTATTCTTGTCATATTTAATCTGTTCTCGTTCTAGATGATTCCTTTTTATATTTGAGTATATATTATCTAAAGAATCGGTTGATTGATACTCTACTGGTTTAATGCCAAATAATTCTAGTTCGACTTTCCATTTTTGGATATTTTCTACCCTATTCTCTTTTGTTAGAATATCTTTAGTTAGTTGTTCGATAGTTTCAGAAACTTTTCTGATTTCTTCCTCAATTAACTTGGTCTCTTTAGTTGATTGTTCCTTTTGCTCTAATAAGGTTTTGAAATCTATATTTAATGTTTCAAGTGCTTTTTCTAAAGTTGGAAGTTGCTGTAATTTTTCAATTTTGATATTTATAATCTTGATTTGGGCATTTATTTCAACTAGATTTTTACGATGTTTTTCTAAATCTTTTACAATCGGCAAAAGTGTTTCATTATTTGCCTTTTCTTGCTCTAGTTTCTTGATTTGCTTTTTTAACTCTTCAATAGATTCTATTGGTTTTCCTTTTAAATCATTTGGTAAATTTATTGCGCCATCAAATAACTTCATCAAGTTATCAGTTTGCTTGATTTTTTCTGAAATATTGTCAGAAGATAAACTTGTTATATCTGTTGAAAGGACTCTATTGAGTAACTCTTTATTTTCTTGGTTATCTGAAATTCTATGAATTAATTGGGCAGAATAATTTTCAACTTGGTTTGTAATTCTCAAAATGGCAGATTCAGCTTTATGAATATTGCTTTCAATTTCTTTGCTACTTAGTTTTTGGTTCTCAATTTGTGATATTTTGTATTCAATATCTTTCCTTTCTTTTTCTAAATTTAAAAATGCTTGGTTTAAGAATTCTAAACTTTCATAAGATTTAATTTCCGTAACTACTTTTTCCTTATCGCCTATTTCTTTTTGTTTCTGACTTATCTCAATTTTTAATCCACCTACTTTTTCAAAAACTAATTTTAATTTAGGGTTTAGGTTTTCATTTAATTCAAGTGTATTCTCATTTTTTTTAATTTTCATTTTAGAAACGGAAGTGCCAAGTTCAGAGTATAAAGAAGAATATTGTTGATTAAAGGCAAAAATTAATTCAGATAGGATTGCACTTTTTCCTTTGTATTGATTTACCAATTCTTTGAAATCATTAAAGCTGCGTTTAATACTCTTAATAATTTTTATCTCTCGATTATGCTTTAATAAAGTTTGAATGTCTTTTTGATTTTTCTTTGAAAAAGAAACACTTTCGTTTTCTTTATTGTCGGCAATAATCAAAGATTCTTTAAGTGAATCGTTGTTGATTAGTTTTGAATTTATTAAGTACTTGTAGATTTTAGAAAAATTATTACTAATTCCACGTCCATCTTGATTTACATTTTGATTTAACCAAACAACTCCATTGTTTCTTTTTCCTTTTTGGTAAACAAAATTAAAAACGTTTCTACGATTTGAAAACTTGCTATGTTCTATTCCATTTGTAGTAAATTCAGATAATACCGAGTCAAATTTTCTTATTTTTTGACCGTTAGCAGTTTCTGAAAAATAAAGTTCTTCTTTGTACTCGCTGTCAATTTTATAGTAATCTAAATTTCCTTCGGCATTTTTCTTTACTAAAATAGAGTAGTAGCGATTTTTGAAAATTTCAAAGATTATAAAACTAGAATTTATTGAAGGAAAATAGTGATTGAAAGTAGCTTTGTCTCCTGTTCGATTTCCGCTAAAAGTCATTTCTCTTCCATCAATTATAAACAGAAAGTTTAGAGCGTAAATCAGCGTACTTTTTCCGATGTTGTTTGGTCCTACAATTTGAAGGGAATTGCAATTGTCTAATTCAATATCCGCTTTTGAGTATATGTCAGAGTTTAATATTATTAATCTTTTAAGCATTTTTTTGATAATTTTACTCAATCCTATTAATCATTTCAGGATAGAAACTATTGTTAATATCACAGAAGAATTAATTTTCATAAATGTACCAAAAATCAAAATCAAACTTAAAAACATTTATCCCAACTTATCAACAAAACCCAACATAAAGCTAGATTTTATCCCAAATAAAATTAATTACATCACCCAATGCAATAATAATCTATAAATTTATAGCCTATTAAAATAAAAGAACATGTTTAAAGGAGTAATTTTTGATTTAGATGGTACACTTGTTAATTCTCTAGGAGATATTACCAATGCAATAAATACAGTGTTAAAAAAACATAACTTTCCAACAATTAGCGTTCAGGAGTGTAAAAGTTTTATAGGGCATGGTGTTAGAGATTTGGTGGTAAAAGCTTTGCCTAAAGAAAATCAGAATGAAGAATGGATCAATCGTTGTTTTGAAGAAATGTTGGCAGTTTATCGAGACAATTGCACAATTAAAACAGCTATGTATCCTGATATTAGTAATTTACTAGATGAGTTAACGGCTCGTAATCTAAAATTAGCTGTATTTTCTAATAAAGCAGATGAACTTACTAAGAAGGTTGTAAAAGCAATATTTTCTAAATGGAATTTCGAAGTTGTAGAAGGGTTAAAATTAGAAGCCTTAAAAAAACCAAACCCAACTGTTGCTCTAGAAATTAGTGAAAAGTTAGCCATACCTGCAGAACAATTAATTTTTGTAGGAGATACAGATGTAGATATCATAACCGCTAAAAAGGCAAATATGCATCCTGTTGGCGTAGTTTGGGGCTACAGAACCAAAGAGGAATTAATTTCAAGTGGCGCAAAATTTATTTTAGAAAATCCGTTAGATTTAATTAAAATTTTATAATTAGTTAAAACTTTAATAATCATGATTTTTCAAATAATGTCATGTGAAGTAAACAAGATCTATTTTAAATTTTATCCATCTAAAAATTGCAAATACCTATGTCAGAATAATTGGGTTTTAAATTAACCCTTCAAAAAAACAATCCCTACAAATTAAATAGACATCGTATTTTAAAACAAGGTAAAAGGCTAAAAAACAAAACAATAAGTGTTCTTTTAACAGTTGGATATAATGCAGTGAATCGTTTAAGCAATTCCAAAAAAGGAATAATACCTTACTTTTGAATTTAGATTTTAATAATCAAGAAATAAAGCATAAAAAAATGGCAAATACATTATTTGACAAAGTATGGGATTCGCATGTTGTGCGTCAAGTTAAAGACGGACCAGATGTGTTTTTTATAGATCGTCATTTTATTCACGAAGTTACAAGTCCTGTAGCATTTTTAGGATTAGAAAGTAGAGGAAACAAGGTTGTTTATCCTGCAAGAACGTTTGCAACTGCAGATCATAATACACCAACAATAAATCAACATTTACCTGTAGAAGATCCATTATCTGCAAATCAGTTAGATGCTTTAGAAAAAAATGCTGCAAAACACGGTATTTCGCATTGGGGTTTAGGTGATGAGAATAATGGAATCGTACATGTTGTTGGGCCAGAAAACGGAATTACCTTACCTGGAGCAACGATTGTTTGTGGAGATTCACATACATCTACTCATGGAGCTTTTGGTGCAATTGCATTCGGAATTGGAACAAGTGAAGTAGAAATGGTATTGTCCACACAGTGTATTATGCAACCAAAACCAAAATCGATGCGTATTAACGTAAACGGAAAATTAGGTTTGGGAGTTACACCTAAAGATGTGGCTTTATATATTATTTCACAACAAACAACTTCTGGAGCTACTGGGTATTTCGTAGAATATGCAGGTGATGTTTTCGAAGATATGTCTATGGAAGGACGAATGACCGTTTGTAATTTGTCTATAGAAATGGGCGCTAGAGGCGGAATGATTGCTCCAGATGCAAAAACATTCGAATATTTAAAAGGACGTTCTCAGACTCCTAAAGGAGCAGATTGGGATAAAGCCATGAAATATTGGGAAACCTTATATTCAGAAGATAATGCCGAATTTGATGTAGAATTTAATTATGATGCAGCAGATATTGAGCCAATGATTACCTATGGTACAAACCCAGGAATGGGAATGGGCGTAACAAAATCGATTCCTAATGCAGAAACTGTAGAAGGTGGTGTAGAAACTTACAAAAAATCATTAGGTTATATGTCTTTTAGCGAAGGCGATGCTATGATTGGTAAAGAAATCGACTTTGTATTTTTAGGTTCTTGTACCAATGGAAGAATTGAAGATTTTAGAGCATTTTGTTCTATTGTTAAAGGACGCAAAAAAGCAGACAATGTTACTGCTTGGTTAGTTCCAGGATCGCATAAAGTTGTAGATCAAATTAAAGCAGAAGGTTTAGATAAAATTATAGACGACGCAGGTTTTGTTTTAAGAGAACCAGGTTGTTCTGCGTGTTTGGCAATGAATGATGATAAAATTCCATCAGGAAAACTATCAGTATCAACCTCAAACAGAAACTTTGAAGGAAGACAAGGACCAGGATCTAGAACATTATTAGCTTCTCCATTAGTTGCAGCAGCATCTGCAGTTGAAGGTGTAGTTACAGATCCAAGAACGTTATTAGTGTAAAATTTATAAAGTATAAAAGTTGAAAAGTTAACAAGTAAGATGGTTTATATTGTTTTTGAAACGAACAACTTTTAAAACTTTTAAACTTTCAACTTTATAAACAAATTAAAAACAATGGCTTACGATAAATTTAACGTACTAACAAGTACAGCATACCCATTACCAATCGAAAATGTAGATACAGATCAAATTATACCTGCTCGTTTCTTAAAAGCGACTGAGCGTAAAGATTTTGACATCAATTTTTTCCGTGATTGGAGATACAATGCAGACGGAACACCAAAAGCAGATTTTCCTTTAAACAAAGAAATTTATGCGGGTTCTAAAATCTTAGTAGGAGGTAGAAACTTTGGTTCTGGTTCTTCTAGAGAACACGCAGCTTGGTCTGTGTACGATTTTGGATTACGTTGTGTAATTTCATCAGCATTTGCAGATATTTTTAAAAATAACTGTTTAAATGTAGGGGTTTTACCAGTACAAGTTTCTGCTGAATTTGCAGACACTTTGTTTGCAGCAATTATGGCAGATCCTAAAACAGAAATCAAAGTAGATTTACCAAATCAAACTGTAACCTTAGTAGCAACTGGTGAATCTGAATCTTTTGACATAAATGCTTACAAAAAAGATAATATGTTAAATGGTTTTGATGATATCGACTACTTAAAAAACATGGAAGATGAAATTTCTGCGTTTGCTGAAACAAGACCTTTCTAAATGTTATTTCCGTGAAAACGGGAATCCAAAAAAAGATTTCTTTTCAAGTTGATAAAATGACCCAAAGAAAAATTGAAATAATGGATACGACACTGCGTGATGGCGAACAAACATCAGGAGTGTCGTTTTCGGTTTCCGAAAAATTAACCATTGCCAAATTATTATTAGAAGAACTAAAAGTAGATCGCTTAGAAATTGCATCTGCTCGTGTTTCTGATGGTGAATTGCAGGCGGTTCAAAAAATTACGGCTTGGGCTGCAGAAAACAATTTTTTAGAAAATATAGAGGTGTTAACTTTTGTTGATGGTGGAAAATCGATAGATTGGATGTTAGAAGCTGGTGCAAAAGTTCAGAATTTATTAACCAAGGGCTCTCTAAATCACTTAACACATCAACTTAAAAAAACTCCAGCACAACATTTTGATGATATCAAAGCAACTATTGAACTAGCTGCAAAAAATGATATCAAAACCAATGTGTATTTAGAGGATTGGTCTAATGGAATGCGAAATTCCAAAGACTATGTTTTTGAATATTTAGACTTTTTATCAACCCAAAAAATAAATCGTGTTTTATTACCAGATACCTTGGGTATTTTAACACATAATGAAACCGCTTTATTTATAACAGAAGTAAGAGCAAAATATCCAAAATTACATTTAGATTTTCACGGTCATAATGATTATGATTTAGGAGTTGCTAATGTAATGGAAGCTGTTAAGGCAGGTGTAAATGGTTTGCATTTAACCATAAACGGAATGGGAGAACGTGCAGGAAATGCACCAATGGCAAGCGTAATTGCTGTAATTAATGATTTTTTAAGTGATGTAAAAATCACAGTAAATGAAAAAGCATTACATAAAGTAAGTAAGTTGGTAGAAACATTTTCAGGATTTCGAATTCCTGTAAACAAACCTGTTGTTGGCGCAAATGTTTTTACACAAACAGCAGGAATTCACGCAGACGGAGATAACAAAAATAACTTGTATTTTAACGATTTAATGCCAGAACGTTTTGGTAGAAAACGTAAATATGCCTTAGGTAAAACCTCTGGTAAAGCCAATATTCAAAAGAATTTACAAGATTTAGGTATCAGTTTAAATGATGATGAACTTAAAAAAGTTACACAAAGAATTATAGAGTTAGGAGATAAAAAAGAAGTAGTTTCTCAAGAAGACTTACCCTATATCATTTCTGATGTTTTAGATTCTGATACGATAGAAAAACGTGTAGTTGTAGAAAACTATGTGTTAACACATTCTAAAGAATTAAAACCATCAACAACTTTAAAGTTAAGAGTTGAAGGGGTTGTTTATGAAGCGCAAGCTCAAGGAGATGGGCAATTTGATGCCTTTATGAATGCCTTAAGAAAACTATATAAAAGACATAGTAAAAAGGATTTACCTGCTTTGGTAGATTATGCTGTTCGTATTCCTCCAGGAAGTAATTCTGATGCGTTGTGTGAAACAATTATCACTTGGAAAAAAGATAAAAAAGAATTTTTAACTCATGGTTTAGATTCAGATCAAACAGTATCTGCAATTAAAGCCACAGAAAAAATGTTAAATATAATATAGTTTAAAGGTTAAAATGTTGAAAGTTTAAAAGTTCTAATCTGAATTTAAAACCAACAACTTTACAACTTTATGAACTTTACAACTTTGTAAACAAATAAAAAAATGAAACTAAACATCGCATTATTAGCAGGAGATGGAATTGGTCCTGAAGTCATAGACCAAGCTGTAAAAGTATCTGATGCAATTGCAAAAAAATTTAACCACGAAATTACTTGGAAACCAGCCTTAACTGGTGCAGCTGCCATTGATGCAGTTGGTGAACCTTATCCAGATGAAACTCACGAAATTTGTGCATCTTCGGATGCTGTTTTGTTTGGTGCAATTGGGCATCCACGTTTTGATAATGATCCTTCCGCAAAAGTTCGTCCAGAACAAGGATTGTTAAAAATGCGTAAAAAATTAGGTTTGTTTGCCAATGTAAGACCAACATTTACATTTCCAAGTTTATTAGATAAATCACCCTTAAAAAGAGAACGTATTGAAGGAACTGATTTGGTTTTTTTACGTGAATTAACAGGTGGAATTTACTTTGGTGAAAAGGGAAGAAGAGAAGAAGGTGAAACTGCATTTGATAATTGTGTTTATACAAGAGCAGAAGTACAACGTTTAGCTAAAAAAGGTTTTGAATTGGCAATGACGCGTGGCAAAAAATTATGTTGTGTAGATAAAGCAAATGTATTAGAAACTTCACGTTTATGGAGAGAAACTGTACAAGCAATGGAAAAAGATTATCCAGAAGTGGAAGTTGCTTATGAGTTTGTAGATGCAGTTGCAATGCGTTTGGTACAATGGCCTAATAGTTATGATGTTTTAATCACAGAAAATTTATTCGGAGATATCTTAACAGACGAAGCTTCTGTAATTTCTGGTTCTATGGGATTAATGCCAAGTGCTTCTTTAGGAGCTAATATTGGCTTGTTTGAACCAATTCACGGTTCGTATCCACAAGCAACAGGATTAAATATTGCAAACCCAATGGCTACAGTTTTATCTGCAGCAATGATGTTTGAAAACTTTGGTTTACAAGCAGAAGGAAAAGCAATTCGTGAAGCTGTAAACAAAGCTTTAGAAGAGGGTATTGTTACCGAAGATTTAGCTGATGGAGGAAAAGCTTACGGAACGAAAGAAGTTGGAGACTGGTTAGCAGAGCATATCTAGTCATTTAATTTAAATAAGTGTCTAAAAAAAAGCTCTCGAATTTTCGAGAGCTTTTTTTTAGTATTTATAATCACCACTATTTTCAAATGGTTTTTATAGGTATTTGTAGGTGTAATCGGCTACATATAATCTTCAATTGGGTTACATGAGCAAATTAAGTTTCGATCACCAAAGGCATCATCAACTCTTCTAACTGTAGGCCAAAATTTATTGTCAGCAATATAGTCTAAAGGAAAAGCAGCCTGTTTTCTTGTGTAAGGAAAATTCCAATCATCAGCAGTTAAAAGTTCTTGTGTGTGAGGCGCATTTTTTAACGGATTATTTGTGTTTTCTGATGTTGCGTTTTTAATTTCTTCACGAATAGCAATCATGGCATCACAAAAACGATCTAACTCAGCAATAGATTCAGATTCTGTAGGTTCAATCATCATAGTGCCTCCAACAGGAAAAGAAACTGTTGGTGCGTGAAAACCATAATCCATTAAACGTTTTGCTATATCTACAACCTCAATACCTTGTTGCTTAAAACCTCTACAATCAATAATCATTTCGTGTGCTGCACGACCTTTTTCGCCAGTATATAAAGTTTCATAATGACCTTGTAGGCGCTCTTTAATATAGTTTGCATTTAAGATGGCATTTTTTGTCGAGTTTGTCAATCCTCTAAATCCTAACATGGTAATATATCCATAAGAAATTAAACAAGCTAAAGCAGAACCCCAAGGAGCTCCAGAAATTGCATTAATGGCATGTTCTCCTCCAGTTTCAATAATTGGATTTGTTGGTAAAAACGGAACTAATTGAGGCGCAACACAAATTGGGCCAACTCCTGGACCTCCACCTCCATGAGGAATGGCAAAGGTTTTGTGTAAGTTTAAGTGACAAACGTCTGCACCAATCGTAGCAGGATTTGTTAAACCAACTTGAGCATTCATATTGGCACCATCCATATAAACTTGACCTCCATTGTCGTGAATAATTTTGGTGATTTCTTGAATTTCGCTTTCAAAAACGCCATGAGTGGAAGGATAAGTTACCATTAATGCAGCTAAATTATCTGCATGCATTTCTGCTTTTTCACGTAAATCATCAACATCAATATTTCCGTTTTCAGCAGTTTTAGTTACAATAACTTTCATTCCAGCCATAACTGCAGATGCAGGGTTGGTTCCATGTGCAGAAGCAGGAATAATACAAATATTTCTGTGCGAATCGTTTCTAGATTGATGGTAAGCTCTAATCGTCATTAACCCAGCAAATTCACCTTGAGCTCCAGAATTAGGTTGTAAAGAAGTACCAGCAAAACCGGTAATGATATTTAATTGATGTTCTAATTTTTGCAATACTTCTTGATACCCTTCTGCCTGATTTATAGGTACAAAAGGATGTATATTACCCCATTGTGGATTACTCAATGGCAACATTTCTGAAGCTGCATTTAATTTCATAGTACAAGATCCTAAAGAAATCATAGAATGATTTAATGCCAAATCTTTACGCTCTAATTTTTTGATATAACGCATCATATCAGTTTCTGAATGATAGGTGTTAAAAATTTCATTTTCTAAAAATGGCGTATTTCTTGCTACATTATCAGTGATAACTTTAAAGTTTGAATGGAAAGGTTTTTCCGTTAAAATTTGAGAAAAACTTCCACTAAAATCATCATTTAAAGGATTTGGTCGTGGTTTTAACTGCCCAAAAATGGTAAATAAAGTCATTAAATCTTTTTGAGTAGTAGCTTCATTTAAAGAAATTGAAACCAAATTATTTGAAACGTAATTAAAGTTTACCTTAAAAGATTCTGCTATTGGTTTTAAACGGTTTGCATCAATTTCAACTAAAAGCGTATCAAAATAAGAAGTGTTTAGTTGTTTAAAACCAGCTTTATCTAAATAATCTGCAACTAGTTTTGTTTTATTATGCACAGTATCCGCAATAAACTGCAAACCTTTTTTACCATGATACACAGCATACATACCAGCCATAACTGCTAATAAAACCTGTGCTGTACAAATGTTAGATGTTGCTCTTTCACGTTTAATATGTTGCTCTCTAGTTTGCAGCGCCATTCGTAAAGCACGTTTACCATTCATATCTTTAGTAACCCCAATAATTCGTCCAGGTATGCTTCTTTTGTATTTTTCTTTGGTAGCAAAATAAGCTGCATGAGGACCTCCATATCCTAAAGGAATTCCAAATCGTTGCGTAGTTCCCACAACTACAGATGCCCCAAATTCACCAGGTGCTTTTAATTTTACAAGCGATAAAATATCAGCAGCCACAGCTACCTTAATATCATTTTCATTTGCTTTTGCAACAAAGTCTTCGTAATTGTGAACCTGTCCTAATTTACCTGGATATTGTAAAATGGCTCCAAAATACGCATCAGCAAAATCAAACTCTTTATGATTTCCAATAACTAATTCAATACCAATTGGTTCAGATCTTGTTAATAATAAAGATAAAGTTTGTGGTAAAATATCTTCAGAAACAAAAAACTTATTGGCACCTGCTTTTTTCTTTGCGCGTTCTCTAACATCAAATAACAACGCCATTGCTTCTGCAGCAGCAGTACTTTCATCTAATAAAGAAGCATTTGCCAATTCCATTCCTGTTAAATCACAAATCATGGTTTGAAAATTTAGCAAGGCTTCTAAACGCCCCTGTGCAATTTCTGCTTGATAAGGAGTGTAGGCAGTATACCAACCTGGATTCTCTAAAATATTACGTTGAATAACACTAGGCACAATAGCTTCATGATATCCTAAACCAATGTAACTTTTAAAAACTTTATTTTTATTAGCAAGTTCATTGATATGATTTAGATATTCATATTCGCTCATTGCAGGTGCTAAATCTAAATCTTCTTTTAAAAGAATATTATCTGGTACAGTTTCAGTAATCAACTGTTCTAAACTAGCAGCTTTGATAATTTGTAGCATTCTTTTTTGATCCTCTTTATTTGGACCAATATGTCTTAATTGAAACGAATTTGTGTTCATTAAATAGATTTTTATTTAGAATAAATTCAATTGACTCTATTAGACTTTTAATTAAACCTAACCTATCAATATGTAATTTAATTTTGCAAAAATACATATTCTTTGTTTTAATTTTGATGATAATACCACCGCAAAACATTTAATTATTAACTAAATAGAATAATTATAAACAATAGGTTATTTTTGTGTGATGAAGATTCTAAAGGCTGTTTTTAACTTTTACATTAATTCAAGCATACATGTTGCTTTAGCGGTTTATGCTTTACTGAGAATTACAGAAATTTATTTTGATATACCTTATCGTAAAAATCTTAATTATTTTATTTTTTTTGGAACAATTACAGGTTACAATTTTGTAAAATATGCAGGTGTAGCCAAATTGCATCACAGAAGCTTAACAGAACGTCTAAAAGTTATTCAAATTTTCTCATTTTTCTGTTTTTTAGCTCTATGTTATTTTGCTTTTCAAATTTCATTATCAACTTTATTTGTATCTTTTCCTTTTATACTATTAACCATCTTGTATGGTATTCCTTTTTTAAGTGGATTTGATAAAACGTTAAGAGAAGTAAGTTATTTAAAAATTGTTGTAGTTGCCTTAGTTTGGACAGGTTTTACAGTTTTAATTCCTTTAGTTGATGCAGGCTTAGAATTTACTTTTAAAACCTATTTAATTTTGGTGCAACGTTTTTTAATTGTTATCGTATTAATATTACCTTTTGATATTAGAGATTTAAAATATGATGCGATTGCATTACAAACAATTCCAAGAAAAATTGGAGTAGAAAAAACCAAACGATTAGGGCTAATGTTAATGGTTTTTTGTTTGATTTTAGAGTATTTAGTCTCTGTTAATAATGCTATGCAAACTCCATTTATGTTGTTCTTTTTTATGGTTATTATATTCTTAATGAGAGCAAAAACAGAACAAACTAAGTATTACAGCTCCTTTTGGGTAGAATCACTACCTGTTATTTGGTGGTTGATTCATTTAGGAATTCATAATTTTTAGTGAGTAAATTTGTTTTTATTATCAACTTTTTGAAGAATGAGAATAAATAAAACAGATATCACAAAACTCTAAAAAGACTTCTTAAATCCCTACTATATTTGTAGATTTACCCACTTAAAATCAACCAAGATTTAAAGATAAATGATTACCACAAAAAGAAATTATATTTTCGATTTTGATAGCACATTAACACGTGTAGAAGCTTTGGATGTTTTAGCTGAAATTACGCTAAAAAACAATCCGAAGAAAGATGCAATTATTCAAGAAATCATTGATATTACCAATTTAGGTATTGATGGCGAAATTTCTTTTACTGAGTCTTTAGAACGTAGAATTAAGTTGTTAGAAGCTAATAAATCTGATTTAGAAGCTTTGGTTGCTGCTTTAAAAAAGCAAGTATCAAAATCCATAGAAAGTAATAAAGAGTTTTTTGAAGAATTTGCAGATGATATTTATGTGATTTCTTGTGGATTTAAAGAATTTATAGATCCTATTGTAGCTGAATACAATATTCCATCAGAAAGAGTATACGCCAATACTTTTGAATTTGATGAAAATGGAAAAATTGTGAGTTTTGATAGTGTAAACCCACTATCTCAACACAATGGAAAAATCAAGTGTTTAAAAGATATGAACCTTGAGGGAGAAATACAAGTAATTGGTGATGGTTACAGCGATTATGTAACTCGTGAAGCAGGTGTAGCAGATAAGTTTTTTGCATACACAGAAAATGTTTCAAGACATAAAACTACAGAAAACGCAGATCATATAGCACCAAATTTAGATGAATTTTTATACGTAAACAAGTTGCCTAGAAATATAAGTTACCCAAAAAACAGAATTAAGATTTTATTATTAGAAAATGTACATCCAGATGCTTTTACAAAATTGTCATCTGATGGATTTTCTGTAGAAACCGTTTCTAAAAGTTTGTCTGAAGACGAATTGATAGCAAAAATTAAAGACGTACATGTTTTAGGAATTCGTTCTAAAACAAACGTTACTCAGAAAGTTGTAGATGCTGCTGAAAAGTTAATGGTGGTTAGTGCTTTTTGTATTGGTACTAAACAGATTGATTTAGAGGCTTGTAAAGAAAAAGGTGTTGTAGTTTTTAATGCACCTTACAGCAACACACGTTCTGTGGTTGAGTTGGCTATTGGAGAAATTATTATGTTAATGCGGTCTGTATTTCAAAGAAGTACAGAAATACATAATGGACAATGGCAAAAAACAGCAGCTGGTTCTAGAGAAGTTCGT
Organism: Polaribacter sp.; assembly: GCF_965660385.1. GTDB lineage: Bacteria > Bacteroidota > Bacteroidia > Flavobacteriales > Flavobacteriaceae > Polaribacter. The sequence goes on from NZ_CBFHZT010000003.1 coordinate 30,217, forward strand.
GGTAAAAAACTAGGAATTGTAGGCTATGGAAATATTGGTAAACAATTATCTGTATTAGCAGAGGCCTTAGGAATGGATGTGTATTATTATGATGTTGAAGATAAACTAGCTTTAGGAAATGCAACAAAAGTAAGCTCATTAGATGAATTATTATCTATTTCTGACGCAGTTAGTTTGCATGTAGATGATAACCCTGCAAACCAAAACTTTTTTGGAGAAAAAGAAATAGCTCAGATGAAAGATGGGGCTGTATTAGTTAATTTAGCACGTGGTTTTGTAGTTGATATTCCTGCTTTAGTAAGTGCTTTAAAATCTAAAAAATTATCTGGAGCTGCTATAGATGTATATCCATCAGAGCCAAGAAAAAATGGTGAGTTTTATACCGAATTAAAAGGTTTAGATAACGTAATTTTAACACCACATGTAGGTGGTAGTACAGAAGAGGCGCAAAGAGATATTGCAGATTTTGTACCAAGTAAAATTATGGCATACATTAATTCTGGTAATACTGTTGATGCTGTAAATTTCCCAAATATTCGTTTACCAAGACAAACCAATGCGCACCGTTTTTTACACATTCATAAAAATGTACCTGGTGTTATGGCTAAGATTAATAAGATTTTAGCAAAATATGATTTGAATATAAACGGGCAATTTTTATCTACAGATCCAAAAGTTGGGTATGTAATTACAGATTTAGATAAAGAATACAATAAAGAAGTTATCGATAAGCTAAGAGCTGTTGAAGGAACTATTAAGTTTAGAGTTTTATATTAAATCTAGTTTTTTTAATAAACTAAAATATTTATACCCTACATTTTTTTAAAATCTGTAGGGTTCTTTTTGTTTTAAGGTTAATTATATAAGGAGAGATGATTTTTATTTACAATTAAAATCACTTAATATTTATAACTTATCAGAGAAAGTCTAGAAATGAGAGATTGGTAACTGCAATACTCTAAAACAAAACAAGTATTTAATACACCTTTTCACCATTTACATAGGTGGCAAGTACTTTAGTATTTGGAATTTTATGTCCTGAAATAGTCATAATATCTTGATTTAAAATCACAAAATCAGCAAATTTACCAACTTCAATAGAGCCTTTTTCTTCTTCTTCAAAATTAGAATATGCTGCCCAAATTGTCATTCCTTTTAAGGTTTGATCTCTAAAAAGTGCATTATTCATTTGAAAACCACCTTCAGGGAAACCCTCTAAATCTTTGCGAAAAGTAGCTGCGTAAAAGGTTAAAAATGGATTTACTTTTTCTACAGGAAAATCTGTTCCTAAAGCAATTTTTCCATATCTATTTAACAAATTTCTAAAGGCATATGCACCTCTCATTCGTTCTTTACCAATTCGTTCTTCAGCCCAATACATATCTGAGGTTGCATGTGTAGGTTGTACAGAGGGCATAATATTATCAAAACTTCTAAAATCTTTAGATGATATTATTTGTGCATGTTCAATTCGCCATCTTCTATTTTCTTTATTTTTTAGAACTTCATTATAGGTTTTAAGCATCCAAGTATTAGCAGAATCTCCAATAGCGTGTGTATTCATTTGAAATTCTGATGCAGCAATTTGTTTGGCGATTTCTCTGTATCGCTCAGCAGGATATATTAAAGCTCCAAAATGATTTTCTCTATCTGAGTATGGCTTGCGCATTGCAGCACCTCTAGAACCTAGAGCACCATCACCATAAACTTTAAACGAACGCACATTTAATTTATCCGTTTTATAAATTCCTTTATTGATATAATAATCAATTTGAGACTGTTTATCGCCAGAAACCATGGCGTAAATTCGCATTTTTAACTGATTTTTTTTCTGAAGTTCATCAATTAATTCAATTGTGCTTCTATCTAAACCTGCATCATCAACAGTAGTTAAGCCATAAGAAAAACATATTTTTTGTGCATCTAATAAACCTTGAATAGCTTCTTGTTTTGTGGGTTCAGGTATTTTAATAAAATCCATTGCAGCATCTATTAAAACACCAGTCATCTTTCCGTTTTCAACAATAATTTCTCCACCAGAAACAGGGGTGTCTTTTGTAATTCCTGCTAAATCTATTGCAGCTTGATTAACCAGTAATGCATGTCCGTCAACTCTTCTTACAGCTACAGGAGTTGTTGGGAATAAAGAATCTAACTTGTATTTTGTTGGAAACTCTTTCACTTTCCAGTCGTTTTGATCCCAACCACGACCAGTTATATAATTTGTATTTTTTACTTTTTGAAAAGAGTCTATTCTTTTAATAACCTCATTATAACTTTTTGTACCCTCTAAAGATACTTTTTGTTGTTGTAAGCCCATTCTATAAAAATGACAATGGGCATCAATTAAACCTGGAACTATAATTTTTTCTTGTGCATTAATGGTATCTAAAGCACTATATTCATTAAAAATGTTATCATTTGTACCAATTGCTATAAATTTACCATCTTTAACAGCGAAAGCTTGTGCTTTGTCAAAAAGTTCATTTACCGTGTAAATTTTTGCATTGTATACAATTAAGTCTGCATGTTTTTGTCCACATGAAATTAAAGACAAAAAAATCACTAAAAAGAGGAGGTTTTTTTTCATTTTAATTAAGCGTTTTTGAATATAAAATATACACCATACATTAATAAGAATTGAAATGGGATTCTAATAATGGCTATTTTTTTGGAGCCTATAGCTGGTTTTTTTTTGGTTACATCCCAAATATGAATAGGCAAAAGCAACATTAATAAAATAAAGATACCTACAGAGGCATCTTTTATTGTTTTTGAAAAAAACATTCCTAATCCTAAAGCTAATTCTATAAAACCAACAACATAATTTACCAGTTTCTTATTAAAAAAGTTAGGTATAAAATGCTTAAAGAGGTCCGTTTTTATGAAGTGCATTATCCCTGCAAAGCAGAAAAATCCTCCATAAATTATTTGTAAAATTAGTACTAAAGTATTCAAAATATTAAGGTTTTACTGGTGTATCTGCATATAAATATTTATCCATTAAATATATAATACTAGCCATTGAAGCACTCCCTAATTCTAACTCACGTTTGTTTACTTTATCAAAAGTATCTCTACTTGTATGATGATAATCGAAATAACGCTGAGAATCTGGTCTATAGCCTACTAAAGTTACATTGTCACCTTTTAAAGGGCTTATGTCTGCGCCAGAACCACCTTTATCTAAATCATGCAAACCATAAGGTGATAAGAGTTTTTTCCAGCTTTGTAAAAGTTCAGTATTTACGGTATTTGCATCAATGGAAAAACCTCTAGGGGTATGACCACCAGCATCAGATTCTAAACCACCTATGTGATTTTCTTTATTCAGTTTTGCCAATTCAGCATATTTTTTTGCACCTCTTGTTCCGTTTTCTTCATTCATAAAAAACACAACTCTTATAGTATTTTTTGGTTTGATGTTGTTCTTTTTAAACAAATAAGCCACTTCTAAAGATTGTACAATGCCTGTACCATCATCGTGAGCGCCTTCACCCAAATCCCATGAATCTAAATGTCCACCAACAACAAAAATATTTTCAGGTGTTTCAGCACCTTTAATCTCACCAACAACATTAAAAGAAGGTGCATCAGGTAAGGTTTCACAACTTTGTTTAAAGTAAAATTTTAAGTTTGGATTTGCTTTTAAATCTTTACTTAAATTTTCGGCAGCTAAACTACTAATGGCAGCAGCAGGTATGTATTTTTCTCTAGGTAAATCACCATAACTCATGGTTCCTGTATGTGGATAATCATCTATACTGTTTGTCATTGAGCGTACAATAACACCTTTTGCACCAAACGCTCCACAAACAGTTGCACCTCTTACACGTTGATCTACACAACCTCCATAAGCTCTAAATGTGTTAATTAAGGTATCATCAAAAGGACGATTAAAGAAAACGATTTTACCCTTCATTTTAGTACCTAAAGCTTTAGCTTCTTCTAAACTTTTAACTTCTATAACCTCAGCTAAAATGCCTTCTTTTGGAGTGGCAATAGAAAAGCCTAAAGCACAAATTGGTACATTTTTTTGTAAACCATTTACAGTATAAGTCGCCACTTCTTTTTCACCACGAACCCAGTGTGGTACCATAACTGGTTGTAACCAAACAGAGTCTAAACCTACTTCATTCATTAATTGTTCTCCCCATTCTACAGCTTTTTGGGCTTCTGGTGAACCTGATAATCTACCACCCACATTTTGAGTCAAATCTCTTAACCATTCATAAGATTTACCATGAGTTAGTGCAGTGTTAAAGAGCGTTTTTATATTTGTGGAGTCTTTTTTTTCTAAGGTTGATAAGGTATTTGAAAGTTCTTTTTGATTAACTTTTTTTTGTTGGCAAGACGTTATAAAAAGTGTTACTGAAAATAAAAGTATGATTTTTTTCATGGTAAGATAGTTAGATGTTATAAAATTACAAAAATGAGTTGACAAATTACTGAATTTGAAAATGAATATGATCATCATGTCTTACAGCTTGGCAACCATGGAACCTTAATTTAGAATTATTGATTTGAAATCTATTTTTTAAATGAGGTTCTATAAATACTTTTTTAACTTTTTTGTTTTCTATTAGGATTTCAATGAGGCTTTTTGTAGCTTTTGTAGCTAATTTTAAATTATAATTTGTGCCAAATGTTAGGTTTTTTGTAAAATCATATTGCCAATACCCCTTTTGTTTGCAAATTTGGGTTTGATTTATTTCGTTTTTTTGAGGCTCAGCAAAAACACCATAACCACTTTTTGAAGGTTTTAGGTTAGTTATGTTTCCTTTTTTATCTTTATAAATAAAAGAAAGATCTATTTTTTTGCCATCATTATGACTTAAATGAGGGAGTAGTGGAAAACCATCAATAAAAGGAAAATTTGCATCTAAATAAAAAAGTTTTAGATTGGGATATTCTTTTTGAAATCGAAGAGAAACCTCAGTTAAAGTTTCGTGCATTTTATGGGTTACATAATTTCTATTCAATAAAATTGTAAAAGAATGATGTGTGTGTATGCTATGGTTGTTATCAATCTTAACTCTACCAAATAAAGGAGCAATATTAGGAATGATTAAAAACGTAGCAAAAACATATAAAACTAAAAACAAAAGAAATCTTTTAATTTTATATTTTGGGGTAGATTTTTTGAAACTAATTAGAGAAATTATATAAATTATTCCACCAACTTGGGTTAGTATTGTCAATAATAATGTGGTGGTAAAGTGGAATAGGAGTTTTAAAAATCTAAATATCACGTATCAATAACTTAGATTCTTTATAGATGTATTTGTATTTTCTTTTATTAGTTTCAATCATATTATTGATTTCCATAATTATATCATCTAAAACAGATTTTGCAGCTTCTTTCTTATCTCTTCTAATCAAAAATCTAGATAACTCTAAACGTTCAGGATAATTGGAATACCTTTTATCTACTTTCTTAAACTGAATTTCAGCTTCATCTAAAAAATTGCATTTTTCTAAAGCAATGGCATAAAAGCACAGAGAATCTCTAAATGTTTTTTCAAGGTCTATTTTACCAGCATATTCTATTACTTTTTTAAAATCTTTAATTTTATAATAGCATTTTAATGCTTTGTTAATAGTGTAAGGATGCTCTTTGTATTTACCTTGTAACGCTTTTTCATAAAATTCAATAGCTTTTTCGAAATTTTGATTTTCCAGGTGTTCGTCTGCAAGATTTATTTTGTTTTGAAAAGTTTCTGAGAAAGAAAGTTTTTGTTCTAAATCTTTAATTTTCTTAGTTGGGTTAACAACAGCATTAATTGAATCAAGAGCATTATCCATATTTTTTTTATTCAGTATTTGCGTAAACAAATAAACAGCACCACCAAGTACTGGTAAAAAAAATATTAGAATATACCAGTAATAATCGTTTTTAGTTCTGTATACATGAAAAATACAAAAGGCTTGAAAAGCAATCAGCAAATAATACAACATAGGTTGTAAATATATGAAAAAAGTGATTTTATATAATCTCTTTTTTAGATAACTTCAAGTTGATGTATCGTTAAACAACTTTTTTTAAAAGTCGAATTTATAAGTAATGCCACCTAAAACTTGAAAACCTTGTACTGTAAAATTGGCAAAACGTTGGTAGTCTGTATTTAAAATATTGTTTAATCGTATAAATGTGGAAAATTTATCATTAAAATGATAACCACCATTAATATTTACATCTAAAAATGCATCTAAAGTCTGAATTGCATTTACATTGGATGGAAAAATACCAGCATATAAAACATCTTTACGTTCGCCTACATAAAAAATGTTTGTTGTGGCATACCATTTTGTGTTTTTATATTTTGCCGTAAATTCTCCTTGAATAGCGGGTAAGTTCCAAGCTTCAGTTTGTGTTGCTAAAGTAAAATTATCGAACTGAAAATTGGTAGAAAGCGTTATTCTTTTGGTTAAATCGTATTCTAATTCTGCGAGAAAAGAAGTTGTTTTCACATCATCATAAAGCAAAGAAAATGAGTTACCATATTCATAACCTTTTAAAGCAACACCATTAAGGCTATTATTTACTCCACTAGATTTTGAATTGTTTCTAACAAACAACGCTTTGTCTTCTTCCTCTTTAAAACTTGCTGAAATGTTAAACGTAAAATCATTATTAACCACACCATTAAAACCTAAAAAAGCATTGTATTTTTCTGCAGTTTGTGTAATAAATTGAGTGGGAGAAATAAACTGATTATCTTCTGTAAAATTCTTATAAGTATTGGTGTGAAAATCACCAAAAACACCAGCGTAAATAGTTAATTTTTCTTTGATGATAGCTTGTTGCAATTTAACATCTGGATACACTAAAAAGTGATTTGTGCTATTTTCATCATCAAAAGAAGCAAACAACTTTGCACCAATTTGCAAATTAAATCCACCAAAGGTATCTTGATATTTTGGGTGTATTTTAGCCGTGAAAATAGAATAGTTCAATTCATTTTCATTGGCGTAATTTGTTGCAAAATTACCTCCTAAATATTCTAAACCTGTCTGCACTTCTAAATTATTTAAACGTCTGCTGATAAAATCAATAGGGAAATCAAAATTGGTGTTTAAGTTAATTAAGAATTCACTACTGCTATAATCATCTGTGAAATAAGAAAGAGAAAGTGTACTTTTATCTAAGTAAGCATCTAAAAAATCAATTTCACCTGTAGCATTAAAATAGCTGTATTTTTGGTTTTCGTCTATGTTATCAATAATATTTGGAGCAAAAGTGTTTTCTTGCAAACCATACCAATTATAACTGTTCTGTTCAGTATTTAAAGAAACTTTCCAATCGAAATAACGTTCTTCTCTTTTGTAAAAGAGGGTGGCTAAAAAATTAGAAAAATCACTGTCTAATAAAGTGTTATTGATATTGTTTTGGGAAATTTGATATCTTGATGAAATACCGTATTCGCTTTGAAAACGCGTATAATTATGTATGTAAAGTTCTGCTAATGTAGATTTATAATTGCCAAATCCAAGTGCTGCATAATTATCATAAATACGCTCTTTTACACCCACATCAATACCTTTTACAACACCACTTTTTGGGATAAATGTAGATGCAACTGGTGCTGAAAAAATACTGTAAGTTAATTTTTTCTTTTTGTTTTTATCAGATAGTTTTATGGTTGGATTTCTCTTGATTTTATTAGCATCTGCAATTTCGGGATTGTAGGTTGTAATAACTTCTACAACCTCTGTTTTAACTGTGTCTTTTGCAGTTAAAGGCTTTGTTTCTTGAGCAATACTGCTTAAAAAACCAAAGAAAATTAAAAATATAAGAACACTTTTTTTCATTAATTTTTATTTTGAGGGCTTACAGAATTATTAGTTTTAGCTTCGTTGGCTTTAATGGTATTCAGCTCAATTTGCGCTTCTTTTACAATATCATTAAACTGTGTAAAGTTTTTAATAATATTTTCTAAAATAAAAGTGGCTTGATATGCATCTTGTAAACTATAATAATTCTTTGCCATAATTACATAACTTTTTACACCCCAATATTTGTAGGTAGAATAGTTTGCAATTAATTCTTGAACTACTTTTGTAGATGCTTCATACTCTTTATTTATGTTTTTAAAATACGCACTATAATACAGTGCCTCAGCTTTTAGCTCTCCTTTAGCTTCTTCTTCAACTTCAGCATAATATGATTCAGCTACATCTAATTCATTGTTTTTAAAAGAAGCTCTAGCCATGGTTTTTTTAGCATCTAAACGTAAATTTTCATCTAATTTATCTTTGGCTAAAATCTTTTTAGCATAAGTAATAGATGCATCATAGTTTTCTGTTGTTGTATATGCTTTCATTAAATTGCTTTGTGCAAAAAGTATGTTTTCACTAGCATATGCCTCTTTTTCTAATTGTTGTAATAAAGGTATGGCAGCCACAACATCTTTGTTTTGTAAATAAATTTGACCCAATTTAGCCAAAGCATCTTCACTAAATTCACTTTGCCCAGCTTGTAAAACCACTTGATATTTTTCTATGGCTTGTGTAAATAGTTTTTCTTTGAACAAAATATCTGCCAAATAATAGTTTGCTTTTAAACTGTTTTTTCCATTAGGGAAACTTCGTAAATATTTTTTTAAACTGAGTATCGTACTATTGTTTTTGCCTTCAAAATATTTGCGTTGTGCAATTGCAAAAGACGAATTTTCTAGTTCGCTGTCAGAAACATCTACAAATTGTAACGTTTTTGTCCAAGTTACATAAGCATCTAAATTATCTTCATCAATATAAATATTTTTTGCGTTTCTAACCGCTTCTAAAGCATCAGGAGAATTAGGGAATTTACGCACTGTTAGTTTAAATTTTTCTAAAGCTTTTGCATTTTTATTTTCGTTATAATATAACAATCCTTGACGTACTAAAGCTCTTGGTAAAAAAACACTTCTTTGATGTTTACTTAATAAACGATCGTAAGCTTCATGGGCTTTTTTATTGTTTTTAATTTTAGTGTAGGTATTTGCCAATTGATATAAAGCATCATCTTTTAAGTTTGAATTTTCATAATCATTAATCACTTTGGTTAAAGCTTTAATTTTAGCATCACTCTCATTTCTAAAACCATAACTCATACCCAATTGATATTGTGCATAATCAGCTTCAGCACCTGCGTTCTTAATAACGATTTTATAATTTTTTATAGCTTCTTTATAATTTCTAGTAGCAAAATAACTATCAGCTAAACGAACATAAACATCATTTTTTATATCATTTTCAATATTGCGATTCTGTAAGAAGCTTAAAAAGGTTTGTATTGCTTTTTCGTAGTTTTTTAACTTAAAATGAGTGTAACCAATATTGTATGGCAACAAAGGAAAATCATTATAATTATTTGTTGGTAAAGTATTGTTTAGATTGATGAATTTGGATAAAGCTTGATCGTAATTTTCTAATCGATATAAAGTTTCTGCTTCCCAGTATTTTCCTTTTTGTACAATTGCGTTATCAATAGCAAATTGAGAAGTAACAAAATAAGAAAGTGATTTCGAGAATTTTTGTTCGTTAAATAACTGCATACCTCTATACAAAGAAACCTCAAAAGTTAAAGCCGAGTTTTCTGGAGATTTTTTCTTTTTCAAGTAGTTTAAAGCGCCCTGATAATCTTGCTGATGTATAAAAGAAGAAACCACTAACTCATTTATTTCGTTATAAGCATTAGAGTTTGGATAGTTTTTTAAATAATTTTGGAGCACATCAGAAACACTTTCAAAAGGATTGCCTTCTTCATAACTCAATTTGGCATAATTTAAGGCAGCATCTTCTTTAATTTCAGTATTAAAAGACATTTCACTAGCAGTTTTAAATGCATTTAAAGCTTCACTTTTTTTATCAATATTTAAGTAACATTCTGCTAAGTGATAATAAGCGTTTTGCGAAACCGCATTTTTTTGACTGATGATTTTATTAAAGTAGCTAATGGCATTTTCAAAATCGTTTTGTTTAAAATAAGCATACCCTAATTGATAGTAATCTGTATTGTTCCATTTTTTTCGTTTGCCTTGATAAGCTTTTAAAAAAGGAATCGCTTCTTCATATTTTTTCAGGTTAAAGTAACTCTCACCAATAATTTTAGAAATTTCGGAAATATCTTTTTTCTTGGCAGTTTTTAGTAATTCTTGCCCAACATTTACACAACGCTCAAATTGACCAGATTTAAAACTAATGTCTAATAAATAATACGAAATTTCTGCTTTGTAAGATTTGTTGTCTGCAATTTCTTTTAGTGTAGAGGTTGCAATGCCATAATCTTCTTGTTTGTACGATATATAACCATAATAATATCTGGCATCATTTCCATATTTAGCATCATTAATTAAAGGTAAAAATTTGTTTTTGGCTAAATCTAATCGTTTTGCCACCAAAAAAGCATAGCCCATTTTAAAATTGAGCTCTTTTCTGTTTTCTTCAGATATTAAGTCAGTATTTACTTTTTGATACCATTTTAAAGCATATGCTGCCTTTTTATTTGCAAAATAATAATTACCAACGTTGTAAAAAGCTTTATTTTTTTTATTACTGGTTGGGTTTTCTTCAACAAAAGTCAATACTTTTTCATCGGCATTGGTTTGGTTTAATTTTACAGCACACATGGCATCATAATAAGAAGCATCTGCTTTTAAGCTAGAATTCTGTACTGCTTCTTTTTTTACTTTTTCAAAAGTTTTTTGTGCAGCTTTGTAGGCTTTATTTTGATATAATTTTAGAGCATTATTAAAGTCCGATGTTGTACTAACATCAACAATTGATTGCTGTGCAAAAACAGGATAGCCAAATAATGTAAAAGTAAATATTAAAATAAGTTTTCTGTACAACCGAAATTTCATATCATAGTATTTGTTGTATTCTAATAAACGAATATTTTTTGAATTTGTTGGATGAAACAGCAAAAAAATATTAAAATAATTATTATTAAATCTAAGAATAATTGAAATTTTAGATGTTAAAATCGCCAGAAACTAATAAGTTTGTAAAAACGACTATTTTTATGGAAAAACCAGTTTTAAATTTAGAAAGTGCAGCTATTTATCAGAGAGATAATTTGGTATTATCAACCGTTAATTTAACGATTCATAAAGGTGATTTTTATTATTTAATTGGTAAAACAGGTAGTGGTAAAAGTAGTTTGATGAAAACCTTGTATGGCGATTTAAAATTGCAAAGTGGAACAGGGAATATTGTTGGTTTTGATTTAAAAAAACTAAAAGAAAAAGAGATTCCGTTTTTAAGAAGAAAAATAGGAATCGTTTTTCAAGATTTTAAATTATTAAATGACAGAACTATTTTTGGAAACTTAGAATTTGTATTAAGAGCAACAGGTTGGAAAAATAAAGAAGAAATAAAAACCAAAATAAACGAGGTATTAGAAAAAGTTGGCATGCAATCTCAACATTATAAAAAAACTTTTGAGCTTTCTGGAGGTGAGCAACAAAGAGTGGCAATTGCAAGGGCTTTGTTAAACGATCCTGAGTTAATTTTAGCAGATGAACCAACAGGTAATTTAGATCCAAAAACTTCTTTAGAGGTAATGGAATTGTTAAATGATATTCATAAAAGTGGAAAAACTATTTTAATGGCAACCCATGATTATCAGTTAATCGTAAAGTTTAAACATAAAACTTTAAAAGTAGAAGCTGGTGAGTTATACGAAGTGAATTAATTAGTTTTGGTTAAAAATTATTTGTACCAATTGCTTTGCAGATTTTTCTGGAGAAAATTGTTTTAGTATTTCTACTCTCTTCTCAATTTCTGATTTTTCAAAATCCTTACAATAAAGTGTAGCGGTTTTTCGCAGAATTTCTTCTTTAGTGTTTGCAATTTCACAAACATCTTCTAAACCAGTATCTTCAATTAAAGGTGTGTTTGCAATGATAAATTTACCTTTGTGTAGTGTGTTGAGTAGTTTTAGTTTAATACCCGTTTTTTGGAAAGAAAATAAAGTGTTAATATGCGCTTTTTTTAATAAAACATCCAATTCTTTTTGGGTTTCGAATTCCGCTAATTCAATATTTTTATGTTTATTAATTTCAGTTATTACAGGAGAAACTTTTAAAGAAGTGGCAACAACAAATTTAAACGTTGTGTTTTTGTAAACATCAATTAAAAATAAGCATGCTTTAATATTATCAGCTACTCTTAAATCTCCATGAAATAAAATATAATCTCCTTTTTTTGAGTGATTTGTAATTGTTTTGGTATCATGAAAAGCGGGGATATAATGCGTTTTATTAGTAAATTTTTTAGAGAAATAATCTTGTTCAAACAGAGAGATGGTAAACAAACCAGACGCTTTTTTTAAATTATCTTCATATTGTTTTTGCTTTATTGCCTCTACATAATGCATCAATTTTAGAAAATAATTTTTTTCACTTTTCGCTAAACCTAAAAAATACTTGTCTTCTATATTATGAGTTCTTACATAGCTGTTTTTAAGATTAAATTTATAAAGGGAATAAGTGGTATTTAAACCCTCAAATAATATAGGAGCCTCTGTTTTTAATAAATTATTGTTTAAAGATTTGCTTTTTCTGCTGATTACTCTAAAAGGTAAATTAGAAAATAAAGAAGTAAAACTGTTTCTTCTTGGGTAATAAAATATTTCCTTACAATACTTCTTTAATGGATCTTGTTTTTTTTTACCATTATACACAAAAGTGTGCAAGTAAATTTCTACATCTAATTTATAAAGTTCTTTTATTTTGTAAAATACATCTATGATACCACCATAGTTTGGGGGGTAAGGAATATCAAAAGAAACAATGTGTAATTTCTTATTCATTTAATTTAATAACGCTGTATTTAAAAAGTGTAACGTAAAAAAAGCAAATTTTATATACCATTAGTTTAAATTTTTAAAAATATGGACTAGTTTCTCATCCTCCCAAATACACTCTTTTTTTGCTTTTTTAAGTTGATTAGAAAAATCTTTTTCTAACAATTGTTTAATTTGATTTGCCATGCTTTCTGGTGTTCTGCTTTTTACAATTTCTCCAACTCCATATTTTAGAACTATTTTTTTCATTTCAGGCAAATCAGAGATTAATATAGGAACCTCTGCATGAATGTAATCATATATTTTGTTGGGCAAAGCAAACCTATAGTTTAAGCCTAAATCTTCTTCTAAACTAATACCTAAATCTGCATGAGGTGTTATTTTTTGTAGCTCTAAAGGGGCAAGTTTGCCTAAAAATTTTACGTTTTTACAGTTTAGTTTTTTTACTAGTGCTTTTAGCTCACAATCAATATCTCCTTTACCAGCAATTACAAATGTAAAATCGGGTAAAAATTGCATTGTTTTTATCATTAAAGCTAAGCCTCTACCCAAATTAATGGCACCTTGATACAAAATGATTTTTTTTTGATTGTGATGAAAAGGTAAAACCCCTTTTTCAACACTTTTTGAGTAAGGGTAGTTTTTAATTACTTTAAAATTTGCGTTGTATTTTTTATTATAAAAATCGGCAATACTTTTGCAAACGGTATAACTGTTTTTAAGTTTGGGTAAAATTAAGTTTTCTAAGGTAATCCAAGTTTTTTTTACAAATGGTTTGTGTAAAAGTTCTGGAACTTCTGGAAAAAGTTCATGACTATCATAAACTAATTTTTTGTGCTGTAATTTGCTTACTAAATAATTGGGTAAAAGGGTGTCTAAATCATTAGACAATAAAATATTTTTTTTAGTGAAAAGTAAGAAAAAGAACAAACGAAAATTATATTCAGCGTAAAATAAGAAGCCTTTATTAAAAAAAAGTGAAATTCTTTTTGTTGGATAATTTCTTTGTATTGGTAAACTGTCTTTCAACTTTCTACCCACTAATAAAATATCAAAACCATTATTAAAAAGGGTGTTACAAACTTTGGCTACTCTTTGATCTGTAGTTAAATCATTGGTAACAGAAACAATAACTTTTTTCAAAAAAAATATTTTTTGCAATATATAAACTTAAATTAATTATACGATACATTGGTTTATTTTTTATGAAACATAGGGTATAATAATTTAAGAAGCACTGTTAGAAAAATATTTAAAAAAGCAATTCCAGAAAAACCACATCAATATAAAAATAAAAAACCCACTCCTCAATGAGAAGTGGGAAATTGCTATGAAAAAGAATGATAAGTGAAAACTTATCACGTTAATTAAGACGTATTTTTTTACAAAAACTTGCACAGAAAACTATCTTTAACAAAACTTTATGATTTAGGTGTTAAAAAATAAGACTAAACACAGTGCCTTCTCCTTCTTTACTGTTTACCAAAATTCTACCTTTATGTAATAACATTATTTGTTTACAAAGACTTAGCCCAATGCCACTTCCAGCAGATTTACTAGTAAAAAACGGAACAAAAATATTCTCCATGATTTCTTTCGGAATTCCTGAGCCATTATCAAATACTTTAATGATGGTATCTCTATTTTGATTTTGTGATGCTTGTATTCTAATTTTAGGATTTTTCATATTCATACAAGCATCTTTTGCATTTAAAATTAAGTTAATGAGCACTTGTTCAATTAAATGAGTATCAATTTCTAAAGCTAATCTTTTAGAAGCTACAGAAAAAGAGATGTGAATATTTTTAGCTTGCATTGAAGGAGCCATTAATAATTCTATATTTTTAAATAAATCGTTTACGTTAATTTTTGTGAGGTTAAGGTGCGTTACTTTACTTAAACTTCGATACGTTTTTGCAAATTTCAACAAACCTTGACTCCGATTTTTTATAGTTTTTAAACCATCATTTAAATCTTCGGGTTCTATTGTGTAATCTTCTGGTTGATTTATATTCAACGCAATAGATCTTTGCAAGGTATCAGCTAAAGAAGAAATTGGTGCAATAGAATTCATAATTTCATGGGTCATTACACTTAGTAATTTTTTCCAAGCTTCAGATTCGTTTTTGTTAAGCGTATTGTCAATATTTTGTAAAACAATCAATTTAAAAGAGTTATCATCAATAGTGAAAATAGTATCAGAAATTAAGACTTTAATACGCTCGTTTTGTAAGGCGAGTGATATGGAATTTGGTACTCTATTGTAAGTTTCAAAAATAGTGTTGTATAATTCTTGTTTCCTTTTTTCTACAAAACTTATATTTTTAAAAGCGGGAAAATCTATAATTTCTTTGAAAGAATTGTTCATCCAAAGCACATCTCCAGATTCTAAATTATAGGCGATAATTCCAATATCTACCATTTCTAAAATCTTTTGAAGATAGATATATTGTGCCTCATTTTTTTTGTTGATTTCTTTAATGGTTCTATTTACTTCATTAAAACCTGTGTACAAAAAACGAATATCTTTTGGGCCTCTATCTTCTGGAAACCATCTTGAAAAATCACGGTATTTTACGGCTTGAAAAAAATCATCAATTGCAGCAAAACGTCTTTTAATAAAGTTATACAAATTAATTATAGAAAATAAAATCCCAAAACTTACCAAAACTAAGTAGGTTGTTTTGTATTCGAGAATGGTGTAAATAAGTCCTAAAACAAGTGCTACAAGAATAAAAATTCTGAAGAAAAGTTTAAGGATGTAGCCTTTATAGTTCATATTTTTCTAATCTTCTGTATAATGCAGCTCTTGTAATTCCCAATTCTTTAGCAGATTTAGAAATGTTTCCTTTATGCTTTTCTAATACTGTTAAAATCGCATTTTTTTCTAAATCGTCTAAATTTAAAGTTTGTGGATTGGTTTTTTGAGTAGGTCTTTCTATGGATGAAAAAACTAAATCTTCTGATTTTAATTGATTTCCATCTGCCATAATAATTGCTCTTTCTAATACATATTGCAATTCTCTTACATTACCTGGAAAGTCGTGTTTTTTTAGTTTTTTTAGAAAATCAGGGTTGATTTCAAAAGGACCTTTGTTGTATTTTTCTTCATAAATAGTTACAAAATGTTTGGTTAATAGATTGAAATCTGTATTTCTATCTCTTAAAGGCGGTACAGTAATATCAACCGTATTTATTCTGTAAATTAAATCTTTTCGAAATCTTTTTTCATCAGCTAAAACAGATGGATTTTCATTGGTAGCACAAATTAAACGAATATCAATATCAATGGGCTTATTAGAGCCTAAAGGAGTTACTTGCCTGTTTTGTAAAATTGTTAACAAACGAACTTGCTGACCTAAAGAAATATTGCCAATTTCATCTAAAAAAAGCGTACCTCCATTTGCCGTTTCAAAACGTCCTTTTCTATCTTCATTTGCGCCTGTAAAAGCTCCTTTTTTATACCCAAACAGTTCACTTTCAAAAAGTGTAGCTGTTAAAGAACCAACATCAACTTTTACAAAAGGTTTGTTTTTTCTATTAGAATTTTCATGCAATGCTCTTGCAATTAAATCTTTTCCTGTTCCGTTTTCACCTAAAATCAACACATTGGCATCAGTTGGTGCAACTTTATTAATTTTTAAAAAAACATCTTGCATTACATCACTTTCACCAATAATTGATAAACTATTTGCAGAAAAATGATTTTTTGAGGTTTCTTTCTTTTTTTCTGATTTTAAAATAGAAATAATTGTATTGATGATTTTTTCATTCTTCCAAGGTTTTATCAAAAAGTCAGATGCACCTTCTTTTAAACCTCTTACAGCCAAATCAATATCAGCATAAGCAGTCATTAAAATTACAGCAATATTTGGGTTAAATTTTTTGATTTTATTCAACCAAAAAATCCCTTCATTTCCTGTATTCACCAAACCATTAAAGTTCATATCTAAAATAATTAAATCGAACTTTTTACTTTCAATTTGTAGGTTGATGTTATTTGGATTTTTCTCAACAACAATTTCATTAACCAATGGTTTTAGCAATAACCTGATTGCTGTTAACACATCAACATCGTCATCAATTACTAAGATTTTTGCTTTTTTCAAAACCATAATTACAATATTACAATATTCTATTCAAGATTTAAAAATGATAAACTAAAAATTTCAAGGTATATATTTATGTATCAAAACCGAACAGAAAGTGTATCAAAACCGAACACTTTAAAATTCGAAAATTAACATAAGTTATTGATATTCAGTTTATTTTGTTTTTGGCATCATCTTTACTAACTATAACTTGAATTAAAATTATAATAATGGATATACAAATTGAAAAAAAGAAGTTTTCAAAATCAAAAATTATCACTTTTGGTGGAATTACAATGCTGTTATTCTTAATTATATATGTGATTTACGCTACTTCTGGAGGTTCAAAATTAGCTGTAAATAAAGAACGAATTTCTATTAGTACTATTAAAAACGGAGTGTTTCAAGAAAATATTCCAGTTAGTGGAATTGTTTTACCAATTACTACTATTTATTTGGATGCTATTGAAGGAGGTAGAGTTGAAGAGAAATTTGTAGAAGATGGAGCCCTAATGAAAAAAGGGGAACCAATTTTACGATTATCCAATACGGATTTAGAACTGAGTTTAATCAACCAAGAAACTTCTGTTTATAATTTATTAACGCAAATGCAAATTTCTCAAAATGCAGCTAGACAAAATACAATCAACAGGTTAAATCAATTTACAGATGTAGAAAATAGTTTAATTGAAGCGAAACGTTTGTATGATTTAAATACCAAACTGTATGAAAAAGGAGCAATAGGAAGACAAGATTATGAATCTTCGGTAAACAATTACAACTACCAAAAACAACGAATGAAGTTGACAAAAGAAGTTTTACAACAAGATTCAATTTCTAGTAAACAAGAAATAGAACAAGCTAAAAATTCCTATAAGAGAACACAAAGTGCCTTAAAATTAATGCGTAAAAAAGTAGAGGATTTAATAGTTAGAGCTCCAATTGATGGGCAATTAACTTCCTTAGATGCAGAAATTGGGCAATCTAAAAATAAAGGAGAAAGATTAGGACAAATTGATGTCATAACAGCTTTTAAAGTTAGAGTTGATATTGATCAACATTACATTTCTAGAATTTATACAGGTCAAAAAGGAACATTCAAGTTGAATAATAAAGAATACACTTTGGTGATTAAAAAGATTTATACCCAAGTTTTAAACGGACGTTTTCAGGTTGATATGGTTTTTGATAATGAAGTTCCAAAAGGAATTAGAAGAGGACAAAACTTACAAATCCAAGTAGCATTAAGTGCAGAAAAACAGGCACTTTTAGTTGATAAAGGAGGTTTTTTCTTAAAAACTGGTGGAAATTGGATTTTTAAATTGACTGAAGATGAAAGTGAGGCTTACAAAGTAGATATTCAATTAGGAAGTCAGAATACTAAATATTACGAAGTAATAAGTGGTTTAAAAGAAGGTGATAAAGTAATTACCTCTAGCTACGATTCTTTTAACGAAATAGCGCAAATAATTATAAAGTAGTTAGACTATAAACGAGAGGAAATAGAATAAAGAAAACAGATAAAAGTGGTAAGAATTAATACCAAAAGATTAAAAAATAATTTACAGTTAAAAACCTAAAGCCAATAGCTAATAGCTAAAGGCATAAAGCCAAAAAAAATGATACAAATTAAAGATTTAGAGAAATATTATAAAACAGAAGAAGTGCAAACAATTGCTTTAAACAAATTGTCTTTCGAGGTGAAAAAAGGAGAGTTTGTAGCAATTATGGGACCATCAGGATGTGGAAAATCCACTTTATTAAACATCTTGGGTTTATTAGACAATCCTGATGGTGGAAGTTTTTTATTTAATGGAGAAGAAATATCTGGTTATAACGAAAGAAAACGTGCACAATTGAGAAAACATAACATCGGTTTTGTGTTTCAAAGTTTTAATTTAATTGATGAATTAACCGTTTTTGAAAATGTAGAATTGCCTTTAATTTATACAGGTGTAAAATCATCAGAAAGAAAAAAACGGGTAGAAGAAGTGTTAGAAAAAATGCAAATTATGCATAGGCGTAATCATTTTCCGCAACAATTATCTGGTGGTCAGCAGCAAAGAGTTGCAGTGGCTAGAGCTGTTGTAAATAATCCAAAATTAATTTTAGCAGATGAGCCAACAGGAAATTTAGATAGTACTAATGGTAATGAAGTAATGGATTTGTTAATCGATTTAAACGAAGCTGGTACAACTATAATAATGGTTACGCATAGTGAACACGATGCAAAATACAGCCATAGAATTATTAGAATGTTGGATGGACAAAAAGTAACTGAAAATATATTGATTTAGTCATACCCACCTATTAAGAGCCAAAGAAATGTTTAAAAATTATTTTAAAATAGCGTTAAGAAATATTGCAAAACATAAAGTGTTTTCTTTTATCAATGTTATTGGGTTAACCATTGGTTTAAGTGCCTCGTTTATTATTGGTTTAATGGTGTATTATGATTATACTTTTGATAATTTTCATAAAGATGGAGATCGAATTTATAGGGTGGTCTCTAATTTTACAAGTCCAGAAGGTAAATTTTACAATTCTGGAGTAACATTAGCTTTAGAAGATGCTATTAGAGATAATTCTAATTTTGAATCCGTAAGTGGGTTTTATGTTGAAAGACCCTCTAAAGTAGAAAATGTTGCCTTAAATATTGAAAAAAAATGGCCTAAATTCGTTGTTTATACAGATGAGGATTATTTTGATATTTTTCAATATAAATTTTTAGCTGGTGATAAAACATTGGCTTTAAAAAATCCTAATTGTGTAATTTTAACAACGCAAAGAGCTGCAGAGTATTTTCCCAAATTATCACCTCAAAAAATTATTGGTAAAACTTTACTCTATAACGATTCTGTAAATGTTAAAGTAACCGGAATTGTAGCCAACTTAAAAGGTAGAACAGATTTTGTGTTTCAAGAGTTTCTATCTACACCTACCGCTTTAAATACACGTCTCAGAGAAGAATTTTTAAGTAAGAACTGGAACTCAACCAACTCTAGCTCACAGCTTTTTGTAAAGGTGAGTAAGGCAGGTAATTTTAAAAGTATACAACAACGTTTTGAAGCCATAGCAACAGAACACATAGATGATTATTCTAAAAAATACAATCAAAAAAGAGAATTTATCTTACAGCCTTTAAATGATATTCATTTTAACAACGATTATGGAATTTATAATTGGGAAAAAGAACAAGCCAGTAAAGATTTACTTCAAAATTTGGTTTTGGTAGCTGTATTCTTATTAGTGCTAGGTTGTATTAATTTCATCAATTTAAACACAGCAATAGCATCACAGAGAGCAAGAGAAATTGGGGTTCGTAAAACATTAGGTAGCTCTAGAGCCCAGATTATTAGTCAGTTTATGGGAGAAACGTTTGTCTTGGTATTGATAGCCACAATACTTTCTTTGTTAGTATCAAATGTATTGTTGAATGTTTTTTCAGATTTTATTGCATCAGATATAAGTTTAGAGCTTTTAAAGTCTCCTATAATGATTATTTCTATTTTAATTTTATTGGTATTGGTTACTTTTTTATCTGGCTATTATCCTGCATTATCACTATCAAAATTTAACACTGTAACTGTTTTAAAAAACACAGTAAATGTTGGTAAAGACAAAGTAAAATTTAGAAAATTCTTAACCATATTTCAATTTACCATTGCTCAGGTTTTTATAATTGCTACACTGTTAGTGAGTAAGCAAATCAATTTTATGCTTGAAAAAGATATGGGCTTTAAAACCAACGCAATTGTATCGATTTATAGCCCAAGAAGTGAAATTCAATTAGAAAAGAAACAGCTTTTAGCCCAAAAAATAAAAGAAATTCCAGCAGTAGAAAAAGTAAGTATAGGTGGTTATCCACCAGCATCAAGATCAACAAATATTGCCACAACTACGTATAATGATGGTGTTCAAAATGTTCAAACTGATTTACAAATGATTGCAGGAGATACAAGTTATGCAAGTGTTTTTGAGCTGAAATTATTAGCAGGTAGAAAGCG
Source organism: Polaribacter sp. (assembly GCF_965660385.1). Taxonomy (GTDB): domain Bacteria; phylum Bacteroidota; class Bacteroidia; order Flavobacteriales; family Flavobacteriaceae; genus Polaribacter. The sequence continues at coordinate 51,108 of NZ_CBFHZT010000003.1, forward strand.
TTTAAATGATACTATAAAAGAATTAATTATCAATGAAACAGCAAGAAAAACTTATGGCTTTGCAACACCAAATGATGCCATAGGTAAAATGGTTGAAATTAGTGGTGATAAAATACCAATAGTAGGTGTTATGAATGATTTTAATCAACGTTCGTTAAAATCAGGGATTCGTCCAATGGCATTGTCTGGAGATTGGTACAGACAATTTTACAGTAGGTTTCAAGCAATTCATGTTGCGTTCAAAGAAATTGAATCGTCAAATTTAAATGCTGTTATGGATAAAATACAGTCCGCTTATGGAACAGTGTATACCGAAATTGAAGATTATAGAGCCGATTTTATTGATGAAACTATTACTAACTTTTATAAAAGAGAACAAAAAATATCTAAATTATTAAATTGGGCAACAGGCTTATCTATTCTCATTAGCTTTTTAGGTTTGTTTGGCCTTGTTATTTATACCACAAATAGGCGTGTAAAAGAAATTGGTATTCGTAAAGTTTTAGGAGCTTCTTTATTTGAAATAAATACACTGTTGTGCAAAGAATTTTTAGTTTTAGTGGGTATTGCATTTGTTATAGCTGCCCCAATTGCTTGGTATGGTACGTATAATTGGCTGCAAGATTTTGCTTACAAAACCCAGATAAGTTTTTGGGTGTTTCTACTGAGTGGTTTTGCAATGATTTTGTTTGCTTTAATAGTAATAAGCATAAAAACAATACAAGCAGCAACAGCAAACCCTGTTCATTCACTACGATCTGAATAAAAATACAAAAAAAATAAAAATGTTTAAAAATTATATAAAAATAGCTTGGAGAAATTTATTAAAAAATAAAGTGTATTCTTTAATCAATATTCTTGGTTTAGCCATAGGAATGACAGCTACAATTTTGATTGCACTTTGGATAAACGATGAGTTGAGTCATGATGATTATTTTGAAAATAAAGCAACAATTGCGCAAGTTTGGCAGCATCAAACTATAAATGGTCAAACAGGAACTTCTCCTGCAATTCCTAGACCTTTAGAATTTGCATTAAGAAAAGATTATAAAGACAATTTTAAACATCTCATTATGTCTTCTTGGAATCAAAGTAGATACCTGCAACATGGGGATATTAATTTAAGTTTTAATGGTTATTTTATGCAAGAAGGAGCTTCTAATATGTTGCAACTTAAAGTTATTAAAGGATCAAAAGAAGGCGTAAAAGATAAAAAATCAATTATGCTTTCATCGTCTGCTGCGAAAGCATTGTTTAATAATGAGAATCCTATTGGTAAAATTATTAAGTTAGATAATAGAGACGACTTATCTATTATTTCGGTTTATGAGGATTTACCAGAAAGTTCTTCTTTTTATGATTTGCAGTTTTTAGCTTCTTGGGATTTTTATGCAACTGCTCATCAATGGGTAGAGAGTTCTAAAACACAATGGGGTAACAATTCGTTTCAATTATTTGCAGAAATCAATGAAAATACCACAATGGAGGCTGTTAATGCCAAAATTGTAGATGTAAAAAAGAATGCAGATCAAGATGTTGCTATATTTAACCCACAAATATTCTTATTGCCAATGAAAGATTGGTATTTGCGTTCTAATTATGAGAATGGAGTGCAAACTGGTGGTAGAATAGAAAATGTTTGGCTCTTTGGTATTATTGGGGTTTTTGTTTTGTTGTTAGCATGTATCAACTTTGTAAATTTAAGTACTGCTAGGTCAGAAAAAAGAGCCACAGAAGTTGGTATTCGTAAATCTATTGGTTCTAAAAGAGGCCAACTAATTGCGCAATTTTTAAGTGAATCTTTTTTAATTGTGTTCTTATCTTTTGTGGTTTCTATTGGTTTAGTACTTTTATTTTTAAATGGATTTAATGATTTAGCCAGTAAAAAAATTGAGTTTCCTTGGTTGGACATTAGTTTTTGGTCAATATCATTAATTTTTATTATAATCACATCACTTTTAGCAGGTAGTTATCCCGCTTTATATTTATCTTCTTTTAATCCAGTAACCGTATTAAAAGGTACTTTTAAAACAGGACGATATGCTTCTTTACCTAGAAAAATCTTAGTAGTTACCCAATTTGCAGTTTCTATTGCTTTAATTATTGGTACTATGATAGTTATTAATCAAATTGATTATGCAAAAAACAGACCTATAGGTTATGAAAAAGAAGGGTTAATACAAATACCAACATTTAGTCAAGATTTTAATGGAAAAACAGATGCGATTAGAAACCAGTTTTTAGAATCAAGAGCTGTAGTTCAAATGGCTACCACTAGTAGTCCAACAACTCAAGTTTGGTCTAACAGAAGTGGTTATATCTGGGATGGAAAACCAGAAGGTTTTCAAGAAGATTTTGCGCACACTTCTGTTTCTTATGATTTTGTGGAAACTTTAGGATTAAAAGTTATTGAAGGTAGAAGTTTTTCAAGAGATTTCGCTTCAGATTCTACAGCAGTAATTTTAAACAAAACAGCTGTGGAGTATATGGGACTTACAAATCCAATTGGAAAACTAATTAGAGATGATAGTGAAAATAACCCTGCACCAACTTTAAAAATTATTGGTGTTATAGATGATATGATTGTACAATCTCCTTACACACCAGTTAAACAAGCTATGTACGTTTTTGATGCTGATGGAAACTTTAGTTATTACAATTTAAGATTGAATCCAGAAAAAAGTGTAAGTACAAATTTAGAAGTTGTAGAAAGCGTTTTTAAAGCTAACTTTCCTAATTTGCCTTTTACTTATCAATTTGTAGACGAGGAGTATGGGCGTAAATTTAGGGCTGAAGAAAGGGTGGCTAACCTATCTAAAGTATTTACCATTTTAGCAATTTTTATAAGTTGTTTAGGTTTGTTTGGCTTGGCTTCTTTTGTGGCAGAGCAGCGTACTAAAGAGATTGGAGTGCGTAAAACATTAGGAGCATCTGTTGGTCAAATATGGTTGTTACTCTCAAAAGATTTCTTAAAATTAGTCCTTATTTCACTCATTATTGGTTCGCCAATCGCTTATTATATGATGACAAAATGGTTGCAGAAATTTCCTTACAGAACCAATATTTCTTGGTCAGTTTTTGTAATTGCTTGTTCAGGGGCACTTCTTATTACTTTGCTTACTGTAAGCTACCAAGCTATAAAATCAGCAATAACAAACCCAGTGGAATCTTTAAGAACTGAGTAAATTCTTTTTGAGGTTCTTTAATTAAGAACCTTTTAGATGGTAGAATTGTATAATCTTAATAAATAAAAATGATAAAAATTTTTCTTTTTGGTAGTCTTTTAATGATGTCACTTTTCACATTTTCTCAAAATAAGGATGTAAAAACTTACACTTTAGAGGAGTGTATTGAAATAGGAGTAGCTAATAATTTGAGTTTAAAATCAGCTAAAAACTCTGAAAAATCAGCAAAAATAAATTTTAAACAAGCAAAGGCTAATTTATTACCTAATTTAAACGGAAGCTTTAATGTTGGTGTAAACAATGGTAGAAGTATAGACCCTTTTACCAATGATTTTATCAATCAACAATTAACCTTTTCAAGTGCAAATTTAAGTTTGAATGCAACTATTTTTAATGGTTTTAGACTGCTGAATTCGTTAAAACAACAAAAACTAAATTTACAAGCATCAAACCTTGAAGTAGCAGAAGAAAAACAAAATTTAATTTTAAACATAACCCTAGCCTATTTACAGGTTTTAAACAGTCAAGATGTATTGAGTTTAAATGAGCAGCGTTTAATGGTTACTAATAATCAACTTAAAATTCAAAAAGATTTATTTGATGAAGGAAGAGAAAATCCTGCAGATTACACAGATTTATTAGGGCAAAAAGCATCAGATGAAACTTCTATCTTATCAGCTAAAATAGCATTGAATAATGCAAAACTGAACTTAAGTACCTTATTAAATATAAAAGATGATGTAGCTATCAATACTGATGGTTTACTGTTAAGTGTAAAAAAATATAAATTTACATCAAATCAAGTATATCATGATGCCCTACAAAGTTTAGCAACTTTTAAAGCACGTGAATTACGAGTTGAAGCTGCTAAACAATCTGTACATGTTGCAAAAGCTCAATATATTCCAGAAATATCTTTATTTGGCCAACTAAATACTAATTATTCTAGTGCAGCCCAAACGTTTTCTGAAACAGGAACATCTGTTGTAGAAACTGGAGATTTTATTACCATTAATAATCAAAACTACAACGTAAAAACAAATCAAACTTCTTTTCAAGCCAATCCAATTAATTATTTAAATCAATTAGACAACAACTTAAATTCAGTAATTGGTGTGTCGTTAAGAGTGCCAATTTTCAATGGGTTTAGAGCAAAAAATAATGTTGCTTTAGAAAAAGTTAGGGTAGAGGAATCGTTAATTGCTTTAGAACAGACTCAATTTGAGATACAAAATGCTATACAACAAGTACATTTTGATATGGAAGCCGCATTTTTAAGATATCAAAGTTTACAAAAACAGGTAGCCGCTTTTCAAAAATCTTTTGAAATCAATAAAACACGTTTTAACAATGGCGTTTCTAATTTCTTAGCATACATTACAAGTAAAAATAATTTAGAGAATGCTAAAATTAATTTATCAATTGCAAAATATGATTATTTTTTAAGAGTTAAAGTACTAGAATATTATAGGGGACAAACAATTTAGATTGGCACTATTATTTTTTTTAATTTATTTAAAATTTTGTTAAAAATTTTATGCTAGATGTTAATTGTTTAACGTTTTTATATATTTGTTAAACAATAAATGCCTGAACTATGAAAAACCTACCGACAAAATTTTTTCTTCTAGTAGTGATATTTTTCATTCCTTTATCAGTACAAACCCAAAATTTTCAAGGAAAAGCCACATATATGTCTAAATCTAAAATGAATTTAGGTAGTTGGGGCGCAAGAATGAGTGAAGAACAAAAAAAGCAGGTTGCAGCTCGTTTAAAAAATAGATTAGAAAAAACATATACGCTTACCTTTAATATGCAAGAATCTATGTTTTTAGAAGAGGAAAAAATAGATGCAATCTCTGGTGCTACAGATTCTTGGGGAGGCTATTTTTCTAGAGGAGATCAGTACAAAAATGTAAAAGAAGCTACCTTAACTCAAAGTCAAGAATTTTACGGTAAACGTTTTTTAATCAAAGATAATTTATACAAAATTGATTGGAAAATGGGCACAGAAACTAAGAAAATTGGTAATTATACCTGTTACAAAGCCAAGGCATTTGTACCAACTTCAGAACTAAAATGGTTTAGTTTTTCTTGGAGTGATTTAAGAAAAAAAGAGAACGATAATGAATCAGGTGATGAGAACCCTGAAGAAAACATGACTGTTGTAGAAGCTTGGTACTCTCCACAAATACCTGTAGCTCAAGGACCAGCAGAATTTTGGGGCTTACCAGGTTTAATATTAGAAGTTAGTGCAGATAATACTACATTATTATGTACAGAATTGGTTTTAAATCCGCAAGAAAAAGTAAAAATTGTAGCTCCAGAAAAAGGTACAGAAACTACCAAAGATAGCTATGTATCCATAGTGCAAGAAAAAATGTTAGAAATGCGTAACAATAGAATGAGTAGAAGAAGAGGACGCTAAAATTTCTAAATATTCCCCCGAAAAAACTTCAATTGATGTATTATTAGTTGAGGTTTTTTGCTGCTCTAAATTTTAACTTATTTATAAATGCTTGTACTTTATAGTAGTATTATATTATAATTTATAGAATATTCTTAACATAAAGGATAAAGTAAAGTATTACAAATTTCCTACTTTTTGTTGATATATAAATACTAAGTCAACAATTTTAGGGGCTAATCTTAAAAAAGATAAACTATTATTTTGCCTATTAACATTACTTTTTTACTATTTATCGATAGTAAAATTTAGACCATCAATTTATAGCCTTTTCTAAATCTAGTTCTTTTTACATTTGTCAAGAAATCTTAGATTGTTACATATCTCATGATTTTAGTAAATAGTTTTTTTTAAAAAAAGTAAATTGTAACGCTATGTTTTGTAATTTGAAATGATTTTAATTAACCAAAAACCCCATATAATGAAACCCTCAATAATTTCTTTTTTAGTTAGTATTTTATTTTTATTTATTTTAGGGAGTTGTAGTTTTTCTGAACCTGAAGAAAGAATCAATTTTGAAGAATCTGGTGCAGTACTATCAATTCCTGATGATTTTGACTTTAGTACATACCATGATGTAAAAATTAATATTGTTGACAATGGTAATTATGCAAAATATGATATTTATGCATTTTCAGATGAATTATATGATGCTGGTACAGAAACTTTTGAAAACGAATCTGGAGAAACTGTTACAGAAACTGTTTATAAATCAGATGTTTTAGAAAAACTAATCTTTTCTGGAGTTGCTAAAAATGGTACTTTACAACAAACCATCAACCTACCTAAATTTTATAATAAAGTTTACATCCGTAGAAATGAAAGCCTACAATTTACCTCTACTATTAAAGAAATTATAAATCAAGAAGTAAATTACAATGCAGTAGAAGCTAAAACTTTAGTAAAATCTAGCAGTTTTAAAAATGCAACAGATTATTTATATTGTGTAAATGGATCAGGACAATTATTTCAAGTTGATCCTTTAACAGGTTCACTTACAGATTTATCTCAAATGCCAATGGGGAGTTATACATGTGCAATTGATCAAGAAAAAAAAGAACTATATTCTATTGGTAGAAAAAGCCCTCATCCCTTAATGAAATATTCAATAGAAAATGATGCTTGGGAAACTATTGCAGATCTTGGCATTGGTGGTCCCAGATTAGATTATAATAAAAATGATGGATTACTTTATTTTTCTAAAAGTGATAAATTATACACATTTAATCCAGAAAATGGGGCAAATTTAAATACTTGGGATATTGTTGGGCTTGATATTAAAGGTGGTGGTGATTTAGCTTTCGCAGAAGATGGAACCTTATATTTATGTTCATTTTCTGGATTGTATAGATTAGAGTTAGATGCAAATAACGTTTACCAAAGCACACGAATAAGCGCAGATAATTTACCTTTTCAACCAACTTCTATGACCTTTGACTCAAATCAAGATCTATGGTTGTCAAATAGTGCGTCTTCTAGTGACTTAATTATTATGGACACGCAAACTGGTGGTTGGCAGTATCAATATGGAATTAATGCAAACAACAATACAGATTTTGGAAGAACCATAAACGATTTAACTACGTTTAGAGTTTTTCCTGATAATGTAAGTCAAACAGATTCTGATGGTGATGGAATTTTAGATCAAGATGATGCTTACCCAGATGATGCAGAAATTGCTTTCGAGTTTTTTACGCCAAGTAAATATGGAAAAGGTACAGTTTCTTTTGAAGATTTATGGCCAACTACAGGAGATTACGACTTTAATGATGCAGCTTTAACTTACCAAGCTATTGCTTTGTTAAACTCAGATAACTTAGCAGTTCAGTTAGATTTTACGTGTAACATTAAAGCAAATGGCGCAGGTATTACCAATGGTATTGGTTTCCAGATAGAAGGCTTATCACCTTCAGATATAGCAAGTGTAACAGGTTCTGTTTTATCTCAAAGTTTTATTACACTAAATGAAAACGGAACAGAGGCAAACCAAGAAAAAGCAGTAATTATTTTAGCTGATGATGTAGATAATATTTTAAATGAAACTAAAATTTCAATTCGTTTTGCAACACCAATTAGTACTGCAAAACTTGGTGTAGCACCTTTTAACCCTTTCTTAATTGTAAATAGTGATCGAGAAAAAGAAATACACTTGCCCTATGCAAACCCTACAAGTTTAGGTAAAAAGAGTACAACATTTGATGGCACTAATAAAGATTCTGATGGAAATTATATCTCAGATAATGGATACCCTTGGGCAATAAGTATTATTCATGATTTTAAAGTTCCAAAAGAAAAAGTAGCAATTACTGATGCCTATAATTACTTCAGTGTTTGGGCAGAATCTGGAGGTGTAGACTATAAGGATTGGTATACAGATAAATCTGGAAATAGAAATGTAGAACTTATTGGTAAATAGCACATACAACTATGTTTTAGGGAACCACTATTTTAGGATATGATATGTTTCTAGTTTATTTAAATAATAATAATTTAAAGTCATAAACAGTAGTGTAAAAAGCTTTTCATGTAAAAGATAATCCATTTTTATAGAGCTAAACTGTTAGAAGAAAAGTAATAAAAATCGACAATAATTATCAGTACCTATACTGACACCTAAAAATATAAAACCCTGTAAATAAAGTATTTACAGGGTTAAAAGTGGAGACGCCGAGAATCGAACTCGGGTCCAAACAAGCAGCAAATTGGCTTTCTACATATTTAGTTCTTTCTTAGTTTTCGATGTAAAGCTGGTTAAGAACAACCCACTAAACACTTAGCTTCTTTAATTTCGGAAATATAACGAAGCAATACATTTCCTATGTTTATTTTTACGATGCCCAAAAGTGAAACGCCATAAACCAAGGCTTTTCGTGGACATAAAGCTTGCTCACCTAGTGAGCCGAGGCTAATCTTACTGTAATTCAGATTATGCAGCTAAAGCGTAGTTATCTTCGCCGTTTATAAAGTTGAAATAAGTTTTACAAGAATAATTTCATTCCTTGATATGCTTACAAATTCTCTGACCTTGCTGTCAAAACCAGTCGTCCCCTTAATGAGATTGCAAAACTCGTTTTACGTAATCGAATTAATCCCAAATTTATTTCGGGAACTCATCCGTTCTCATTCTATCTATTTCAATGAACACAAATATAGTATCAAAAATAATACCAATTTGGGCGTTACTTTTTGCCAAAAGCATTTGGCAATAAAGTCAGGCTTTACGTTATATCTTTTTTGCAGAAAAAGCAAAAAAGGATGCCACTTCAATCCTTAACGCAATTGCAAAAGTATAAAAAAATACCCTTGTTAATCTCTTTAAATTCCAATATCTTCGAGCAAATATTATACCACGTGTGCTAAATTTTATTTAGCGTTAAAAAAACAATAAATATGAAATTCGGAATTATCAAAGAACGCAAAAATCCACCAGACAAAAGAGTTGTTTTTTCACCTTTAAAATTACAAGAGTTTCAAAATCAGTATCCTAATGCCTCACTAAAAGTAGAAACTTCAGATATTCGAGTTTTTTCAGATGAAGCATATCAACAAGCAGGTATAGAAATTACTGAAAATATGGCAGATTGTGATGTGCTTCTTGGCGTAAAAGAAGTGCCAATTGATGCATTACTACCGAATAAAAAGTATTTTTTCTTTAGTCACACCATTAAAAAACAACCTTACAATCGCGATTTGTTAAAAGCTATTTTAGCAAAAAACATCGAATTGTACGATCATGAAACGATTACCAAAGAAAACGGATTACGTTTAATTGGGTTTGGAAGATATGCAGGTATTGTAGGGGCTTACAATGGTTTTAAAGCAATAGGGTTAAAGAATAAAAATTTTAATTTACCCAAAGCAGAAACTTTAGATAGCCAAAAAGAGTTAATTACCGAATTAAAAAAAATCACTTTGCCAAAAGGCTTTAAAATTTTGCTAACAGGTAATGGAAAAGTAGCTTACGGTGCTAAAGAAATGCTAGATGCCATGAATATTAAACAAGTTACTGTAGACGAGTTTTTATCAAATAATTATGATGAAACTGTGTATTGTTTGGCAGATGTTTTAGATTATAACAAACGTAAAGATGGTCAGGTTTTAGATAATTTCGACTTTTACGATAATCCTAAAAACTATGAATCTAACTTTTTTAGATTTGCAAAAGTGACCGACTTTTTTATTGCTGGGCATTTTTTTGGGGATGGATCTCCATATTTATTCACTAGAGAAGATGCAAAACACCCAGACTTTAAAATTAAATTTGTAGCTGATATTTCTTGTGATATTGATGGTCCTGTAGCATCAACTATTCGCCCTTCTACAATTGCAGACCCTATTTATGGGTATCACCCAGAAAAAGAATCTGAAGTTGCTTATACAGATGAAAAGGCAATAACTGTTATGGCTGTAGATAATTTACCTTGTGAATTACCTAAAGATGCTAGCGAAGGTTTTGGGGAAATGTTTCTAGAAAATGTGATTCCTGCTTTTTTTAACAATGATAAAGACGGAGTTTTAGAACGTGCAAAAATGACAGAAAATGGAAAATTAACCAAACGTTTTTCTTATTTACAAGATTACGTAGACGGAAAAGAATAAGTTTGTTAGTTGTTAGTTGTTAGTTGTTAGTTGTTAGTTGTTAGTTGTTAGTTGTTAGTGGAAAATAAGCATCAATTTTTAGTAGAGTTAGCAAAAGCTAAAATGCCTTTTGGAAAATTTCAAGGTCGGTTTTTAATAGACTTACCCGAACATTATATTGTGTGGTATAAAAACAAAGGATTTCCTAATGGAAAATTAGGAAAACAAATGGAGTTGGTTTACGAACTTAAATTAAATGGATTAGAAGACATCATAAAGAAAATTCAAAAAGAGTATACTTAAATTATAGGCTTTCTAAAAAATACATATATTTACTCTTAATCTAATAAATTATCAAAATTAATTATGATTTTAAAATATGTGTATTTTGGATTTGCAGTGCTGGGGCTTTTTCTGTTTTTCTTCATCCTAAAAAAAATCTTTAAAAAATTACAGGCAAAATTAGATACCTTAGATCGAAACGTTTTATTCAGAAATAAAGAAGTTGCCAAACTCTTTCGGTTTATAACGCCAAGAAGAGAAAAACATATTTTAAAATTTGCGACCAGAACGTTAAGAATAGCAATAGGATTGCTGTTTTTAGTTATTTACTTGCCTTTTGTATTTAGTTTTATACCAGAAACACAAGAAGTTGCAGATACTATTTTTGAATATGTAATGAAACCTGTTCATTTTTTGGTGGGTGGTTTTTTGGACTTTTTACCTGGTTTCTTTTTTATTCTTGTTATTATTTTTCTTACAAAATATTTATTGAAATTTCTGAAATATCTAACAATAGAACTTGAAAAAGAAGCCGTTCGTTTAGAAGGTTTTCATGCAGATTGGGCAAAACCTACTTTTAATTTAGTGCGCATTGTAATCATTGCGTTTGCTGCGATTATTTGTTTTCCTTACATACCAGGTTCAGGCTCAGATGCTTTTAAAGGGGTTTCTATTTTTTTTGGTGTTTTGTTCTCTTTAGGCTCAACATCAGCAATTTCTAACATTGTTGCAGGTATTGTAATTACGTATATGCGACCATTTAAATTAGGTGATCGTGTAGAAATTGGAGACACTATTGGTGATGTTACAGAACGTAGTTTGTTAGTAACCCGAGTAAGAACTATTAAAAATTTAGATATCACCATTCCTAATTCTTCCATTTTAGGCAATCATATTATCAATTTTAGTAAAAATGCAGCCGAAAAAACGGGTGTTATTTTACATACTTCTGTAACTATTGGTTATGATGTACCAAGTGGAGATGTGATTAAGGCATTAATAAAAGGTGCTAAAAACACAGAAATGATTTTAGAAAAACCAGAACCTTTTGTATTGGTAAAAAGCTTAGATGATTTTTATATCAACTACGAAATCAATTGTCACACCAAAAATCCAGAAAAAGGAGCTGTAATTTATTCTTATTTACATGAAAATATTAAAAATGAATTACATGAAGCAGGAATCGAAATTTTATCACCTCACTATAATGCTGTACGAGATGGAAACGATTTAACAGTACCACCAAAAAATAAACCTAAAGATTACAAAAAGCCGGGTTTTCAAATTGGTGATTTTAAAATAGGGGGGTAACTATTTTTTGATTTCTAAACGTTGGTAGCCTAAAAAAAGTATATATAAAAATGACCCAAAACTAAAGGTGATAAACCAAGTTTTTATATCATTTGTGCTTACTAAACTTTGCTTTATCACTTTTAATGGAGATGTAAAAAAATCCCAAGAATTGAGTCTTAAAAACCTGCCAAGGTATATGCCAAAGCCACACAAATACGTAGCTAATATTGAAAATAAGTTTGCTAATTTTGAATTCCATTTTTGTTGTATTATTTTATGAATATCTAATAATGAGGTGATTGCTAAAAATATTCCTGTTAATGAAAATGAGAAAAGTATAAAAATATCCAACCAAACTAGGTTTTCAACTGAATGCTGTAAGTGAATAAAATCTGTAATGATATAAGGTGCATTTGGTAAAAATAAGAGCCAAACAAAAAGCGCAAGTATTAGTTTAAATTTTGATGTTTTTTGAATTCGTTTGTTTAAAGTTTTAGAAATTAAATATGGAATAAAGGCCAAGAATAAATTCCAAATTAGAAATACCATATACAATGAATTTGTAATTTTTATTCTTAAAATCAATAATAACAAACAAAAAAAGGTTGCTAATAAAAGGTAGCTTGTAGAAGTATTAAATAGATTTTTCATTTGTAATTAATTTATTTTCAATTAGTAATGTTGTGATTATACCCAAAGTATAAGCAACTAAATCAGCAATACTAAAAGAAGTTCCTAAAATAAGTTGTAATAGCTTTTTATAAGCTAAAGGATACCACTTTTGAAGATTTAATAATTGTAAAAATTCTATTGTATACGCCAACAATAAAACAAAAATTGCCACTTTTATGTCATTTATTTTAAAAATACTTTTAATAAAACTATAGATTAGTATTACACATAAATAATCACCAAAAGTGTGCCTAATAAAACCTGTTGCATATGCAGCAATGCTTATTTCAGATAGTAATAGTATTAGAAAAATTATAAAATATTTTAAATTGAATTGTATCCTCATTTTTTAATTTATTAGAAGAGTAAAACCTCAGAATAATGAAATAGAGTCTTGCTCTAATCAATTAATTGCGAACTTATTTTTTTATTTATATTATCTGGTTTACATAACCAAACCCAAGATTGCATCAACCCAAAAAAAACTGGAATAAAGAACATAAATGCGATTGTTTCAAAATCAGAAGCTATGATTATTGATAAAAAAAATAGAAATACAGCAATAGTGTAAAAAGGAAAATATCGTTTAAAAATCAGTTTTTTATCACTCTTTATTCCTCCAAACCAAAAGAAAGGCATAATTGTACATAAAATGATTAGTGACCATAAAATGAAGATTATGATTATTGACAAAAATATATATGGAGTCATTCCAATATCAAATCCATCATAGATGATACAAGACCATATAATTACTGTGGTTATTGCTGTTAATTTTACAATTGTAATTCCTACATTATTTGAATTCTCCATTATTGAATTTTAAAATTATCAAATACGAATTCTTGCCAAGAATTATTCTTTAAATCTCTGAGGTAATTTTTGTGTTTTATATTGATTTTTACAGCTAATTGGTTTGTAATCTTATGTTTTTCAACATAATCTTTTAATAAAAAAGTATTGTTATGAGATAAATCTATAAGGTAATTTAAATCTAATTGTTCAGCATAATTAATATTGTAAAAGGTTATTATTTTATCCCAATTTAAGGTGCATGAAATTATAAGTACAGCAAAAGCAATTTGTAAATTTTTTCGAAATAAAAACCATAAATTTTTTATCTTAATTACTTTAACATAAGTGGTTATTAATCCTATTGCTGTAAATAATAAAAAGAATACCACACCAATTCTCTTGTAAGTTAAACCAAACGAATGTAGATATTCGATGTTTTTTATAGCTGTGATGCAAATCATCAATAGGTTTAAAAAAATCCATATAAATGTCAATTTTTTCAGAATCGTATTGCTTTCGCTAAAGTTGATATTTCCTCTAAAAAAATAAAGAATAATTGCAATAGCTAATACAATAGAAATGATTAGCGCATTAACACCCGTATGCACTTGTTCAGAGAGTTGTGGTGCACTCATTTGATGAATTTCAGACAAATACAAAACATCTGTTACTAAAAACAATACAATTAAAATATTTAGAGCAACTAAAAGAACCACACCTAGGTGAATTTCACTTTTTATTTTTTTGATGTTGATAAATTCTAAACTTTCTTTTTTTAATTCATTTTTGGTCTGAAAATCTAAACTTGTTGTAGGCTCAATGGTTATAGGATGTGTGATATTGTAAAATAAATAATACCCTAAACCTGTAAATAACATCCATTGAAAGTTGGTAAAACTAAAATTTATTCGAGATAGTAGGGCATCAAATTTTGGGTTCCCAGTTTTATATAAGTTGACAAATATTAAAACGATAATTAACGGAATTCCTATAATTTTAATCCAATAGAAATAGTTTGTTTTTTTCCTTTTGATGTTTTTCGTTTCGGTATGTAGTTTCTCGAAATACAATGTAAATACAGCTACAAGTGTGGTATAGATTCCATTGATCCAATTGATATATAAAGACGATTTTTTTTCGTGAAAACTACCAACTAAGGTGAAAAATAAAAGCAGATTTGTGATGATTGTTAAAGTAGAGTGGTATAAAAATATAGCAACTCCAGTAATAAAAAATGCAACGCTTTTTAATAAAATATCACTTTTAGAAAACCATTTATGATTTTGGATAGCTAACAGAATAATGGTAATTATTGAAAAAAGTAGAAAGTTGATTCCAATATTTTGTTGATAAAATAAAAGGCTAAATAATAAAGATGGAATAATGATGATAAGGTTATTCCATTTCCCAAATTTTTCTTGTTGTTGGTTGGTTGTTTCCATAGTTATTGAATTTGTAGTATTTGTTGTGTATTAAAAATGGTTTCTCTTATTTCTTGAAAAGAAAAGTGAAGTAAATTCCTGTAGTTAAAATGATGGAATTGATTACAATTTTTACCTAATTGATAAGACTTTATGTAATATTTGTAATATTCAGGTAGTAAAAATGACCCAATGATGAGTACGCCTAATAAGTATGGACTTCGTTTTCCGTTTCCAAAACAAACAAATTGCAAAGCAATTTCATCTTCAACTGATGTTCCATAACCTGTTAATAAATGATAAAAATCGTGTCTTTCTACTTTTGGTAATAATTCAAAATTATTTTCAAATAATAGTTTGCCTAAATGATACCCCAAACTATCAGTAGGATAGGTTAGGAGCTCCTTGGCACTAATATTCCAAGGTTTCTTGTTTTTAAATTTGATGTACATTCTTTGTGAATGTTCAAACAGCCAATAGATGATTTTCTTTATCATATTAAAGTACTTTGTAATTCAAAGTAATAGTGTAAAAAAATATTTTTATTTGTTTTTAATCAGTTTTTCGAGTGCATCAATATGCTTTTTAAATTCTTTTTTTCCCAATTTTGTAGCAATATATTTAGTATTTGGTTTTCTACCTATAAATTGTTTTTCTACTCTAATAAATTCAACTTTTTCTAAAGCTTTAGTGTGGCTTGCTAAATTACCATCAGTTGCTCCTAATAACTCTTTTAAGGTATTAAAATCTGCATGTTCATTTACCATTAAAACAGACATAATTCCCAGTCGTATTCTATGATCAAATGCTTTGTTGATATTTAAAATTATATTCTTCAATTACTGTATTTACAATGTAAAAATACGCTATTTTCTGTCATATTTATAGTACATAGCAGCCCCTAAATAATATGCATAAATCCAAAACCTAGCACCCAAAACCAAAATCCATAAGCAGGATAGAGTGCGCATATTAGTCCTAATACAATTTGAGTATACCCTAAATATTTAATATCCCCTAAAGTATATTTTGATGCATTCAAAAGTGCTAAACCATAAAATAACAACATTAAAGCGCCAGTTTGCCCGTATTTTTGCTGACTTAAAATGATTAGGGTGTAAATTCCCCCAGCAATCAAAGGCACAATAAAACTAAATAAAAGCCTTTTGGTTAATGCATCCCAAATTTTTTCATCATTCTTTTTGGCTTTTTTTGTTGTTAAAAAAATACCAGTGCCAATACTCAACACACCCACAATTAATAAGTCTAAAATTACAAACCTAAAAATGTTACTATCTATAACAACATATTCATCGCCTTTTAAAGAAAATAACCAATATGCTGCAGCAGCACCAATTAAAGCATAAATGCCAGCTAAAATACCAGACAAACCACTTAAAGATATAAATCGAGATGATTTACTCATGAGTGTTTTAATTTCTGATAGGTCTTTTAAATAATCTTTTGAATTCATATAAAGAACTTTGAAAGGCAAAGTAAGTATTTATTTTTTAGTTATACAAATTATTTTTTTTAAAAAATAAAAACTTGATGTTGTGGTCTTTAACTTAAGGAAAAGGGGTTTTTATTTTGATTTTTAAAAATTAATAATTATATTTTAAACAAATTGTTGTCATTAAAAAATTATAAAAAGTAAGTATTCATCTAAAAATATAATTATGAAAAAAATATGTATTGCCTTAGATACAAGCCCATCTGCAGAAAAAGTAGCAAAAATAGGATTTAATTATGCACAATTGCTAAAATCAGAAGTTGTATTGATTCATGTAGTTAATCACATTGGAGTTTATGTAAATAGTTATAACCCGATAATGAATTATAATGGGTTTTTAATAAATAGAGATATTGAGATTGTAGAAAGTTTAGAAAAAGAAGCAATAAAATTTCTTGAATCTACAGCAAATTTTTTAGGAGAACCATCAACAGAAATAAAGGTTTTAAATGGTGATCCAGAGCATCAAATTCTAACTTTTGTTGAAGAATATAATGCAGATCTTTTAGTAATAGGTACACATAGTCACAGCTTTTTAGAAGATGTATTAATGGGTAATATTGCTGCTCAAATTGTAAAAAACGCTAAAACACCAATTTTAGTAATCCCTGTTAAAGGTTGATAAATAAAAAGAAAATAAAACCTTGCATTACTTAAAATTTATTTGATAGTAACTCCATAAGTAATGTGCGCAATACCTAAAATAAAAAGCGATGAATACCAATAGCTTGGTATTAATATTGTTATAATACCCAAAAGCAAACAAACACCAGTTAATATCAATAAATCTTTACGTTTTTTATTTTTATTCAGAAATATTAAAAGCCCGTACAACAATAAAAAAGTAGGGGTAAGGATGTCAATAAAGCCCAAGTTGAAGAGTAATAAAAGTAAAATAAAAATACCCAGAAAACTAAAAAACATGAACCAAAACAATTTTTTTGTTTTGGCGTTCCATAGTTGATATTCAAGCTTTTTTGCCTTTCTTTTACCTTTAAAATATAAAGCGAAACCAGAAAGCAGAAAGGTGAAAAAGGTAATGATAACCACTAATACTTCCATAAGTTTAGATGATGACATTCCAAAGACATTGTCATCAATTAAAAAACCATCGAGGATATTTTTTATACAATAAGCAGCAATTAAAAGATAGATGCCAATTTGAATGCTTGCATTTCCTTTTAAAGAAAAATTAATTTCAAGATTATCTTGTTTACTCATAAATTATGTAACTTTCGCTAATATACAAAAAAATGAAACCTGCTGAAGCCTACATTTTAAATCAACCAGAACCTTTTAAGTCTATTTTGTTGCATTTACAAATTTTAATAGAAAGTACTTTTACTGAAGTAGATTTGCAGTTTAAATGGAAAATTCCTTTTTATTATTTAGATGATAAACCCTTTTGTTACTTGAATCCGTCTAAAAAGAAAGGCTATGTAGATGTAGCATTTTGGGTATCTGCACATTTAACAAAATACAACGAATACTTAATTACTGAAAATAGAAAAGTAGTAAAATCTTTGCGATATTTTAAACTAGAAGACATTAATGAAGATATTTTATTGACCGTTTTAAAAGATGCGCATCAATTGAAAGATAAAGGGTTTTATAAAAAAAATAGATAATATGTGGGTAAATAACCATGATAAATACTGATATATTCAGACCTTTTAGGTTTTAATAACCTGAAAGGTGTTGTGTAAGTAAATAGTAACATATTACAAGATTATTGTGTCTTAATCTTAAAACGCAAAGCACTTTCTTTATTGATGTATAAGGTTAAATCTGAATTTCTATTTGGGTTTATTATGTTTAAAGTAGTAATTCCATTTTTAGTGGTAATGATTGGTTTTTGCGAATATCGATTGCCTTTAAGTGTATAGAATATGATGTTTTCAGTATTTAGATTTTTAAATTTTAATACGATATTTTCAGATGATTTTAGGGTGATAATTCCAGATTTAGGTGTAAGAAGTTCAGTGTTTCGTTGTAAAAAAGAATCATCATAAATTGGTTGCTTGTAAAATTCTTGAAGTGTCATTCTGCCAAAACGCAACACCCAAATGCTATCATCAGGAAAGTGAGTTTTAAAGATTTTGGTTTTTGGCATATCAAAAAAATAGTTGTTAAATTGGCGAATCCATTTTCCATTTCTCTCAAATCCAGCAGCCCAAGTGGCATCTAAAATCACCCATTTTTCATTGAGCTTAACTGCATTCCAAGCGTGGTTTGTGGTGTTTGGTATTTGTCCAATTTCTCTGGCACTATTTCTAACATAACCTTTTATCACCTGCGATTCAATGCCTAATAAATCACATATTTTTTTGAAAGATTGTGCATATTCTTCACAAACACCAGTTTTATTGCGAAATGTTGTTTCAACTAATTTGTCTTTTATAGCCTGTAATTTTTGTACTTTTTCAGCTTCAGATGAATAGCGAAAACTGTAATAACGTTGCTTAGGATTGTAATATTCCTTAAGATTATAACGTATGTTTTTAGCCAACCAAAAAAAGGCGGCTCTTGCTTTTTCAGCATCCAAAGTAAAATCGTTGTCTATTTGTTTTGCCAATTCTTCTACATTAGAAAACCTAGGATAGTTTAAAACTTTAGCATCTACTTTATCATAGTTTTGTGAAAAGAGCGCTGTAGATATAAACAAAAAAAACAAAACTTGTTTCATAGTAAAGTGTTAAAGAACTTTATAAACCAAATATTGTACCCTTTTTTGTGAATTGAAAAGAAACCCTTCTGTTTTTTAAAACCTAAAGGGTTTGCATATTTTTTTTGCATATTGAGTAAGTGCGTTAGGGATTGCAATGGCATCCTTTTTTCTTTTTCAGAAAAAAGATATAATGGAAAGCCCGTTAAAACGCCCAAATTATTATTTGTTTTAAAATGTTGGAATGAGTTCTTTTATAAACTATTAATGGTTTTACGAATGGCAACTAAATTACTTAATAGACTTTCTAAATTATCCAAATGTAACATGTTAGCTCCATCTGATTTTGCGTTTGCAGGGTCAAAATGCGTTTCTATAAATAAACCATCCACATTATTTACCACTCCAGCTCTAGCAATGGTTTCTATCATTTCTGGTCGTCCACCAGTAACACCCGCAGTTTGATTGGGTTGTTGTAAAGAATGCGTAACGTCTAAAACAGTGGGTGCAAATTGGCGCATTTCTGGGATGCCTCTAAAGTCTACAATCATATCTTGGTAGCCAAACATGGTGCCTCTATCTGTAATCCAAGCCTTGTCAGAACCTGCATCTTTTACTTTTTGTACGGCGTGTTTCATGGCAGCAGGACTCATAAATTGTCCTTTTTTTAAATTAACAACTTTACCTGTTTTTGCAGCAGCCACGACTAAATCTGTTTGACGAACTAAAAAAGCAGGAATTTGTAAAACATCTACATATTCTGCAGCTTTTGTAGCATCAGCAACTTCATGAATATCTGTAACTGTTGGTACGTTAAAAGTTTCAGAAACTTTACGTAAAATTTTCAGTGCTTTTTCATCTCCAATTCCTGTAAAACTATCAATTCTGCTTCGGTTTGCTTTTTTAAAACTTCCTTTAAAAATATAAGGTATTTGTAATTTATCAGTAATTGTAATTACCTTCTCAGCAATTCTTAATGCCATTTCTTCTCCTTCAATAGCACAAGGGCCGCAAAGTAAAAAGAAATTATTAGCGTTAGTGTGTTTTATATTCGGAATTTCAGATAGTATCATTTGATATAAATTTACACAAAAATACAGAAAAATTGAACGATAAAGATGTTGTGTTTTTTTAAGATGATGAAATTAATTTAAACCCTTTTAATTAAGTATATTTAGGGCAGAAAAAATATAAAGCCAAAATGAAATCATTAAAAATAATTACATTAATAATAGTATTTGTACTAACCAGTTGTAAAATTGTTCAAAAAGGAGCTGATGGAAAAGATGGGGTAGCAGGAATATCATCAAAAGAAATTACCAAAGCAAAAACGGTTGAACCTTCTTTTTTTATTGATTCTACAACAGTAAGAAAACATTTGTATACGCTAGCTGCTGATGATATGGAAGGTAGAAAAGCTGGAACCTCTGGTATTGAAAAAGCGGCAAAATATATTGAAAGTGAGTTTAAAAGAATTGGTTTAACCACTTTCGAAAATTTAGATTCGTACAGACAAACTTTTAATTTTACACCCAGAAGAAGTAAAGAAGAAATTACTTCTGCCAATATTATTGGTGTTTTAGAGGGAAAAAGTAAAAAAGATGAATATGTAATTATTTCTGCACATTACGATCATTTAGGAAACCAAGGTAAAGGAGAAGACAAAATTTATAATGGTGCCAATGATGATGCTTCTGGGGTAACTGGTGTTTTGGCTTTAGCAGAATATTTTAAAAAAGTGGGGAATGAAAGAACTATTGTTTTTGCAGCGTTTACTGCAGAAGAAATGGGTTTAATTGGCTCTACTTACTTTGGTAAAGGTATTGATGCTGATAAATTTGTAGCTGGTATTAATTTAGAAATGATTGGTAAAATACCAAGTTTTGGCCCAAATACAGCTTGGTTAACAGGTTTTGAGCGTTCTGATTTTGGTAAAATTGTTCAAAAGAATTTAGAAGGTTCTGGGTATCAATTGTTTCCTGATCCTTATAAAAAATTCAATTTATTTTTTAGATCAGATAATGCTTCTTTAGCGCGTTTGGGCGTACCTTCTCATACGTTTTCTACAACTCCAATTGATGTTGATAAAGATTATCATAAAGTTTCTGATGAAGCTGAAACTTTAAATATGACTGTGGTAACACAAACTATACAGGCAGTAGCTAAAGGCACAAAAAGTATTATTGATGGTATAGATACACCAACTAGAGTAGTGATTGAAGAAGAAAAAAGATAAAAAATGAAAACGTTAAAGTTTTTCTTTTTGTTTTTGTTGATGGGTTGTTCATCATCAAAAGTTATTATAGATTATGATACTAAAATTAACTTTACACAATTTACAACTTATAATTTTTACAGCGATATTGGTAAAGGATTGAATGAGTTTGATGCAAAAAGAGTTGTAAAATGGTTAAACTTTGAACTTCAAGAAAAGGGCTTTTCTGAAACCGAAAATCCTGATTTTTACATTAATGTAATTGCTGAATTTTCTAAAGCGCAAAATAATACCATAGGCATTGGTATTGGATCTGGTACTAATAATGGAGGTTTTAATATTTCTGGTGGAATACCAATTGGTGGTGAAAAATTACAGGAGAAATTTAGTATTGAATTTGTAAATGCAAAAACCAACGAAATTATTTGGGTAGGAGTATTAAATTCTGTGGTAAAAGAAAATAGAAAACCTGAAATAAAAGAAGCTCATTTTCAAGAAATTATCAAAAAGATTTTAGAAAAATATCCACCGAAATAAAAACTTACTTCATAAATATTAGCGTAAACTTAAAAAATGTAACTTGATTTTAACGCGGGTTCTACTTAAAAAATAGGGTTTAGAAGCTAGTTACTTTTTTATGATTTGCAACGAATCTCAATTCGACTGAAATGGAGAAATCTTAGTCTAAATTTAAGATTTCTCAACTACCCTGTGTTTTGGTCGAAATGACAAAAAAATGTGATTTTCATAGAAATAAACATTTTTAAGCTAGAGAAGTTAAATTGAACTCACGTTTTTATGTTCTTTTTTTTGCTGATGAAAAATACAAAGTAGCTTTTAATAAAGTTATGTTTAGTTTACACTAAACGTCCACACATGACCAATCGATTTTGCTCCATTTTGGTCCTTAACGTCAACTCGCCAAGAATAGGTTTTACCAGATTCAACTGAAACTGAATAGGATTTAGTAGCAACATTATCATCTTGTAAAGTAGTGCTATCTTCTTCACCAAAGTAAACCTCATAGGTTAATGTGTCTTCAAAATTAGCATCAGCAGCATCCCAAGTTAAATTTACAGTACCAGAATTAATCTGACTATTATTTTCAGGGGTTAACAAAGCAGCTGTAAAGGGTACATAATTTTCAATAATATTACCTTGAGTTAAAAAGGCATAGGTTTCAGAAGCTGTGCCTTGATTATTGTTTACATCTAAAGCATCAACTTTCCAATAATAGGCAGTTTCTTGTTCTAGGTTGATGCTAACTTGAGTGTTAGAAATTGTTCTATTTTCAATAATATTGGTTAAGGCTCTATCTTTTGCTATAATAATGTTGTATTCTACTTCATCGTTTTCAGGATCAATTGCAGTAGTCCAATTAAAAGTAATATTATTATCAATACACAATAAATTTTCAGTTGGGTAAATAAGTGAAACTGCAGTTGGTGCTTGGTTGCTTACTTTCTTTGAACATTGAAATGCTAACAAACAAAGGCAACTTAAAAGTATATTGTTTTTTAATTGCTTCATTGTTTTAAAATTTTAATTGGTGTAGCATTATTAGATAATTTTAAAATATAGATTCCTTTTGTAAAATCACGAAACGGAATTGTTAAGCTTTCTGATGTTATTGTATGATTTTGTTTATAAACAAGTTTACCAGTAATATCAAAAATTGTTGCTTCTAGATTTTGATTCGTGATGTTAGCAGGTAACCTCAGTTCAATAACATCTTTTACAGGATTTTTAATTACTTTAATTTTTTGGTTAAGATAATCCGTAGACAATAAATCGTCTGTATTTTTTTCAAAAACACCTTCACATTCTTTTGCTGTTTTAACGGTTATTAATCCAGATTCATTAATATTTAAATCAAAATTATTGTTGCTAGAAACGCCTATTAACTCGTTATTTAAAAATACCTCAAAAGGTGCTGTACCTTCAAGAATTTCAAAAGAATACGTGTTTGAGTCGTTTTTAGCGGCTATTTTTAAATCTATTTGTTGGGCTTGTTCTATTACAACTTCATAACAATGTATTGAGTTTAATACTGCTGTTTCTATACAGAGATTATAAATTCCTGGAGGTAAATCTGTAAGTTTATAACCTACACTAGAAATGTTTTGTTCTAAATTTGTGTTCGGGCCAGTAATTTTTAAGGTGTAGCTTAAGGTTGCTTCAATAATATTTACTGAAATCGTTCCATCATTTTTATTTTGACAAGATTCAGAAGTTGATGCTACTATAAAATTATTATCGCCTATAATTGGTAATATGGTGATTGAATAATCCTCAGTTTCTCCCCATTCTGTTAAATGGTCTGCATTACATGCACCCTCACCAAAACCATCATTTGGGTCATCATATTCTAAAACAACTCTCATTCTTGTTTTACCAGTTCTTGCAGTGTTAGGTACAGTTATATTTAAAGTGGCAGTAACAACATCTTCTGTTCTCGTGCCTAAATCGTAACGTTCAGTTTCGTTATCAAATTCAAAATCTTGATTCCAATCTATAAAAACATAGCAATGGTCTTGAAAACCAGCAGTATCAAAAGTAACGCTTATTTGTTTTTCTTGACCTTGAACAAGTACTGTGTTTATTGATGTAAAATCTTGATAACCATCTTCTGTATCATTCCCAGAATCATTATTAATACCACCAAAAGTTACATTTGATATATATTCAGAACCACCTTCCTCATCTGTAAAATTAGATGAACAGTATATGCCTTGTTTTGTAGTAAAGGTAAATACATCAGAAAAAATGCCCTCACCACATTTGTTTTTTGGTTTAACTCTCCAAAAATATTGAGTAACACTCGAAATATTATCAGGGATATAAGCGTTTGATGTAACGTTTCCAGATGAAATAATTGTAGAAAAGGTAGCATCTGTTGCAACTTCAACATCATAAGAAGTAGCGTTATTATCTATGTTCCACATTAAAGCTTCTGTTAATTCTGTATCAGTATCCCCATTAGAAGGAGAGGTAAGCGTTAAAATGTTAAATTCACTAGAAATTAGTTTAAAATCAACTCCTAAAGTTTGTGTGACAGTTGTAGATGTTCCAACAACATTTATTTCATAATCTCCAACTGTTTTTTCGTTTAGATTAGAAATTGTCATACTTATATCTCCATCAGTATTTATTGTGGATGAACTGAATGAAATTTCAGTACCCTCAGGTTGGCCAGTGGCAGTAAGTGACACTGTTTGTGAAAAACCATTAATAAAATCAAAATTTAAGTTGTAAGTAACACTTTGGTTTCCAGAATTACAAGCAGTTTGAATTCCATCAGTATTATTCATTACAAATGTGGCAGCACTAGATTGTATTGTGAAATTTATAGCATTAACATTGTAAAAAATATTATCAGCAGCTTCTACCATTATTCTTGCTTTTTCTGTAGCATTGTCTGGTATAAATACCTCTTCAGTACCATCATTTGGTGTATTCGATTTTAAGGTGATTGGAAAAGTTAAGCCACCATCTACAGATAATTTAACATTCACTAGCGCACAATTAATGGGTGCTGTATCTGTATTACCTTTATTCCAAGTAATGGTTTGAGTAGAACCTGTATTCCAAGTTACAGCAGTAGCAGGTGTAGTAACCGAAAAAGGTGTAGTATCAATAACGTTAATTTTTAGGTCATCTCTAGCAGTGTTTCCACCTCTGGTATCATTATCTCTAACAGTAAATGCAAAATTAAGGTCTCTAGCAACAGAAGGTAAAACTTCCCAAGTTGTAAATGTTTCACCAGCAACAATAGTCGCTAAATCTGGAAAATATCTTGTAGGAACATTTTTTGGGGGTAAAGATCTAAAAAGTGGACCAATGGCACTTGTAGAAACTGGTGGCATTGTAGCAGATTCATTATCGATTTGTTCCCAATTGTACGTTAAAGAACTTGTACCATCAACATCTGTGGCAGTACCAGTTAATTTAAAAGGAGTTGATTTAGGAATTGAAAAATCACTGCCTGAATTTGCTGTAGGTGCTGTGTTATTAGTGTTTGTTACTACAGCACAATTTGCAGATGTATCTAAAAGATTTAACATTTGAGCTAAACTTACTGCATGAAAATAATCGTCACTATTTCCATTTGAATTTCCAGATTTCACATTTGGAGAACAAATTCCAGCATATCCCATAATTGTAGAACCACTTCCAGGTTCTACAGCAGTAGCATCCGTTCTGTTACAATCGTTATTTTGTGTATGTGTAGCACCAAATTGATGTCCTAATTCATGGATTACCAAATCAATATCATAAGCATCTCCAACAGGAGAACCTAAGCCAGTTACCCCTCGTGCTTTTTGATTAGTGATGCAAGCACTTCCTAAAATCGCAGCACCATCTAACTCACCACCAGCAGTACTAAATACATGGCCAACATCATAATTAGTTGCACCAACATTTGTATCTATAATAGCTTGTAT
Organism: Polaribacter sp.; assembly: GCF_965660385.1. GTDB lineage: Bacteria > Bacteroidota > Bacteroidia > Flavobacteriales > Flavobacteriaceae > Polaribacter. Next base: position 76,639 of record NZ_CBFHZT010000003.1, read on the forward strand.
TTCGTTAATAAGTGTTCCTGTAGAACTATCAGTCATTCCATCAGTTTCTGCATCTAAGAAAATAATTGCATCATTATTGTCAATCAACTCTAATTTTATAGATATTTCTTTTTCTAAAACACCATTAATTCTTGTCATTGAGGTGTTCATTGCAGATAAAATTGCTGCTTTTTTTTCTTGGTCAGTTGCTGAATTTGCAATGTTTTGTTGGTTTGGCCCTAAATGAAATTGTGCATATTCTCCTGTACAGGCTAAAGCCATTCTAAAGGTTCTTAGTTTACCATCATTTGATTTTTGCTGATAGTTAGATGAAAATTCCATTTTACTAGTAGATTCAACAAGGCACTTAAAATCTTGATCAGCTTTCGGTAAACTTGTTTTTTGGTAAACAATATAATTTTGATTGTCTTTTGTGTAAGGATCTATATAAACGTTTGGTTTATTTTTGTAAAATAAAACCGCATGAAAACCATCTGTACCCAAACTAATTTTAGCCACTGTATTTGCATCAGTTATACTTTGTGCAGTATACGATTTAATATTTGGATACTTTTTTTGTAAACCTAAGCTAAAATTTGAATGTTCTTTAATTGTAAAATGAGATAAATTGCCATGAGCATCTGGTAATGTTATATATTTTTCTTTGGATGATTTACTGCGGATGTTTTTCTCAAAAATCTTTTGATTTAAGCTTAATACTTCATACTCTGTTGGGAAGTTTTCTTTGGGATAAATTTCTTTTTTTGAGAAGGCAAAATTAGTTTTGTTTTGTTTAGTCCATGATTTTTGCGCAAACACTATTTGTTGACTAAAAAAAATAAGTCCTAGTAAAAGAAAAAGGGGTGATTTATTTTTCATAAAAGTGTATTTAACATACATTGTAGTTTCAAATATAATGAAATATTTACCTTTGTATTTGTAATTATGAATAGAAATATACTACTAGAGGACTTATCTTTTAAAGATTATAAAGAAACTTGGGATTATCAAACCGAACTATTACAAGAAATTGTAGCTGTTAAAATTTTTAATAGAAGAAATAACCAACAACAAATTACTAATAATCACTTTTTATTTGTTGAGCATCCACATGTGTATACCTTAGGGAAAAGTGGAGATTTAGAAAATTTGTTATTAAATGAGCATCAACTAAAAGAAAAAGGAGCCACTTTTTATAAAATAAATAGGGGTGGAGATATTACATATCATGGTCCTGGACAAATTGTTGGATATCCAATTTTAGATTTAGAAAATTTCTTTACTGATATTCATAAATATTTACGTCTGTTAGAAGAAACAATTATTTTAACAATTGCTGAATATGGTATAAAAGGCACCAGAAGCGAGGGCGAAACAGGTGTTTGGTTAGATGTTGGAACACCTTTTGCTCGTAAAATTTGTGCTATGGGTATCCGTTCTTCACGTTGGGTAACCATGCATGGTTTTGCCTTAAATGCAAATGTGAATTTAGGCTATTTTGATAATATAATTCCTTGTGGAATACGTGGAAAAGCAGTAACTTCTATGGAAGCTGAATTGGGCGAAAAAGTGGATTTAGAAGAGGTGAAAACTAAAATTATAAAACACTTTAAAACCCTTTTTGAGGTTGATGAGTTTGTAATTGGCTGATTTGGTTTGTGGTTTGTGGTTTGTGGTTTATGGTTAATAGTTAATGGTTTTATAGAAATTAACATTTTCAACAACTAACAACTAACAACTAAGAACTAACTACCAATTACCAAAAACCTTATTTTTCTTCATTAAAATATACTTTGTAAAACTTCATTTTTTTTTCTTCATCATAACCTCTTTCTAAATATTCTGAAGCAGCATCTGGCGCATCAATATCTAATTTTATGCTGATGTTAGTATCTAACTTTATTTCTGTTTTTAATTTGTTTTTTTCTTTCTTTAACACCACACCAGAAACATCAAAATTATTTCTGATTAAAACATCATTTAACGTTTCATAATGTTTTTTGTAATCTTCAAACAAATCTTTGTGTTTGTCTTCTTGAAAAATTTCGTCTTTAAAATCGTGGTAATCTACAGCTTCATGTTCCTTAAAATAGTCTACAGTATTTGCTAAAAAATTACCTTGCTCATGTTTGCCAAATTCAGGTTTTATCACTTCTTCAGAAAACTCTTTACAAAGTTCTAAATAGTTTTGTGTGTGCGAATTGTAATCGTCTGCTAGTTTTACAGATAAGAAATTTTTAATCCAATACTGCGCATCATAATTATTATTATCTACAGAAAAAACAACAGTTCCTTCAGTATCTGCTGTATTTAAAATTAAGCAACCTTTATCGATTCTTTTGGTTGATATTCCTTTTTGAACCACCACATCAAAACTTTCGTTATCATCTAAATAGGTTTGAAAAAAATCAACTTTATTTTCAATTTTAAAAACACCAACAGCTTCTGTTAAAATATCTTTATATTCAATACCTTCAATAAAAACAACAATAACATCTCCTGTTTTTATTTGTGCAGAGTTCGATTGTTCGTATAAGTGATTTACGATATTTTTAGAATATTCTACAAACGTATTTTCATCTTTAAAAACTTCAGAAGCATAATTGTTTAGTTCATTTAAACGAACATCTGCATGATGAGAAAATCGATAACTCTGTGTTAAACTGCCAAAAGGTTTTAATAAAAAACCTTTCATTAAGTCGTAACTTTCTTGGTCAAAACGAATTAAATCTTCAGATAATACATTTTGCCCACTATTAAATTTATTAGCGACTTTGTGCAAAATGCATTTTGTGATTTCTGCTCTTGTTTTTTTAATCATCATCTAGAAAATTTGGAGCGTAAAAATAGTTGAACTTTTTAAATAATTCTAAGTTATTTGCTAAAGTTTGCAAACAAGCTTAGCCCTGATTGAACGACTTGTTTGAGCTCTTTTTTGCTTTTTTGAGCAAAAAAAGCGAGTAGTGAAAGCAGGAAATAGCTTCTAAAAAAATTAAAACTTCAATTTTAATTGTTCTGGTAACAACTTAAATGTTTTTCTATGGTATTTTGTGGCACCAAATTCGCGAATGGCATTTCTGTGTTCTTTTGTTGGGTAACCTTTATTTTTTAGCCAATTGTACATGGGGTATTCTTGATGAATTTTTGCCATATAGGCATCTCTATAGGTCTTCGCCAAAACAGAGGCAGCAGCAATACTTTTAAATTTTGCATCTCCTTTAACAATAGTTTGATGAGGGATTTTTTTGTAATTTCTAAATTTATTGCCATCAACAATAATAAATTCGGGCGTAATTTTTAAAGCATCAATTGCCCTGTGCATGGCAGTAATCGATGCTTGTAAAACATTAATTTTATCTACCTCTTGTTGCCAAACAAAAGAAACTCCAAAAGCAAGTGCATTGTTTTCTATAAAGGGTTTTAATTCATCTCGCTTTTTTTCAGAGATCTGTTTGGAATCATTTAAAAAAGGATGTGAAAAAACTTCTGGTAAAATTACAGCAGCAGCCACAACTGGCCCAGCCAAACAGCCTCTACCTGCTTCATCTGTGCCTGCTTCTAAAGAAAACCCGCTAAAATTGAGTTGCAACATTTTACAAAGAAAAGAAAGTTTTGTTTAGGTTTGTTTTTTTTTGATGATAATTCTGTAGAATAATTAACAGATTTCATTCGTTTTATTAACGACTCTTTTCGTTTTATTATTTTACATTTGTTGCGCAGATTTTTACTATGTTCAAACATTATTTTTTATTTATTTTAGTACTTTTTGTTGCAAATAATACTTTGTTTTCTCAGCAAATAAGAGGCGCTGGAGGTGGTGGTTTTTCTTCTGGTAGAAAAAATGATACGCTTTCTTTAGAAACTAAAGTAATTTTATCCGGTAAAACAAAGTACACAGATTATAAGGTAATTTCTCATAAAAGAGACACCACTTATATTGATACAACACTTACTTTACAAAAAGAATATAAATTTAATTACTTAAGAAAAGATAATTTTGAGTTTTTAGAATTTCATAATCAAGGGCAAACCCATAATAAATTAGGTTATACTTTTAGTGATTTAAGTAGTTTGCCAGATATTGGATATAGTGCCAAACAGGTAAGTTATTTAGAGGTTGATGATATTAAATATTTTGAAGTACCTACACCAACAACCGAAATTTTATACAGAACAGGTTTGCAGCAAGGGCAAGTGGTAGATGCCATTTTTACTGTAAATTTTTCGAGAAGATTAAATTTTTCTATGTCTTATAAAGGATTACGATCTCAAGGGGCTTACAGAAGAGCCTTGGTAAGTAATGGTAATTTTAGAGGAACGTTTAATTATAGAACAGAAAACAATCAATATGAAGTGAGAGGACATTATGCTTCTCAAGATTTTTTTCATCAAGAAAATGGGGGATTAATCCCAGAAATGTTAGAAAACTTTATAAATGAAGACGAGAACTTTGTGCAACGTTCTCGGTTAGATGTAAACTTAACAGATGCTGAAAGTCAGTTTGATAGTAACCGAATATATTTAGAGCACAGCTATAAATTAATTGCAAGCAAAGATACAGTTAACAATAAAGATTTTAGCAACTTAAAAGTAGGTCATGTTCTTACCAATGAAAACAAAAGTTATCGTTTTGATCAATCCACTATAACAACTTCAATTTTTGGTGCCTCTAATGCAATAAGTGATGTAGATAGAACCGCTAAAAGTACAATTACCAATAATGAGTTAAATTTAGAGTTTAACTCCAAATATGTTTTTGGGAAGTTTAAAGCCAAAGCAAACATCACCAGTTATACTTATGGATATGATACAATTTTAAACAGAAGCGAAAAAATTGATAAATTAAAATTAGAAGGAAATGCGATTTCATTTGGAGCAGATTGGAATGCAAAAATTAAAAACTTTCAGTTAAATGCAGATGCCTCTATAACTCCAGGTTCAGGTAGATTATCTGGTAATTACATAAAAGGAGAAGCAGTGTATGAAAAAGATAGTATTTTTGCGTTAAAAGGTAGTGTATTAATCAGCTCTAAGTCACCAAACTTTAATACACTTTTACACCAAAGTGGTTACGATAATTACAATTGGGTAAATGATGCTTTTAGTAACGTTAATACTAGAGATTTAGGTTTTTCTTTAACTTCTAAATGGATAAATGCTGATGTTAATTTAACGAATATAGATAATTTTACTTATTTTAATACAAACAATACGCCAGAGCAATTTGAAGACCAAATTGTATATGTAAAGGCAAAAGTGAATCGAGAATTTAAGTTTTGGAAATTAGCTTTAGATAATACTGTAATGTATCAAAACGTGAGCAGTGGAAGTTCTGTTTTTAGAGTTCCAGAATTGGTAACCAGAAATACGTTTTATTATACTGATGATTGGTTTGAAGGTAAACCCATGTTGGTAAATATTGGAATTACATTTAAATATTTTACTAAGTATTTTGCAAATGCTTATAATCCTTTGTTGGGAGAGTTTACGATACAGAATACAGAAGAAATCGGTTTTCCTACATTTGATGTGTTTTTTAATGCAAGAGTTCGTAGAACAAGAATGTATCTTAAGGTAGATAATGTAACATCTTCGTTTACTAAAAAGAATTACTTTTCAGCACCAAATTACCCATATAGAGATTTTACAGTGCGTTTTGGGTTAGTTTGGAATTGGTTTATTTAAAACGATATCAATAAGATGCAATAAAAAAAGCCTTTTTGAATTTTCAAAAAGGCTTTTTTTATACAAATTAAATTATTTGTTAACCATTCATAGAAATTAAAAACTCCTCGTTATTTTTAGAGAATTTAATTCTGTCGTTAATAAATTCCATTGCTTCTATAGGGTTCATATCTGCTAAATATTTACGCAATACCCACATCCTTTGAACGGTTTTATCATCTAGCAATAAATCATCACGTCTTGTAGAAGATTTAATCAAGTCGATTGCAGGATAAATACGTCTGTTAGAAATATTACGATCTAATTGCAGTTCCATATTACCAGTACCTTTAAATTCTTCAAAGATAACTTCGTCCATTTTAGAGCCAGTTTCTGTAAGTGCAGTTGCAATTATAGTTAAAGAACCACCACCTTCAATATTTCTGGCAGCACCAAAGAAACGTTTCGGTTTGTGTAAAGCGTTTGCATCTATACCACCCGAAAGTATTTTACCAGATGCAGGAGCAACAGTGTTGTATGCTCTTGCCAAACGTGTAATTGAATCTAATAAAATTACCACATCATGGCCACATTCTACCAAACGTTTTGCTTTTTCTAAAACAATGTTAGCAACGCGAACGTGTTTATCTGCAGGTTCATCAAAAGTTGAAGCAACAACTTCTCCACGAACACTTCTTTGCATATCTGTAACCTCTTCAGGTCGTTCATCAATCAATAAAACTATTTGATAAACTTCTGGATGATTTTTTGCAATTGCATTGGCAACATCCTTTAAAAGCATAGTTTTCCCTGTTTTTGGTTGGGCAACAATCATACCTCTTTGTCCTTTACCAATTGGGGAAAATAAATCAATAATTCTTGTAGATAAAGAACTACCTCTTTCAGCTAAATCAAATTTTTCTTGTGGAAACAAAGGAGTTAAATGCTCAAAAGAAACACGATCTCTAACAATATTAGGATTTAATCCGTTTATTTTAGATACTCGAATCAAAGGGAAATATTTTTCCCCCTCTTTTGGTGGTCTTACATTACCTCTAACAGTATCACCAGTTTTTAATCCAAATAATTTTATTTGAGATTGAGATACATAAATATCATCAGGAGATGATAAATAGTTATAATCAGAAGAACGTAAAAAACCATACCCATCAGGCATCATTTCTAAAACCCCTTCACTTTCAATAATACCATCAAATTCAAAATCCGGGTCTTTATACCTGTTATTAGATTTGTTATGACTTCTATTATTGTTGGTTTTATTCTGTTGATTTTTATTTTTCTGTTGATTGTTATTTCTTGGTTGATTCTTACTTGTAGTATTACGTTGTTGGTTGTTGTTATGAGTAGGTTTTTGTTCTTTAGCTTCTTTTTTAACTTCAGTGTTTTTTTTAGTTTCAGCTTTAGGTTCTGTAACAACTTCCTTTTTAATTGTTTTTTTAACTACAGGTTTCTTTGCTGTTGTAGTTTCTTCTGGTAAATTTTCTTTAACAGCTTTAGTTGTATTCGCAGACGCTTTTTTAACAACCCGCTTTCTTTTAGGTTTTTCTACCTTGGTTTTCTCCTCAGTGGTTGATGTGTTATTTGCAGCTGAAGGGTCAGAAGCTTGCTTGTCTAGTATTTGGTATACTAAATCTAATTTTTTTAACTGGCTTATTTTTGAAAGACCAATTGATTTTGCAATTACCTGTAAATCAGTAAGTTTTTTTGCTTTTAGTTCAGAAATTTCGAACATTTATATATTAATTAAGTTATAATAAATCTTAAACACTTAAATCGTTTAAAAATTGTTTGTTTTGAATTTATAGTATTGTATATAGTACTATACAATATTGTTGTGCGGTTATTGTGTGACAAATATATACTTTTTTTTTCACTTTTAACTTTTCTTTTTTTGAAAAAGAAATTCTACTTTTGTTTCACAAAACATATTTATGATTCAGAGAATACAAACGGTTTATTTGTTTTTAGCTTCCATAGTTTCTGGAGGTCTAATTTTTGTATTTAATTTATGGAATACAGTTAAAGAAAAAATATTTGTTGTAAATTTGTTTTCGAAAGAGGTGTTTACGTTAAAAGTAATCCCTTTTATGTTCATTATATCCGCTATTTTATCAATTGTATCAATATTTTTATTTAAAAATAGAAAGTTACAATTTGTTATTGGGCGCATTATTATTTTGATAAATCTTTTTTTATTAGGATTATTGATTTATTTGTCTCTAAACGTATCTGGAGAAACCATGGTTTCAGAGAAAGGTATTGGGATGTTTTTACCAATTGTAGTTATTTTGCTTATTGTTTTGGCAAATAAAGCTATTAAGAAGGATGAAGATCTTGTAAAATCTGTAGATAGATTGCGATAAAACTAACAAATAGTATATTTAGTGCGAAAAAAACCGAGATAATTTCTCGGTTTTTTGCGTTTTTAAAAATAGTAAAGTTTAAAAATTTTAAAAATAATACTAAAATTGAGAAATTTTACGTATTTTTAATATTCTGATATTTAGGTGTTTAAGAATTGGCTCTCCCCATAAATGGGGAGGCTTCTCCCCATTTATGGGGAGAGAAAAATTTCCCCATAAATGGGGATTGTGTAATAGAAATAAGTAGTCTAAATTTGTAATGTAACAATGAAAGAAAAGATTTACGTTCACGTAGCTGATGATCATAAAATAGTTATAGATGGTATCAAAGCTATATTAAATACTGATAAAGACATAGAGGTTAATGGATATTCTTTAACTGGTAAACAAGTTTTAGATTGGTTCACTAATCCAGAAAATAAAGCTGATGTTTTGATATTAGACATTACAATGCCTATAGTTGATGGTATTGGAGTGTTAGAATATTTTAAGAATAATAAAATCAATCAAAACGTTATTATTGTTTCTAGTTATGACGATATTAAAATTGTTCAAGAAATGATAAATCTTGATTGCAATGGTTATATAACAAAGAATAATGCTGGAGAATATATAATTGATGCTATAAAAGCTGTGATGAAAGGAGAACAATTTTTTACTCCAAGTATTCAAAAGGAATTAATAAAAGCTTTATCAGGACAAAAAGTTGCAGATGGTGATTTGCCAGATAAATTTTTGATAGAAAGTTTAACTGATAGAGAATTAGAAGTATTAAAATTAATAACAAAACAGTATAATACTATAGAAATAGCAGATTTGCTTAATCTTGGTGTTAGCACAATAGATTCACACAGAAAAAATTTATTAAAAAAACTAAAAGTAAAAAATTCAGTAGGTTTAGCAATGTATGCAGTAAAACACAAAATCGTCTAAATTATTATTTCAAAACTTTGACTATTTTTTTAGTTAATCCCTAAAAGATTTGATAAGTTTTCCCCAATATTATCTAGCTTTATTGTATGCACTGTAAAACCTACTTTTAATGAGATTAATTACAAACCCAACTATAATTAAATTAAAAAAGTCATGAAAAAAATTAATGTATTTGCATTGGTAGCAGCAGTTTCGCTAGTGTTTTCTTCTTGTTCTAACGAAGAAAATACAATAGATAACAATCCATCTAGCTTGTTAAAAACTTATCAATTGAAAAGAGATGCTACAGGAGCATATTCAGTTGATTTTGAATTTGCAGAAAACACTAAAATTGAGAAGAATGTAAATACATCTAATAATTACAATGAGTTTTTATTTAGTTCTTCGAATTTTGCATCAAAGAAAAATACTTCACAAAATCTTTCAATTAAAAATAACAAACTAGATATTAGCTTTATTGATGGTAATATTGGTAAAACATATTCAGTTAGTGTAAGTGATGATAATGTTGATTTTCAAAGTAAAGCAATAAAAAGTAAATTAAAGTCATACAGTGTTGAAAGTATTGATGATGTTACATTCAATTTAAATTTTGAAGTAAGAAAAGACGTAAATGTCTCTTTTGTCTATAATGAAGAAATCAAAACTTATGAAGCACATTTAAAATATGGTACAGGTGCTAAACAGACATTTACTAAAACCTTAGAAAAATTAGAAGGAGAACCTTTGAAGATTGTTTTTGTTAATTATGATCGAATAATAAACACCAACGCTAAGTCTCTTGATGCAGAAGGATTCCTCGTTACAAGAAAACCAGAAGTAATTATAAATTAATATTATTGAGATCAGTTTTTAAACTTTTCTTGCTACTATTCTTTTTAGTCATATCTTTTCAGGCTTATCCTATACTGAAAAGATATGACTTAAATTTTTTTATACAATCAACTATAAGTTCAAGCAACCAAGATAGTATCTTTGAAAAAGAACTGAGTTCTATAAATTTATTGATTAAGCAAAAGAAATTTGATAAGGCCTTGACAAAAGCTTTTAAAATTTTAGACGGTTTAGATGATAATAATATTATTATTGAACTACAGTTGAATTTTTTAATAGGTAAGATATTTTATCAAACATCTAGTTATAAAAATGGAATCAAGTACTTTAGAAGAAATATTAATATAATTTCTAGAGATACAATACCATTAGAAAATAACAACAATTTATCAGTAAAAAATAATATTTCTCATCTTCAAAATTTACTAAAGCTCGGTAGCTCATATCACAAATTAAAGGAAATTGATACCATCAAACGTTATAAAGATAGCGCACTTTTTTTCTACAAAAAAGTAGTAAATATTAGAGGTTTAAGTTCAGAAATACTTGATCAAAAAGCAATAGCATATAATAATTTAGCTGCATTTTTTATTAATGACACTCTTTATGATAAAGCAAAAGTATTTGCAAATAAATCAATTGATATTCATAAGTCAAGAAACGATAAAGTAAATCAGGCTGCAGCAATGGGTAATTTAGCTAGTATTTATTTGCTTCAAAAAAAATATAAACTTGCAAAAGAAACATATTTAGAAGGTATAGAATTGATAAAAAATGATACCACCTCAAATGGAGTAAGGTTCAAATCTAGTTTATACTTTAATTTAGCTTGGGCATTAAGAAACTTAAAGGATTATAAAGCCTATGATTATCAGGAAATTTCTTATGATATTAAAGATGAATTAAGAGACAGTGAATATAGAAGTGCAATTAAAAAAATAAATGCAGAATATGATTTTGATTCAAAAAAAGAAATTTTATTAGAGAGAGAGGAAAATAAACGTTTAAAACAACAACGTACCTTTTGGTTTGTGGGGGTTATCGCCTTGTTAATTATTTTATCATTAGTTTATATCATTAGCCTAAACAAATTAAAACAAAAAAATTTAGGACTTAAATTATCCCAAACTGAATTATTGAGAAATCAAGAAATCGAAAAAATAAAAGCTGAATCACAAGCAATAATTTTAAATGCGACTATTGATGGTAAAGAATCAGAAAGAAAACAAATAGCAGAAACTTTGCATGATAGTGTAAGTGCATTATTATCGTCTGCAAATATGCATTTACAAGCTACCAAAAAACAGTTTAATGGTGATACTCCAATAGAAATAAAAAAAACACAACAGATTATTCAAGAGGCATCTCATAAAGTAAGAGATTTATCTCACAATTTAGTTTCATCTGTTTTGTTAAAGTTTGGTTTAAATTTTGCTGTTAGAGATCTTGCAGAAAAATTCTCTAATTCAGATTTAACTATAGATACAGAGATCAATGCAATTAGAAGATATTCTCAAAATTTTGAAATTAAGGTACACAATATTATTTTAGAGTTTGTAAACAATATTATAAAGCATAGCAAAGCAAATAATGCACTGATACAGTTAAAAGAAGTAAATAAAATTCTTTTTATCACGATCTCTGATGATGGAGTAGGTTTTGATAAAACAAAAATTCATACAAAAGACGGCTTAGGATTAAACCAAATAGATGCAAGAATACAAATGATGAAAGGCAAATTTCATATTAAGTCATCTAAAAATAACGGAACTACTATTTCTGTGGAAATACCAGTATCAGAAATAGAAGAACTCAACCTCGTTTAGCCAATTCTATAATTTCTAAATTTTTAATTTCCCCCTTTATAATCTGTAGTCGAAGCATGGTTCTTACTTTATGAAAACCATGTTTCCCTGCAGCCCCTGGGTTTAAATGCAACAAGTTTAAAGTTTTGTCATACTGTACTTTTAATATATGAGAATGTCCAGATATAAAAATTTTGGGAGGATTTTTAGTAATATCTTCACGAATTCTTTGGTTATATTTATTTGGATAACCGCCAATATGAGTCATCCAAACAGAAACATCTCCAATAGAGAATTTATTGTCTAATGGAAATTCTGATCTAGCAACTGCATCATCAATATTGCCATAAACTGCACGCAAAGGTTTTAACGCTTTAATAGCATCTGTTACTTTTAAATTGCCAATATCACCTGCATGCCAAACTTCATCAGCTTGTTTTACAAACTTTAAAATTTGATCATCAATATAACTATGTGTATCAGATAATAGTAAGATTTTCTTCATAGAAAGAATAAGAAAAATTTAACGTCTCAATTTATATCAAAAGTAATGATAACAAAATAAATTATGTAATTTTGAATCCTTCAATAAAATGAATTTTCTTGAGATATTTTGTACAACTTTCTTATCATGGAAAAAATTATCACGGCTGGCAAATTCAACCAGATGCAGTTTCTGTACAAGAAAAATTAAATCATGCAATTAGCACAATTTTACAAGAAAAAATTCAAGTTGTTGGTGCTGGAAGAACAGATACTGGAGTACATGCAACACAAATGTTTGCACATTTTGATATCGATAAAAATCTCGATGATAATATAGCTTACAAACTAAACTCAATTTTACCACATGATATTGCAGTACAAAATGTTTTTTTAGTTGATGATGAAAAACATGCAAGGTTCAGTGCCATTTCTAGAAGTTATGAGTACAAAATATGGTTGGGTAGAAATCCGTTTTTATTAGATGTTTCTTGGCAAATTCACTCACAAAAACCGAATGTAAATTTAATGAATGAAGCTGCTAAATTATTATTAGAATACACAAACTTTCAAACCTTTTCTAAAGTAAAAACAGAAGTATATACCTTTAATTGTGAGGTTACTGAGGCGTATTGGATACAAAAAGAAAACGAGTTAACTTTTCATATTTCAGCAAATCGTTTTTTAAGAAATATGGTAAGAGCTATAGTAGGTACTTTAGTAGATGTGGGCTTAGGCAAATTATCTATAGAAGATTTTCGAAAAATTATAGAAAGTAAAAATAGAAGTAATGCAGGGCTGTCAGTTCCTGCAAAAGGCTTATTTTTAACAAAAATAAAATATTAAATTTTGGCAGAAAAAACTGGAAATGCTTTCGATATGCAAATTTTTAAAAGACTCATGTCTTTTGCAAAACGCTATCGCTTGTATTTTTTTATTGCAGCTTCCTCAACCATACTTTTGGCCATGTTTTCGGTATTATCGCCTTTGGTGCTCATTAATACCGTAAACGATTATATTTTATCTAACGATAAACAAGGATTGTTAAATTATACTTTGTTAATGTTAGGCATTTTATTGATAGAGGTTTTGCTACAATTTACATTTATATATTTTGCAAATTGGGTAGGGCAACATATTATTAGAGACATAAGAGCTAAGATATTTAGACATATTTTACAGTTTAAAATGACTTATTTTGATAATAATTCTGTAGGTAAATTAGTTACAAGAGTAGTTTCTGACATTGAAACAATTGCAGCCTTTTTTAGCAATGGTGTATTTACTATTTTGAGTGATATACTAAAAATGATTGCTGTTACTGTGGTAATGTTGGTGTTAAACTGGAAGTTGGCACTAATTACTTTGGCAATTTTACCCATCTTAATTTATGCCACAAAATTATTTCAAGTAGCCATAAAAGCCACTTTTCAAGAAGTTAGAAATCAAGTAGCCAATTTAAACGGTTTTGTACAAGAAAGAGTTACAGGTATGAAAATTGTGCAACTTTTTAACAGAGAAAAAATTGAGTACGAAAATTTTAAAGAAATTAACGACAAACACAAAAATGCAAATATCAAAACCATTTGGTATTTTTCAATTTTCTTTCCCATTGCAGAAATTTTATCTTCAATTGGTATCGGTTTAATTGTTTGGTTTGGTGGTGGACAAGTAATTCAAGATTCAGGAATTTCCATTGGTATGATCATGGGGTTCATTCAATTTGCACAAATGTTGTTTCGACCTTTGCGTCAAATTGCAGATAAATTCAATCAGTTGCAAATGGGCATTGTGGCTGGCGAACGTGTTTTTAAAGTGATAGATACAGATAGTAGTATCGCTAAAAACGGCACCATAAAAGCCGAGAATCTTCAGGGTAATATTAAATTAAAAGATGTTAGATTTAGTTACATAAAAGACGAAGAAGTTTTAAAAGGTGTTTCTTTAGATGTCAAGTCTGGTCAAACTATTGCAATTGTTGGTGCAACTGGAGCAGGTAAATCTACCATTATCAATTTAATTAATCGTTTTTATGAAATTGATTCAGGTACTATTGCCATTGATGGTGTTTCTGTAGATGAATATACTTTAGAAAGTTTGCGTAATCAAGTAGCCATAGTGTTACAAGATGTTTTTTTATTTTCAGATTCTATCCTAAATAACATCACCCTAAAAAATGAAAATATCTCTTTAGAAGAGGTAGAACAGGCAGCGAAACAAATTGGTATCCATGATTTTATAATGACACTTCCTAATGGATATCATTATAACGTAAAAGAAAGAGGAGCCATGTTATCTTCTGGACAAAGACAATTAATTGCCTTTTTAAGAGCTTATGTAAGCAAACCGAGTATTTTAATTTTAGATGAAGCTACATCATCTGTAGATGCACATGCAGAACAAATGATGCAATATGCTACAGATACAATCACTAAAGATAGAACCTCAATTGTTATTGCACACAGATTGGCCACAATACAAAAAGCCGATCAAATTATTGTGATGGATAAAGGTTTGATTGTAGAGAAAGGCTCTCATTTAGAATTGTTAGAAAAAGAAAGTGGCTATTATAAAAACTTATATGACAAGCAATTTAGCCTAGACGTTGCTTCTTAATTCCATTTAAAAAATCTTAAAAACTAACTTAACTTAGCAAAAGAGTTAAGAAAACAATTTTTAGAGATACGATGCAAGCTAGCATAAATCTATTTTTGTAGTACAACAAATTACGAACTAATAAAAATAGAAATTATGAAAAAACTTGGATTATTAATAGTACTAATAACGACCTTAATAGCAACTTCTTGTAAAAACGAGACAAAAAAAGAGGTGAAAGAAGAAACTACTGAAATTGGCAATGAAATCAATGAAGGTTTAAACAAAGCCGGAAAGGAGATTGATGAATTTGGAGAAGAAGTAAAATCTGCCTTCAAAGATATTTCAATTCCAGAATTTGATGATGAAGAAGCAGAAGCACACTTAAAATCTTATTTAGCTTATGTTAAAACACAAATGGATAAAGGTGCAGAAAATATAAAAAACTCAGAGTTTGCTAAGGAAACCAAAGAATTTGCTGATGAAAGTGAAAAGTTTATGGAAAATTTAGGAGCTGATGCAAAGGCGTCTTATAAAGCAACTTTAGATAAAATAAATAAAACAGTAAAAGAAATTGAAGCAGATATAGAAGAGTAATCTATATAAGTTCTAAAATTTATAAAAAATAAAGCTCTCTAATTTAGGGAGCTTTTTTTTACATTAAACACTATCTTTTTTTATTTTTTCAATCAATTCATCTTGAGTAGTGTATAACACAAATTCACCATCTTTAATATAAGAAATTTCTCCAGTTTCTTCAGATACTAATAAGCAAATTGCGTCTGTTTTTTCACTAACTCCAATAGCAGCTCTGTGTCTTAAACCAAAGCGTGCAGGTATTTTTGTGCTATCAGAAATAGGTAAAACTACTCTTGTTGCTACCACATAATTATCTCTTATAATTGTGGCTCCATCGTGTAAAGGACTGTTTTTAAAGAAGATACTTTCTAAAATAACCTCATTAACTAAAGCATTCATTTGGTCGCCAGTATTAATTAAAAAATCTAAACTATTGGTACGTTCAATAACAATTAAAGCACCAGTTTTGGTTTTAGACATATTACTACAGGCTTTTACTATTTTTTCGGCTTCAACTTCAGAACCAATTTCATTTTGTAAAAACTTTAATTGCTTTAAAAAACTTCGTTTGTTAGAAAAGTTTGTGGTACCAATCATCAATAAAAACTTTCTGATTTCTTGCTGAAAAACAATAATTAGTGCAATAACTCCACCAGAAAGCAAGTAACCTAAAATACCACTTAACATTTCCATTTTTAAAGCCTGAGTAACTTTCCAAATTAAAAAAATAAGTGCAATACCAATAAAAATGTTAATGGCAACTGTGCCTTTTAGTAGTTTATAAATATAGTAAAGTAATATGGCTACCAATAAAATATCTAGCACATCTAAAATAGAAAAAGGCACAAAATCTAACATAAAAATAGCTTATGATTTTAGGTAAAAGTACTAATAAATTTTGTGAGTACCACATCAGTTTTGGATATCAACATCTGATAATAATAGCGGGTATTTTTCGCGAACAATTTTTATTTTGTTTAGCAACGTTTTGTTTTTGTTATTCGAACTTTTGTAAGCATCTAACAAACTCTCATAATTTTGATGGTATAATTTTACAGCTATTTTATTTCTTAAAAATGTATAACTAGCATTTAGTTGATCTAAAGTAGCAATGTAAGTTTCGTAATTGGTGTTTCGATCTGTTTTAATTGCTATGAGTGCCTTTGAAGGATGATCTGATGAAGTTGCCAATTTATTGCCTTCACACCAATCACAAGGTTTGTGGTTGTTATCCAAACCACCAGCATTATCTATAAAATTAATAGCAATTTGTTTCAAATTGTCTAGTTGCACGATTTCATTATCAACAAAAATTTCATTTTTAAAGTTGATGTGTACCTCTAAAATGTTTTTTTCTTTGATATCCATTATTGTATTTTCCCTTGGTTTTTCAGCAATTTTTCTGTTAATTCCTGAATCAACTTGCAAAGTTGTGGTTACCAAAAAGAAGATTAACAATAAAAATGCAATGTCTGCCATTGAGCCTGCATTAATTTCTGGAGATTCTTTTCTACTCATAGTACCTAGTTTTTAAAAATTATAAAATGTTTTCTTTTGATAAAACATCAAAAGGTTTTAAAGTTTAGGTAGTTGATTTTGATTAACATTTCTTTAACAAAAAGAATGCCAAAAATTGTGGTGAATTATTTCATTGATAATAAAACGATGGATAGTTTTCAAATTTCAACAAATACCTAAGCCACTTGCTAAAGATTGTGCAACGATGAAATTATCAATGGAAGCTGATTTATCCCAAATATGATTAGAAATTTAAAAAGATGTTTGTAAAAAAAGGTTTTTGAATGATTAAATTGATTTTTAGAAGTAGGTTAAAATCATTTTAACAAAAGAATTTTTACCAACTCTTTTTAGTTTCGTAGATTTAACATCAACTTAAACCAACTTACCAATGAAAAAATATATTATCACTACTTTTTGTGTTTGTTTTCTATTGATGAATTGTGATAAAAATTCGACTAAAGAAATTCAAGAGAAGTCAAATTATGTTGCAGAAAATTACACCAAAAAAGAAGTAGCTATTGCAATGCGAGATGGTGTAAAACTCCACACAACTATCTATTCTCCAAAAGATACATCAAAAGAGTACCCAATTATCATGCAAAGAACACCTTACAGTTCTAGACCTTATGGAGCAGGAATGAAAACGAGAATTGGCCCAAATGTACATTTAATGAAACAAGGTAATATTATTGTTTACCAAGATGTTAGAGGTAGATGGATGAGTGAAGGTGTGTATGATAATATGCGTGCTTACATTCCTAATAAAAAAGAAAATGAGTCTGATGAAGTTTCTGATACCTATGATACTATAGATTGGTTAGTAAAAAATGTAGCAAACAATAATGGAAATGTGGGTACTTGGGGAATTTCTTATCCAGGACATTATGCAACAGTTTCTACCATAGATGCGCATCCTGCTTTAAAAGCAGCTTCTCCACAAGCTTGTATTGGCGATTTTTTCTTTGATGATTTTCATCATAATGGAGCGTTTTTATTAAGTTATTTTAGAGCAATTTCACTTTTCGGAACTTATAAAGACACACCAACAGATTCTGCTTGGTATTCTTTTCCAAAGATGAACTCTCAAGATCAGTATCAATTTTTCTTAGACAAAGGACCTTTAAAGAATTTAAACGAATATTTTCAATATGATAAGTTAGATGTAAATTCAACTGCATCAAAAGATAAGATTGATGATTTTTTCTGGAAAGAAATTGTAGAACATCCAAATTACGATTCTGTGTGGCAAAGCAAAGGCATTATTCAGCATATGGACAAAGTGCCAAGTTCTGTAGCTACTATGATTGTTGGGGGTTGGTTTGATGCTGAAGATTTATACGGACCTTTAGAAACGTATAAAGGAATCGAAAAAAACGGAAAAGAAAACTACAATACCATGGTTTTTGGCCCTTGGGATCATGGAAAATGGGCAAGAAATACCGTGAAAAATACAGTAGGGAATTATTATTTTGGCGATTCTATTTCGTTAAAATTTCAATCAGAAATCGAAACAAAGTTTTTTAATCATTTCTTAAAAGGTAAAGGTGATAAAAATTCAGGATTACCAGAAGCGTATGTTTTTGATTCAGGAAAAAAAGAATGGAAATCTTATGATTCTTGGCCACCAAAAAATGTGGTTAAAGAAGTTGGCTACTTAAGAGGAAATCAAAAATTACAAGTTGTAAATAAGAATACAGAGTTTAAACATAAAATAGAACCAATTAAATTTATAAGTGATATAAAACGTCCTGTACCTTACTCTGAAGATATAAAAACGGTTTTTACGCCAAGAAAATATATGACAGACGATCAACGTTTTGCTGCAAGAAGACCAGATGTTTTGGTGTTTGAAACTGATGTGCTAACTGAAGATTATACATTAGCTGGAGATATTTTAGCAAAACTTAAAGTAGCAACTACAGGTACTGCAGCAGATTGGATTGTTAAAGTAATTGATGTACATCCTTCTGATATTGCAGAAGATAACGAAGGCTTACAAGATCATTTAAAAATGAGCAATTATCATTTAATGGTAAGAAGTGAGGTTTTAAGAGGTCGATTTAGAAATAGTTTTTCAACACCAGAACCTTTTACACCAAACAAAAAAACCGATGTAAATATCAAATTACAAGACGTTTTTCATACGTTTAAAAAAGGTCACAAACTTCAAATTCAGGTACAAAGTACATGGTTTCCTTTAATAGATTTAAACCCGCAAACATATGTGGCTAATATTTACAAAGCGGATGAAAATGATTTCAAAACTCAAACACACACGGTTTTTACAGATTCTAGTATTGAGTTTTCAGTTTTAAAATAAATAAAAAATGAGAAATTTTATAGTATTATTAGTTTTAGGATGGGTTTTTCAAGTTAATGCACAAGATGCAAAACCTGTTTTTAAAAATGGAGAAGCACAAATTGTAAAGGCTTTTGAAGATGAGAATACCTGGATTCGTCATGATTTATGGGTAGAAACTTCTTTTGATACAGATGGAGATGGAAAAATGGATAGAATGCATGTAGATGTTACAAGACCAGCACAAACCGAAAATGGTTTAAAATTACCCGTAGTTTATGAATCGAGTCCTTATTATGCAGGTACTGCAGGTAATGCACCTATTTTTTGGGATGTAAAACACGAACTTGGCGAAAATCCAAAACCAAGAAATCACGCTGAAGTAAAAAGAAGAGGAAAACGTCCCATTATTTCCAACTCACAAATTAAAACTTGGGTGCCAAGAGGGTATATTGTGGTGCATTCCTCATCACCAGGTACTGGCTTGTCTGATGGTGCTCCAACAGTTGGTGGCGATAATGAATCTTTAGCCCCAAAAGCAGTTATAGATTGGTTAAATGGTAGAGCAAAAGGATACAAATCTAGAACCGGAAATGAAGAAGTAAAAGCATTTTGGTCTACAGGAAAAGTAGGCATGACAGGTACTTCTTATAATGGTACAATTCCCTTAGCAGCAGCAACTACAGGTGTAGATGGCTTAGAAGCTATAATTCCTGTTGCCCCAAATACATCTTATTATCATTATTACAGATCAAATGGATTAGTACGTTCTCCAGGTGGTTATTTAGGTGAAGATATTGATGTTTTGTATGATTTTATAAATAGCGGAGGTGAAGATTTGATTCCTAATAAAGGTATTTTTAAAGATGGTGATGCTAAGAAATTTATAAGAAAAAGAGATTATGCCAATGCAACAGTTCGAGATACAGAAATGGCGAAAGGTTTAGATAGGGTTACAGGAGATTATAATGATTTTTGGGCAGGGAGAGATTATTTGAATGACATGAAACCAATGAAAGCAGCATTATTAATGTCTCATGGTTTTAATGATTGGAATGTAATGCCAGAACATAGTTATCGAATTTACAAAAAAGCATCAGAAATGGGCTTGAAAACACAAATTTATTATCACCAAAATGGGCATGGAGGTCCCCCACCTATGAAAATAATGAATCGTTGGTTTACTCATTTTTTACATGGTATTGATAATGGAGTAGAAAATGACCCTAAAGCTTGGATTGTTAGAGAAAACGACAAAAGAAGCGAACCAACAGCTTATGAAAACTATCCAAATCCTGCAGCTAAAGAGGTAACCTTTTTTTTAAATCCAGGAGCTCCTAAAATTGGAGCGTTATCTTTAGATAATTCAAATGCTAAAGGAAAGGAAACTTTGGTAGATAATTATTCGTTTTCTTCAGAAGCTTTAGCACAAGCAGAATATACAAATCATCGATTGTTATATGTTTCACCAACTTTAAAAGAAGATGTACATATTTCTGGCGTTTCTTCAATTACCATAAAAGCAGCCAGCTCTAAAGAAGCCGTAAATTTGTCTGTGTATTTGGTCTCTTTACCATGGAACAAAGGTAGAAGAACAAAAATAACTGATAATATTATTACTCGTGGTTGGGCAGATTTACAAAATTACAAATCGTTAACAGAAAGTAAGCCTTTACAACCAGGCAAGTTTTATGAAATGACATTTAATTTACAGCCAGATGATCAAATTATCAAAAAAGGGCAACAAATTGGGTTGATGATTTTTTCTTCTGATAATAACTACACCTTGTTGCCAGAACCAGGAACCGAATTAACAGTAGATTTAGAAAGTACAACAATTACCATTCCTATTGTTGGTGGTATAACAGCACTTCAACAGGCAATTGATTAGTATAATTAAAGCATGATTAAAACCACTTTTTTATTATTATGCTTTTCTTTATTTGGCATAAATACAAACAGTCAAGATTTGGAAAAATATCAATGGAAAAATAGAGTACTCTTAATTTTTTCTGATGATAAAACCGATGAAAAGTTACAGCAACAAATCATTAATTTATCAAAAGATAAAAAAGGACTCATAGAAAGAAAGTTGAAAATTTATCAATTTGTGAAAGATGAATTTACAACTGATTTTAAGGCGGATTGGTCATTAAAAACTATAAAGACTCAAAATTTCAAAAAGGAATCAGAAAGTTTTAAAGTTGTGTTAATAGGATTAGATGGTGGCATAAAACTAAAACAAGATAATGTGCTATCAACAGAAAAGTTATTTACTATTATTGATGGAATGCCTATGAGACGCAGAGAATTAAAGCAAAAAAATTAAATCTTAATGAAAGAGAAATTAATTTATGGCATCCAACAAATAGGTATTGGAGTTAAAGATGCTAACAAGGCTTTTAAATGGTATGCTACAAAATTAGGTGCAGATGCTTTAATTTTTGATGATAGTAACGAAGCCACCTATATGGCAAAATATATGGGTGGAAAACCTAGAAATAAGAGAGCTCTATTGGCTTTAAATTTAAAAGGTGGTGGAGGATATGAAATTTGGCAATATAAAGATAGAACACCTTCAGCACCCATAAACGAATTTAAATTAGGTGATTTAGGAATTCATTTTCCAACAATTAAAACAAAAAATATTCAAAAAACCTATGCTCGTTTAAAATATGATAATGAGCGTATTATATCTGAAATTACAGTTGAACCTGATAATAAGAAATCATTTTACCTAAAAGATCCATTTAACAATATTTTAAAAATTAAAGAATCAGAAAAGTTTTATGCAAAAAAAGGGAATTTAGCAGGCATTTCTGGTGCTGTAATTGGAGTTTCTAATATCGATATTTCCCTAAAATTATATGCTACAGTTTTAGGTTATAATAAAGTTATTTATGATAAAACAGGTGTTTTCAAAGATTTATCCAATTTAAATAATGGATCAAAAAAGTTTAGAAGAATTTTATTTACACATTCTCAAAAACGAGTTGGTGGGTTCGCAAATTTATTTGGAGAAAGTGAAATAGAGTTAATTCAAGCCATAGAAAATAAACCAAATAAAATATTTGAAAATCGATTTTGGGGAGATTTAGGATATATTCACCTTTGTTTTGATGTTAAGAATCTTACACAATTGGCAAAAGAATGTAAAGAAATCGAGCTTCCATTTCAAGTTATGAGTTCACCTTCTTTTGATATGGGAAAAGCAAATGGCCATTGGGGATACATAGAAGATGCAGATGGAACTTTGATAGAATTTGTACAAACCAATAAAGTACCATTGATAAAAAAAATAGGCTTAAATATAGATTTAACGAAG
Organism: Polaribacter sp.; assembly: GCF_965660385.1. Classification (GTDB taxonomy): domain Bacteria; phylum Bacteroidota; class Bacteroidia; order Flavobacteriales; family Flavobacteriaceae; genus Polaribacter. The sequence goes on from NZ_CBFHZT010000003.1 coordinate 99,040, forward strand.
AGAAACCCTAAAAAACCACTACCAAATTGGATGATTAAAGCAATGCATTTAAAACGTGTAAAAAAATTCACTACACCTTCTCAATAAATCAACTATTTTTGCTTCATGTTTAAACACAGAATAGAATTAGAGCCCGATGATTTTTATATAAATGAACAAGGCTACAAAGTTTTTACAGAAAAATATCACCTAAAAAGAGGGTATTGCTGTAAAAGTGGCTGTAAACATTGTGCTTATGGTTACGATAAAAATACAGACAGTTTTAAATAGTGACTTTTCACGTATTTTAGGGTCATATAAAATAATAAACAAATCAATAAAAATGATAAAAAGAGTTTTAGTATTGTTAATGGTAGTGCAATTTACAGGTTGTGCAGAATTACAAAAAATAGCAAGTCAACTACCAAATGGGGCAGGAGGTGTTTTAACCCAAGAACAAATTGGTAATGGATTACGACAGGCTTTAGATAATGGTATTCAAAACCAAGTAACAAAATTAACTTCAAAAGATGGTTTTTACAGAAACGAATTGGTTAAAATTTTGCTTCCAAAAGAATTACAATCAGTAGATAAAGGTTTACGCAAAATAGGTTTGGGTAATTTAGCAGATGAAGGTATAAAAGTTTTAAATAGGGCAGCAGAAGATGCTGTAAAAACGGCAACTCCTATTTTTGTTGATGCTGTAAAAGAAATTACATTTAATGATGCTAAAAATATTTTGTTAGGTGAACAAAATGCGGCTACCAGTTATTTAAAAACTAAAACGAATGATAAATTGTACCAAAGTTTTCGTCCTGTAATCAATTCTTCTTTTTCAAAAGTTGGTGCAGATAAAATTTGGAGTAATTTAATCACAAAATACAATGCCATTCCATTTACAAAAAATGTAAATCCAGATTTAACATCATATGTTACAGAACAAGCTTTACAAGGTGTTTTTACAATGATTGAAGTAGAGGAAAAAGGAATTAGAGAAAAAGTAGGACTTAGAAATACAGCATTGTTGCAAAAAGTTTTTGCCTTACAAGATAATAGATAGTGCTATAAGGTACTTCTTTATTCAATTTTAAACATTAAACCTTCTATACTAATTTTGTGCTATTTTGAGTGATAAAAGGGAATATCAACTTTTTTTATTTTTTTGTTAATTACAAATAAATAACTTAAATTTAAAAAATAATCTCCCTCAAAATTATGTATTACAATAAAAAGTCATTATTATTCAAACAACGCTTGCAAAGCCAATATCTTAAATTAATAGAATTATCAGATAATTATAGATATTTAGATGAATCATTAAGTGATATGGCAGCTTATAATGCTATGAAGCTTTTGCAAAAATTAAACAAATTAAGTTATTTAGAAAGAGAACCAATAGCATAAAATCATTCAGTTTTCTGTCTTGAAAATTAGAATTATACTTTAATTTTTAATTTGTTTGGCACTTATTTCAATTGATTTTATTGCAATAAAATTTCCATTTGTAGTTGTAATTCTTTTGCTTTTTCAGCTGCTGCAGATGCAAAATTTTCTGAGTTAGAAGCATAAATAATACCTCTCGAAGAATTAATTAATAAACCAATATTTTCTGATAATCCATATTTACAAACATCTTGTAAATTACCTCCTTGAGCACCAACACCAGGAACTAATAGAAAAGAATTGGGTACAATTTTTCTAATTTCTTTAAAATATTCAGCCTTTGTAGCACCCACAACATACATTAAGTTTTCAGAATTTTTCCAACTTTTAGAAGTTTCTAAAACGTGTTTATAAATTTCTATATCATCAACCTTTTTGGTTTGAAAATCGAAAGCACCTTCGTTAGAAGTTAAAGCTAACATAATGGTATGTTTGTTTTTAAAGGCTAAAAAAGGTTCAACAGAATCTTTTCCCATATAAGGTGCTACAGTTACAGAATCAAAAGCCAAATCATCAAAAAAAGCTTTTGCATACATGGTAGATGTGTTTCCAATATCACCACGTTTTGCATCAGCAATCGTAAAAATTTCTGGATACTTTTCGTTAATGTAGTTGATGGTTTTAGCTAATGATTGCCAGCCATTTATACCATAAGCTTCGTAAAAAGCAGTATTAGGCTTGTATGCTACACATAAATGATGAGTAGCATCTATAATGGCCTTATTGAATTCATAAATAGGATCGTTTAATCGAAGTAAATGTTGAGGTATTTTGGTTAAATCCACATCTAAACCAATACATAAAAACGATTTTTTTAGATTTATTTGTGATACAAGTTCTTGTGTTGTCATTACTTTTGTTTTCAGTCTTGCAAAAATACTATTTTTAAGGGGTAAGCATTGTAAGATTGTTCTCTTTTAATAGACTAATTTTAGATGAAAAAAATATTTTTATTCCTGTTTATAATTTTTTTAGGATGTACGACTAATTATCCTAAGCAATTTTCAGAACCAGCAAATTTAGAAATGTTAGTGGGTGTTGATAATTCGAAAATTACTTTAAGAGAAGTTTTACATCAACATAAAGGTAAAAAAATTGTGATTGATGTTTGGGCTTCTTGGTGTAAAGATTGTATTGTAGGTTTCCCAAAAGTAAAGAATTTACAACAAGAATTTCCAGATGTTGTATTTCTTTTTTTATCAGTTGATATTAGCAATTCTTCATGGAAAAGAGCTATAAAAAAATACAACTTAAAAGGTGAGCATTACAATTTACCAAAAGGTATGAACGAAGGAAATTTTGCAGACTTTATTAATTTAGGATGGATTCCAAGGTATATGGTTATTGATAAAAAAGGTGATATTTCACTTTTTAAAGCTACAGATGCATCCGATAAAAAACTACATAAGGCCTTGCAAAACCAGTAAATAAATCGTTTTAGTAACTATTTTTTTTTCTGATGCATATTAACCTATCATTTCTTAAATTTACAGTAAAATAAATCAATAATTATGAGACAAAAGATAGTAGCTGGAAATTGGAAAATGAACAATGATAAAGAAGAAACAAAAACCTTAATTGAAGGCCTTAAAAAAGAAATCGAAAACTTACCTTTAGATAACACTAGAGTTATTGTTGCTCCTTCATTTGTAAATTTAGAATCTGCTGTAAATCAATCTGAAGATTCTAATATTGAAGTTGTTGCACAAAATATGCATCAAACTAAAAACGGAGCCTATACTGGAGAGGTTTCTGCAGACATGTTAAAATCTATCGGAATTAAATCTGTAATTATTGGCCATTCTGAAAGAAGATCTATCTTTAACGAAAATGATGAAATTCTTGCAGAAAAAGTAGATGCTGCTTTAGCAAATGGTTTAGAAGTAATTTTCTGTTTTGGTGAAAAGTTAGAAGAAAGAAAAACAGATAACCATTTATTAGAAGTTGGTAGCCAATTAAAAAACTCAATATTACACATTGCTGCAGAAGATTGGAAAAATGTTGTTTTAGCTTACGAACCTGTTTGGGCAATTGGTACAGGTGAAACTGCAAGCCCAGAACAAGCTCAAGAAATGCATGCATTTATTAGAAATGTTGTAGCTAAAAATTTTACTCAAGAAATTGCAGATAACGTTTCGATTTTATACGGTGGTAGTGTTAAACCTACCAATGCAGAAGAAATTTTCTCTAAACCAGATGTAGATGGTGGTTTAATTGGTGGTGCTTCTTTAAAAGCAACCGATTTTTCTGCAATTATAAAAGCAATTTAAGTACAAGTTACTTATAAAACCTATAAATTTGCGTCGAGATGTAACTCTTGACGCTTTTTTTATGATGGATAATATTTATATAGAATACAATTTTACAATATCGCCAAAAGAACCTGCCACTGAAATTTTAATAGCTGAGTTGGGCAATGTTGGATTTGAAAGTTTTGTTGAAAATGATAATGGCGTTACTGCTTACGTTCAAAAGCAAGAGCATTACGAAACAATTTTAGAGGATATTTTTATTTTAAAATCGGATGAATTTTCAATTGAATACAGTAAAAATGAAGTTGCCCAAACCAATTGGAATGCAGAATGGGAAAAGAATTTTACGCCTATTCAGGTTGATGATTTGGTAAGTATTAGAGCTCCATTTCATGAAAATCCAAATTTAAAATACGATATTGTAATCGAACCAAAAATGAGTTTTGGTACAGGGCATCATGAAACTACACACATGATGATTCAACATTTACTACAACTAGATTTAGCGCATAAAACTGTTTTAGATATGGGATGTGGTACAGGTATTTTAGCCATTTTTGCTGAAATGAAAAACGCTAGTCTTATTGATGCTATTGATATTGATAATTGGTGCTATGAAAATTCTTTAGAAAACGTTGAACGCAATAATTGCATTAATATTTCTGTTTTTGAGGGTGATGCAGCTTTATTAGAAGGTAAAACCTATGATGTTATCATAGCCAACATCAATAGAAATATTTTGTTAAACGATATGGAAATCTACGCAAACTGTTTGAACGATAAAGGTGTTTTACTATTGAGTGGTTTTTATAAAGAAGATATACCAATAATTAATAATGAGGTTATAAAGTATAATTTAACACTTGATTTACCTATAGAAAGAAACAATTGGGTTGCATTGAAATACAATAAGTTGTAATTTTGTACTATGAGCACAAAAGAAAAAATACAAGAAGAAGTTGACGTTTTAGAGCAAGAAACCCATCAACATGAAATTGTATTACATAATGATGATGTAAATACTTTCGATTTTGTAATTGAATCTTTAATTAGTGTGTGCGATCATACTTTAGAGCAAGCAGAACAATGTACAATTTTGGTGCATTACAAAGGTAAATGCACTGTAAAATCTGGTGAGTATAAAGATTTAGAACCACGATGTTCTAAATTATTGCAACTTGGTTTATCTGCTGAATTGGTTTAATCTATGGAAAACATTCTAAAGTATTATGAATTTTCTGATTTTTTTACAGATAAATCAAATGCATTTTCTAGTAATGAAATTGCTTTTTCAGAATTGAATGCCACACATTTTTTAATTTTTGAAAAACATGCGGATACTTTTAATCTTTATGTTTCTAAATATGTAAACAAAAAGGAAATTGGGATTAAGTCACCTGAAATACTAGAATTACTAGTAGAAAACTACGATAAAAGTAAACCCGAACATAGAATAGCAATTAAACAATATTTAAAGTAAACTCGAGAATTTCTCGGGTTTTTTATTGCTTAGTAAACATGTTAATTTATTTAAGGTGAGTTCGACTTAAAAAATACTGTTTAGTAACTAATTACGTTTTTTTATTATTTGAAACGAATGTCATTTCGACTGAAATTGAGAAATCTTAGTCCAATTTTGAGAATTTTCAACTACACTACGTTTCGTTTTAAATAACAAAAAACAGATTATCGTACAAATAAACCTATTTTTGTCCAGATAAGTTTTATTGAATTCAAGTTGTTAAACTTTAAAAATTCTTTTTATTAAGAATAATTTGCCTTTTAATTACTAAATCAAAAAAACTTACCCAAATGATTTAGGTAAGTTTTTAGTGACTCCAGCAGGATTCAAACCTGCAACCCTCAGAGCCGAAATCTGATATTCTATTCAGTTGAACTATGGAGCCAATTACTATTTAATTAAAGCGTTTAAGCCATTAAATTTTTTTTCACTAAAGATGATATGGTTTTGCCATCAGCTTGTCCCGAAAGCTCTTTAGATACAATACCCATAACTTTCCCCATATCTTTCATTCCAGATGCACCTATTTTTTGAATGGTATTTTTAACAACTTCTTCGATTTTTTCTTCGGATAAAGCTTCTGGTAAAAAGCCTTCGAGTACTTTAATTTCTGCCAATTCAGGATCAGCTAAATCTTGTCTACCTTGTTGTATAAAAACAGCTGCACTATCTTTTCTTTGTTTTACCTGTTTTTGAATGATTTTCATTTCTTGATCAGCTGTAAGGTCTACTTGAGCACCAGTTTCTGTTTTTGCCAATAAAAAAGCTGATTTTACCGCTCTTAAAGCTTGTAAAGCAACCGTATCTTTTGCTTTCATAGCTTCTTTCATTTTGTCCATTACTTCTTTTTGCAAACTCATTGAATTACTTTTAATTTATTATTTTTTTGTTTTTTTTAAATAGAGTATTTTATTTTTATAGTCTATAAAGGCCTTTCCTTTTTGTAAAATATCTGCGCCAATAATACCATGTACTTTTTTTGCATTATGCTGTACTAAAGCTGTATTTACGTGAGATAAATCAAACAAAACAAGATTAAAGTCTTTCGTTTTCCAGTCCTTAATTTTTAAGAAATTCTTCTCAGATTGCTGAGTTTCCATATCAATTGCTCCAGCTCCTGCTGCTTTGGTTTCACTATCTTTCGCATCTAATTTAAAATATGATATAGAATCTAAACCAACGCACGAGTTAGAAGCCCCAGTATCTAAGATAAAATGCCCTTTAACACCATTAATTTTAGCCTTAAGCTCTAAATGATTTGTAGCAATTTTTTTGAGCTTTATTTTAACGTATTTCTTTTTCTTAAGTTTTTTACCAATACTTTTCATCATCTACTCTTCTAAATATCAAAAATACAATTTAATACTTTAGTAAAAAACGAACTGATATCTTATTTGTTTTAATTCTAAAATGATGCTATTTGTTGTTTCATTTGATGAAATCATTATATTTCATTATTTTAGATTGAATTTAAATGAATTGATGATGAAAACCACAAAAAGATTAGAACAAGCGTTAATTAAATTATATAATGCATATCATACAAATAGATTAAATCCAGAGGATTGTACAGCTTGTGCAGTTGGAAATATTTTAGACAATTATGATAGTTGGAAACATTTATCAGATCAGCATGGATCTTTAGAATTAAGTTATGTTGGTAAAGTTCATCAAAATCTTGGTAGAACTTTTAATGGGTATACGCCACAGGAATTATTACATATTGAAAAAGTTTTTTTAGAGGCTTGTGGATTTAAAACACCTCTGTGCCACTATAATCAGAAACCAAAAAATCCTACATCAAATGATGTATTATTCAATGGACTTTCTGCTGTAGTAGATGTTTTATGTCAGTTTGATAACATTGATAATGTTATGGATTATTCTAAACTTTTTGAGCAAGAAAATGGTACACCAGTTTATCATATCGAAACATTTTTGGCGTAATATATTTTACGTCCTGTTTACTCGTAATTTTAAATAAAAAACCGATTCAATTTAAATTGAATCGGTTTTTGTTTTTTTTTGTTTGATGTGATTCTGAAACAAGTTCAGAATGACAGTTTGCTATCCTCCAAAGTCGTCAAAACGAATATTTTCATCAGGAATACCAAAATCTTCTCCCATTTTTTGAACGGCTTTGTTCATTAATGGTGGCCCACAGAAATACAATTCAATATCCTCTGGAGCATCATGATGATTTAAATAGTTTTCAATTACACAATTGTGAATGAAACCTACAAATCCATCACCTTCATCATCAATATCTTTTTTAACTTTCCAGTTATCTTCTTCCATTGGTTCAGATAATGCTAAGTAAAACTTAAAGTTAGGAAAGTCTTTTTCTAATTTGTAAAAGTGATCTAAATAAAATAATTCTCTTTTTGATCGTCCACCATACCAATAGGTTACTTTTCTACCTGTTTTTAAAGTTCTGAATAAGTGATATAAGTGAGAACGCATTGGAGCCATACCTGCACCACCACCAACATATAACATTTCTGCATCAGACTCATTGATAAAGAATTCTCCATAAGGACCTGAAATCACACACTTATCACCTTTTTTCAAATTGAAAATATAAGATGATGCTACACCAGGATTTACATCCATCCAACCATTTTTAGCTCTATCCCAAGGTGGAGTAGCAATACGAACGTTTAACATAATTTCTCTACCTTCTGCTGGATAAGAAGCCATAGAGTAAGCACGTTCTACTAATTCATCATTTTTCATCACTAATGGCCATAAACCAAATTTATCCCATTCAGCTTGAAACTTATCTGGAGTTTCGTGTTCCTCTGGATGTGCAGTAATATCCATTTCTGAAAACTTTACTTCACATGGTGGAATTTCTATCTGAATATAACCTCCAGCTTTATAGCCCATATCTTCAGGAATTTCAACAACAAATTCTTTGATAAATGAAGCTACATTATAATTTCTAACAACAACTGCATCCCATTTTTTAATTCCAAATACTTCTTCTGGAATGGTAATGTTCATATCTTGTTTTACTTTTACTTGACATGCCAAACGTGCCCCTGCTTTTAATTCTTTTTTTGTAAAGTGTGGCACTTCTGTTGGTAGCGCTTCACCACCACCTTCTAACACGTGGCATTCACACTGTATACAAGATCCACCACCACCACATGCAGATGGTAGGAATATTTTTTCGTTACCAAGTGTTGTTAATAGTGTGCTACCAGAACCTACTTCTATTTCTTTTTCTCCATTAATGGTAATTTTAACGGGACCAGAAGGAGATAGTTTTTGTTTTACGAATAGTAGTAATGTAACTAATATCAGCGTAATTAATAAAAAAGCTGCTACTGTTGCAATTACTGTACCTGTTGTACCTGCTGCTAATATCATTTGCCTAATTATTTATATTTGTATTGTCTGCTACAATTTTAGCATCCTTTTCTTTATCTAACTCTTTTTTAACCTCTGTTTTAGCTTCTTTAGCTGGAGTTTCTTTTTGCTCTTCGTCACCACCAGTTAACATACCACCAAAACTCATAAAACCTATTGCCATTAAACCTGTAATAATAAAAGTAATCCCTAATCCTCTTAATGCAGGTGGCACAGCAGAATATCTAATCTTTTCGCGAATTGCAGCAATTGCTAAAATGGCTAAAAACCATCCAATTCCAGAGCCAACTCCATAAGTAACAGCTAATCCAAATGTTGGTATTTCACGAGATTGCATAAATAAACTACCCCCCAAAATGGCACAGTTTACTGCAATTAATGGTAAGAAAATACCTAAAGAATTGTATAATGATGGCGAAAACTTCTCCACAATTATCTCTACCAATTGTACCATTGTTGCAATAGTAGCAATAAACATGATAAAAGATAAGAAGCTTAAATCGTAACTTGCATATTCTTCACCTAACCAAGATAATGCGCCTTCTTGTAAAATATACTGATCTAATAACCAGTTTAAAGGAACGGTTACTGTTAATACAAAGATAACAGCAGCTCCCATACCTACTGATGTAGATACTTTTTTTGATATGGCAAGGTAAGAACACATTCCTAAGAATGTAGCAAATACCATATTATCTATAAAAATCGACTTAAAAAATAATTCAATGTGTTCCATAATTTCTATGCTTCTTCGATTAATGCTTTGTTCTTAGTTCTCTGAACCCAAATGATGATTCCTACTACTATTAATGCCATTGGTGATAATAACATAAAGCCGTTATTTTCATAACCAAGTGCATACAAGCCTGTTTTTTCAATAGGATCTCCTAACACTTTAAAACCTAATAATGTACCAGATCCTAAAAGTTCTCTAAAAAAACCAACGATTACTAAAATAACACCATATCCTAAAGCATTTCCAATTCCGTCTAAGAAAGATTTCCAAGGCGTATTTCCTAAAGCAAAAGCTTCAAAACGGCCCATAATAATACAGTTTGTAATGATTAACCCTACAAAAACGGATAATGTTTTACTTAATTCGTAAGCAAAAGCTTTTAAAACTAAGTCTACAATAATAACAAGTGCAGCCACTACAATAAGTTGCACAATAATTCTAATTTTTGATGGAATAATGTTTCTCATTAAAGAGATAACCACATTACCTAAACCTAACACAAACATTACTGAAAGTGCCATTACAATAGACGCTTTTAATTCTGCAGTAATTGCTAATGCTGAACAAATTCCTAATACTTGAATTGTAATTGGGTTATTGTCGAATAATGGGTCTTTAATTAAACCTGCATCTTTTTTTGATAAGATTCCCATAAATTATTTTTTTAATGATTTAAAGTAAGGTACATACAATGATAAATCAGTTTTTATCATTGCAGAAACACCATCACCAGTAATTGTTGCACCAGCAATTGCATCTACTTCGTAATCTGTTTTATCTTCATTTTTTGGATCGTTATTACCTTTAGCAACAGTAATGCCTTTAAAAGTTCCGTTTTCAGTTAATAAATGTTCTCCGTAAAAATCATCCATAAAATAACGTTGCTTTATATTAGCACCCAAACCAGGAGTTTCCCCTTTATGATCAAAATAAGCTCCTTGAACTACCATATTTTCATCCATAGAAATATACCCCCAAATAGCATCCCATAAACCTTTACCATAAATAGGAGCTACGTAATATGTTTTACCATCTTTTTGGCCAACAAACAAAGGTAACTTTCTTGTTTTACCTGCTTTAGCATTGGCTTTTTGCTTTTTAATATCAATTAAATAAGCATCTTCGCTTTCAGAAATTTTATCCCCTTCAATAACGATTTGCTTTGTAATGTATTTATTAAATTCCTCACCAGCAACATCTGTAGATACAAAATTTGCACTTGATTCATCATTTTCATTTACACCCATTGCATATAGGATGTTTTGTTGCTTTTCTATTCTTTGATTTTCTTTGATATTAGGTTTTAAAGACGAAGCCATAAAAGCTAATAAAGAACCAACAATTAACACCATTACTACAGCGAAAATCATTGTATATCCATTACTATCTGTTTTCTTACTCATAACTAGGCAGTTTTAAGTTTAGCACGTTTCATTCTCTTTTTAACATTTCCTTGAACCACATAATGGTCAATTGTTGGCGCAAATACATTCATTAATAAAATTGCTAAGAATACTCCTTCTGGATATGCTGGATTGAATACACGAATCATAATTGAGATAAAACCGATTAAGAATCCGTAAATCCATTTTCCTTTATTAGTTTGCGAGGCAGTAACAGGATCTGTTGCCATATATACAGCACCAAAAGCTAAACCACCAATAATTAAATGTTCCCAAAAAGGAGCGCTCATTAATCCGTAAAATTTACTAGTATCAGTAATAATTCCAGAGCTTGCTACCCAGTTAAAAATTAATCCCATTGCTGCAGCACCTATAAAAGTAGATACGATAATTCTCCAGCTTCCAATTTTGGTAAAGATTAAAAATGCAGCACCTAATAATATTAGTAAAGTTGATGTTTCACCCACTGAACCCGGAATGAAACCCATAAATTTATCCCAAGTAGAATAGATTACTTCTTGATTTTGAGCATAACTACCTAAAATAGTTTCACCAGAAATAGCATCTGCTGTTCCAGCTCTATTTACAGCATCATGTACCCAAACTTTGTCTCCAGACATCCAAGTAGGATAAGCAAAAAATAAGAAAGCTCTAATGGTTAATGCAGGATTTAAAATATTCATTCCTGTACCACCAAATACTTCTTTTCCGATTACAACTCCGAAAATTACAGCTACAGATAACATCCATAATGGAGTATCTACAGGAACTATTAACGGAACTAACATCCCTGTAACTAAATAGCCTTCTTCTACTTCATGACCTTTGATTACTGCAAAAGTAAACTCTACAGCTAAACCAACTCCATAAGAAACAACTACTAATGGTAACACTTTTATGATACCAATCCATAAATTATCCCAAGTAAAGAAGTTTGCTAAAACGTCTGCTCTTAAGCTTGGATCGATTGCTGCATAATGCTGAAAACCTGCATTGAACATACTAAAAATTAATACAGGAATTAAAGACATAATCACTGTATTCATAGTACGCTTTAAATCGTCTGCTGCTTTAATATGAGTTCCTCCATGAGTTACCTCATTTGGTAAATATAAAAAGGTATGGATTGCGTTAAACGCAGGAGCCATTTTTGTGCCTTTATATTTCTCTTTTAAATTGTGTAAGTTTTGTTTTAAGCTCATAATCTTATCCTAATTCTTCTCTCATTAAATCTAAACCTTCACGAATAATTTTTTGATGTGGTTGTTTAGATACACAAATAAATTCGGTCAGTGCAAAATCTTCTGGGGCTACTTCGTAACCTCCTAAAGCTTCCATTTCATCTAAATCTTTATACATAAATGCTTTCAACAATTGCATTGGATAAATATCTAAAGGAAAAACATCTTCATAGGCACCAGTAACTACAAATGCTCTATGTTCACCATTAGTATTAGTATTTAGATCGTATTTTTTCTTAGGGTTTAACCAAGAAAATGTTAATGCTCTTGAAGTTGAGATTTTATTGAAAACAGGCTTATTCCATCCAAAGAATTCATAATCATCACCTTCAGGTATTGCAGTAATTTGATTGTCATAATACCCTAAAAAACCATCTTCTTTTACTTGAGTTCCAGATAATACATTTCCACTAATAACTCTAGTGTTTTCGGTATTTAAATTCCCTTTTGTTAAATCTGAAATATTAGCCCCAGCAATAGCAGTGATGTATTGAGGTGTATTAAATTGAGAACCTGTTAAAGCAATAGTTCTTTCAGCATTAAATTTACCTGTCAATAAAAGCTCACCAATGATTACTAAATCTTGCGGAGTTACAATCCAAACTACTTCACCTTTATTAATAGGGTCTATATTGGCAATTTGCGTACCTACATTCCCTGAAGGATGTGGTCCAGAAACATGGTGAATTTCTACACCTGCTAAGTTAGCTAATGGAGAGTTTCCTCCTTTACCAACAGAAATGTGCACTTTGCCTTCTGTTAATTTAGATACTGCAGTAATTGCAGCTTGTAATTCAGCCTCTTTACCAGCCAAAGTGTAATCTAAATCAGCGGCTAAAGGTGCACTAGCATACCCAGAAACAAAAATAGCTTTTGGTGCCTGATTTGGGTTAGCAACAACATCAAAAGGACGTTGTTTGATAAAAGGCCAACAACCAGTACTAAATAAGTGATTTTTCACTTCTTCAGCAGTCATTTTTGAGGCATCTTTTTTACCAAAGTCAGCATAAGTTTGTTTTGAATCAGCAGTAATCTTTATTGCTAATATTTTTCTTCTTGCTCCACGAATTACCTCAGAAACTTTACCAGCAACAGGACTAGGAAATAAAATGCGTTCGTCACTTTTTGAATAAAAAAGTGTTTCTCCAGCTTTTACTTCTGTACCTTCTTTGGCAACAAGTTTAGGTGTAATTCCGTGAAAGTCTTCTGGCTTAATTGCATAAACACTACTCAAAGTACTAGATGTAGTGGTTTTTTCTGCAATACCAACAAGCTTAATATCTAAGCCTTTTTTAATACGAATGTCTTTTGACATAGTAAATTCGGAATTTTAGTTATCTAAAAAAATCAAGCAAATTTACGGCTTTTAGCAAATATTTCAGACATAAAACTTCTGATATGTTTGCGAAAGAATCTTATTTATAATCATTATAAATAATTAAAAATAAGGAAAACGTTGTAGTGGTTTGTTTTTGGCTTAAATTTTGATTATCATTAAAAATGAATCCCTATTTTTGTGAAATGCTTAAAACATTTTTATCTTTCTTTTTTCTGATTACATTAGAAGTTTTTGCTCAAAATATAAAATCGGTTCAGTTAAGACCTTTACAAGAAAATAATTTTTCTACGATAGTACCTTTAGGCACTGTGTTAGAATTGTCATTTGATGATTTAGATGCTGATAGTAAAGATTATGCGTATAGAATTGAGCACATGACACATGATTGGAAAAAAAGCAGATTGCTTTCCAGTCAATTTATAGATGGTTTTGATGAAAACACCATTATTAATGTTACCAATTCTTTTAATACTTTTCAAAGTTATACACATTATTCAGTTCGAATTCCTAATGTAAATACTATCATAACCAAAAGTGGTAATTACTTATTATCTGTTTTAAATGATAATGATGAGGTGTTGTTTACTAGAAAATTTGTGCTTTATGAAAATGCTGCAACAATAGGTGTGCAAGTATCCAGAAGTAGAAATGCAAAAACAGTAAATACCCAACAAACAGTAGAATTTACTGTTAATCATCCTAATTTGCGTATCAATAATCCATCACAAGAAGTAAATGTTGTATTGTTAAAAAACGAAAACTGGAACGAAAAAATTACAGATTTACAACCAACCTTTTTTAAACCAAACCAATTAAAATATACGTATACCAACAAAACTAATTTTTGGGGAGGTAATGAATATTTAAATTTTGATAGTAAATCCATCAGAAATAAAAGTCTAAATGTGGTTAAGATAGAAATGAAAGATATTTTTCATCACTATTTATACCCTTATACTTATAACCCATTTTTAACATATCGATTTAATCCAGATATCAATGGGCAATTTGTAATTAGAACCTTAGAAGGTGCAGATGCAAATACAGAAGCAGACTATGCAATGATGCATTTTACGTTATATGCTGATAAACCTTTTGAAGGGAAAGAAGTATTTATATATGGTGCCTTCAATAATTTTTCAGTAGATGATGCAACTAGAATGGACTATGATTTTGAAGATAATAGCTATAAAGCTGCTATTTTGTTTAAACAAGGTTTTTACAATTATACGTTTGCAACAAGAGATAATTATGGAAATGTAAATACGAAAGATATTACTGGTACTTTTTTTCAAACAGAAAATCAATATACAGTTATTACTTATTTTAAGCCTTTTGGCGGTTTGTATGATAGAGTAATAGGTGTTGGAACTACATTTTTTGACCAAAACAGATAATTAATTTTTGATTTGCGTTTTTTAATCAAAAAAACTACATTTACCAGCAATGGTAGAACAAATTACAAAAGGAATACGCATTTCTGTAAAAACAAAATACAATGGAACCAGTTATAGAAATAACAGGTTATATTATGTCTTTGCGTATTTTATTACTATCGAAAATCACTCTTTAGAAACCGTAAAACTTACAGATCGTTACTGGAAGATTTTTGATTCACTAAATAAAACAGAAATTGTAGAAGGTGAGGGGGTAGTTGGGCAAACACCTGTATTAAAACCAAATGACACCTATTCTTACAGTTCGGGTTGTTTCTTAGAATCAACTATAGGAGCAATGAAAGGTTTTTATATAATGAAAAACCTAACTACTTTAGAAAACTTTAACGTTGTTATACCTACCTTTCAACTCTCAACTCCAATCTTATCAAACTAATAAAAAAGAAAAATAAAGTTGCTAAAATTAAAGACCCCTCTTGTTTAAATTGTGGGCATCCTTTTTTTGGCGCTGAAAAATTTTGTCCAGAATGTGGGCAAGCCAATAAAGGAAACAAAATTACTTTTTGGAGTTTTGTACATGAGGTTTTTAATGGTTTGTTTAATTTTGAGGCTAAGTTTTGGACAACAATCATACCGCTTTTAATAAATCCGGGTAAAGTTTCTAGAGATTATATTGATGGAAAAAGACAACGATACTCTAACCCATTTCGATTCTATTTAACAGTCTCAATTATTTTTTTCTTAATAGTAGGGCTAACAAAAACCATTGAAAAATACGAAGCGCTAACACATGATTCTTATGCAGAAACAGAAGCTGTTGAAGAACAGAAAGATTCTGTAATAGAGGAGAAGAAAATTCCTACAGTACAAGAATTAGATTCTATAAAAAATGAACTAGATAAGGATTTAAAAAAATCATTTATCCCAGAATCTGCAAGAAAAAAGATTTTAGAAGAAGTAGAAAAAAACGCAAAAGATACTACCAAAACTAAAAATAATGGTGTAAACTTTAATTTTGGTGATACAGATTTAGACAGGCTTTCTTCTTTTGTAAAAAAATACCCGAGTTCTAAAGCTGATGTTGCTTTAGATTCTTTAGGATTGACTAAAAATTTTACCAATCGATTTTTGTTTACAAGAGCAAAAACTTTGTACGCTATAACAAAAGATGATGATAGTAAAGAGCAGTTTTTGAGTCAGGCCTTGTCTTATGGTTCAATTGCTCTTTTTATACTGCTTCCATTTTTTACTTTGTTTTTAAGGTTTTATTATATCCGAAGAAAATTTACTTATATAGACCATCTTATTTTCGTGTTTCATATTCAAACGGTCTTTTTTATGTTGTTTTCTATCTTTTTTATTTTAAGATTATGCACACTCAGGCCTGAAATATGGATTTTTATTTTGTTGTTTCTGCTCTACCTATTTATCGCAATGAAAAAATTTTATCAGCAAGGCTATATCAAAACTTTTTTAAAATTTATTTTGCTAAACTTAAGTTATTTGTTGGTAGCTTCTGTAGGTTTTATTTTGGTGTTTTTGGTGTCATTTGCATTATTCTAAAATCTTAGTTTTTTAATTTTAGTGCATTGAGCCATCCAAATTATTCAAGATTATATTCTAAATGATTTAAAAGGTCAAAATATGTTATTTTTATGTTGTTTTGATCTTTTTGAAATGAAGTAACACTAACAGTCTGTACAAAATCACGTTTCATTTTTGGCGATGTTTCTGGGGTTCCTAAATGTTCGTTATTATGAAAATTTAAAATATTATCTTGAGAAAAGTTTTTATTTTTAACTAACCAATCTTGAAACCACTTTTCTCTACATTGCTTCATCTTTTTAGTATATAAAGTAGATGATGACCAAATTTTGGGCTCTTGATTCAGTTGGGTAAAATGTTTTTGATTACCATCCCAAACTAACTCATGGGTTTCTAAATTTGTTTTCCAATCAACTAAAATTAAAGTAAATGGCTCTATATTTATAAAATCAAAATCTTTAATATATTTTATAGCATCTTCTGTAGAAAGTATATTCTTAACAATAATGCCTCTACTCATTTTATAGGGCAGTTTTCTTATATGATTTTCAAAACCACCATTTAACAAACATACTAATCTCTTTTTGTTACTAGTACCAATCCAAGTTCCTCCAGCAATAACATCTTTTGGATACATTAGCTCAGCATCTTTTTCAATATATTTTTTTGGTGGAATGGTTTTTCTTAAAGGAGTTTCATCTCTATTAGCTGTTATTATAAAATTATCATCAGATAAAGGTAAATAAGTTACTGTGCACATGTAAATTCTCGGTTTGTTAATTTATCATAAAGTTTAAATTTTGATGTTATCGTTGAATTTATGATAACAAAAGACATTAAATAGTACTTAAATTTATTGAAACAAAAATTGTAACTTTGTTACTTTCAAAATTAGTCGAAACAAATTTAAAAACATACAATATGACAAGAGGATTTTTTAATGTTCCTACAGCAGTTAATGAACCTGTAAAAAGTTATGCTCCAGGATCTCCAGAAAGAGAAGAATTATTAGCAACGTATAAAACAATGTTTAATAGTTCTGTGGATGTACCAATGCATATAAATGGTAAAGAAGTTAGAACCGGAAACACTAAAAATATTACACCTCCACACGATCATCAACACATTTTAGGGCAATACCATATAGCAGAAAAAAGCCATGTAGATGAAGCTATAGCTACTGCATTAGCAGCAAGACAAGCTTGGTCTTCTATTTCATGGATGGAAAGAGCATCTATCTTTTTAAAAGCTGCAGAATTGTTATCAGGGCCATACAGAGCAAAAATGAATGCAGCAACGATGATTGCTCAATCAAAAAACGTATATCAAGCAGAAATTGATGCAGCTTGTGAAATGATAGATTTCTTTAAGTTTAATGTGCAATATATGACTGATATTTTTAAAGATCAGCCAGCTTCTGCACCTGGAATTTGGAACAGAGTAGAGTATAGACCTTTAGAAGGATTTGTTTATGCAATATCACCTTTTAACTTTACATCTATTGCTGCAAATTTACCAGCTGCTGCTGCGTTAATGGGGAATGTTGTGGTTTGGAAACCATCTGATCATCAAGCGTATTCTGCTCAAGTAATTGTAGATTTATTCAAAGAAGCAGGTTTACCTGATGGCGTTATAAATGTTGTTTATGGAGATCCAGTTATGATTTCTGATACTTGTTTGTCATCACCAGATTTTTCTGGCTTACATTTTACAGGTTCTACAACTGTATTTAAAAACTTATGGAAACAGATTGGTAACAACATTCATAATTATAAAACCTACCCAAGAATTGTAGGTGAAACTGGTGGAAAAGACTTTATTTGGGCACACAATTCTGCAAATCCTTTGCAAGTTGCAACAGCAATTACAAGAGGAGCTTTTGAATATCAAGGTCAGAAATGTTCAGCAGCTTCACGTGCTTATATTCCAGTTTCAATTTGGGAAGATGTAAGAAAACATTTAGAAAAGCAAACATCAGAGTTAAAAATGGGTTCTCCTGAAAATCCAGATAATTTTATCAATGCAGTTATTCACGAAGGTTCTTTTGATAAAATTACAAAGTACATTGATGCAGCAAAAGCTGATGCTGATGCAGAAGTTATTATTGGTGGTAATTATGATAAATCTAAAGGATATTTTATACAACCAACTGTTATTTTAGCAAAATCGCCAACGTATGCTACTATGACAACTGAATTATTTGGACCTGTAATTACCATTTATATTTATGAAGATGATAACATAGATGAATCATTAAAATTAGTTGATGAATCTACTGAATATGCATTAACAGGTGCTATTTTTTCTACGGATAGATATATTGTTGAGAAAGCTTCTAAAGCTTTAGAAAATGCAGCTGGTAATTTTTATATAAATGATAAACCAACAGGAGCAGTTGTTGGGCAGCAACCTTTTGGAGGTGCAAGAGCATCAGGAACCAATGATAAAGCTGGTTCTGCTCAAAATTTATTAAGATGGACGTCTGTTCGTTTGATAAAAGAAACATTTGTGTCACCAGAAGATTATAAATACCCATTTTTAGGATAATAATAAAACTTATCACAAAAAAAATGAGGCTATCTGAAAAGTATGTTTGGATGTCCTTTTGAGCGAAGTCGAAAAATCTATGTATTTAATTATCAATAAATAAGATTTCTCCATTGCAGTCGAAATGACAAATTTTTGATACTTTTTAGACAGCCTCATTTTTTTTAACTTCTAAAATTTAAAACTGATATCTTACAGATAACGAAGCATCAGAATTAACACCTGTTAAACCACCTGCAATTCCTATTTCTGGTCTATAGTCAATTGATAATAAAATTGGTGCATTAAAATTATATTCTATACCCACAACTCCAGAACCATAAATCCCTGTTCCGTTAGCAGAAACAATACCACCACCAAAACCTGCATACCAATTAAATTTTTCTTCTAAATTCCAAACCCATTGGTATAAACCAGTAGCTTTAAAGTTGGTAAACTCATTTGCCAAGCCTAAATCAATTTCTAATCTATTATTACTTCCTAAAGCTTTTTGGTAAGAAATTTCTCCACCTACACCATTTCCACCTCCAAAACGTAAACCAATGGCATTGTCGGAAATTTCTTGAGCATTTGCCGTAAATGTTGCTGTAATTATTAAACTGAATATTAAAAATACTTTTTTCATACTATTATTATTTTAATTTATGTACTTACAAAAGTAAAACCTTAGAGGCATCTGTTTGGACTCATATGATTTATTTTTTGTTAAAATAAAATCAATTGATGAAATTTTTTGATTCAAAAAGGAAAATTTATAGAACAATATATTTAAACTTAGGGTTAAAAATATAAAAGGCAATACTTATTTTTAAATAATAAACTACACTTTTTAGAGAGTTTCATCTTAAAGAAATGTCATATTGTAGAAAGCTTTTGTATTTTTACTTTTTTTAATTTTTATGATATGAATATCCATTTTATAGCCATAGGTGGCAGTGCTATGCACAATTTAGCAATAGCATTACACCAAAAAGGATACCAAGTTGTTGGTAGTGATGATACCATTCACGATCCTTCAAAATCTCGACTAGAAAAATATGGTTTGTTACCAAAAGAATTCGGATGGTTTCCAGATAAAATTACAACAGAATTGGATGTTGTCATTTTAGGAATGCATGCAAAAAAAGATAATCCTGAATTACTAAAAGCCCAAGAATTAGGTTTAAAAATTTATTCTTATCCAGAGTTTTTATATGAGCAATCTAAAGATAAAACTCGTGTTGTTATTGGTGGCTCTCATGGAAAAACAACCATTACTTCTATGATTTTACATGTGTTGAATTATCATGAAAAAGAAGTTGATTACATGGTTGGTGCCCAGTTAGAAGGTTTTGAAACCATGGTACATTTAACACAAGACAACGATTTTATTGTTTTAGAGGGTGATGAATATTTAAGTTCACCTATAGATATGCGCCCAAAGTTTCATTTATACAAACCAAATATTGCTTTATTAAGTGGCATTGCTTGGGATCACATCAATGTTTTTCCAACTTTTGAAAATTATAAAGAACAGTTTAAAATTTTTACTGACGCTATGATTAATGGAGGAAGTATGGTGTATAATGTTGAAGATGATAATGTAAAAGATGTTGTTGAATCGTCTGAAAATCACATTAAAAAATACCCTTATGAAACTCCAAGTCATTTTATAGATGATGGCATCACCTATTTAGAAACAGCAGAAGGCGATTTACCTTTAGAGGTTTTTGGAAAACACAATTTGCAAAACTTAGCGGGTGCAAAATGGATTTGCCAACATATGGGAATAGATGAAGACGACTTTTATGAAGCAATTGCTAGTTTTTCTGGAGCCAACAAACGATTAGAAAAGATTGCAGAAAACAATTCTACCGTAATTTTTAAAGATTTTGCGCATTCACCAAGTAAGGTTTTTGCAACCACAAAAGCTGTAAAAGAGCAGTATAAAAACAGAACTGTTTTAGCCTGCTTAGAATTGCATACCTACTCTAGCTTAAATGCCGAGTTTTTAGCAGAATACAAAGGAGCCCTAGATTTTGCAGATAAAGCTGTTGTTTTTTATTCTCCACACGCAGTCAAAATTAAACAGTTAGATGAAGTAACAGAAGCGCAAATTGCCAATGCTTTTAAACGTGATGATTTAATTATCTATACAAATCCAACTGAATTTAAGAACTTTTTATTCCGTCAGAATTTAGAAAAAACAGCCTTGGTTTTAATGAGTTCTGGTAATTATGGAGGTTTAGATTTTGAAGAAGTTAAACGTTTGATTTAAGGTTTAAATCTGATTATCAAAAATTTCAGAAACAGTTGCAATCATTTTATCATTTTCAGAATACATAAGTTGGTAACAGTTTACGTCACTAAACCAATCTAAAAATAGTTGTGCGTTTTCTGGTATTGGAGATAGCCATGAATCCGGAATTAATTGTTGAAAGGCATCAAGCTTAGAAATCTTTTTGCATTTTAATCCGCTATCTTTTTGATATTTTATAAAAATAAGATTATTGCATGGTAAATGTTGTAAATAATTGGTGTTATTTGGTTTTAAATAGCGTACTATTTTATTGAGTCTTTTAAAATGAAATTCTGCACTGGTTTCTAATTCAGGATAAAAAGGTAATAACGTTTCTAAGCTATTTTTTTTAATAGAAATTGATGCAGGAAAACTAAATACTTCTTTTTTTTCGATATCCATAGGTACAAAATCATCAGCTAAACAAGTAAAACCATGCGCTTGTAAGAGTGCTAAAGATGTACTTTTTCCATTACCAGAATCCCCTAAAAAAAGCATTGACTTTTTACCATTGCTAATGGCAGATGCATGAAAAACACCCATCCATTCTTCCTCTGGTTTTTGATGGATTTTTTGAATAAATTCCATCGAAAATTTTCCTTGAAAATAATGCAAATCAAAACTACTCCAAGAACCTATATATGTATTGTTTACATATAAGAATATAAAATTGTTATGTATAAAAACATCGAATTCATGTTGATACGTTTTAACAGCATCAACAGTTAAGTGGTCAAATTTCGGGTGTATGTGATACAACTCTTTTTCTCCTAAAAAAGATACTTTAAAGATGATGTTATTTACTTTATAAAACTTTATAAATTCATAGGTTTTTGGTTTTTTTATATCTCTATAATCGTTAGCTATTTTTTCTTTAGGTGTATTTTTAAGATCATAAACCTCTTTTTTTAGATGAATAATAAAATCTTCAGCTTTTTCTAGAGGAACATTTATTTTTTTAGACAATCCTTTAGCAATTTCTTTAATGGGGATATTTTTATCTAATCTTTTTAAAATATCTGCTGTTGTATTTTCTAATACTACGTATTCATTACTATTTTTAAACCAAGTAATGGTTTTGTCTTCTACAACTTTGTACAAAGCCTTTTTTATTTCCATAAAATAAAAGTACTTATTTTAAGTGTAACACAACAAAAAACGCCTCAAAAAATTGAGGCGTTTATTTGATAAAAATATTAGCTTTTTACTATTTTACCAATTGATTCTAAAAGTTGTGGATTGTCTTCTAAGGCTATTTTTGCCACTGCATAAAATTCGCTCATCCAGTCGTCTATTTCTGCAAATGCTTTGTCTTTTGCTTTTGTTGCATCTTGACTTTCTCCTTTTTCACGTAAATAGGTGGCTCTTGCTTCTTCTAAATTGGTTATCAAAGTTATTGTACCGCTTATTTCTTCTAGGGTTATCTTTAGCCTTACCAATTTGGTTTGTATGGCTGTATCTTCTGATGCTACTGCATAAAATTTCTTAACGGTTTCTAACCATTTAATATAAGCTGTTGGTAAACTGCCTGTTAAAGCCAATCTGCTTAATGTTGTGGGCTCTTTTCTGAAAATTACTTTTGCTTTTTTTCTGTGTAGCGAATATGTCTTTGCTAAATTTTCTTTTGTAGTAGCAAAATTATTGTAAGATTCTGTGGTTTCGTCGTCTTCTTTTTGGTTGAAGTCAAAGGCTTCTCGTGTTTTTGTTAATAAGGTTTTGCCTTCTGTTAACAAGGTTTCGTCATAGCCAAATTCTGCCATAATAGTGGCTATTTCTGTTTGACTTGCTGTGTTTTCGAGTGCTACTCTGTACTGCTCTAGTGTTTCTGCTTCTGATAATGTTCTTTTTGTTGCCATTTTGCAATTTGTTTTTAGTTACTATTCTGTTTATTGCTATTTCCTTGCGGATGTTTGCCTGTTCCTTACAAGTCTTAATGCATTCCTTACAGTTGTTTTTCTTTTCCTTATGGCTTTTGGTCTGCTCCTTGTAGTTTGTTTTGTGTTCCTTACTGGTTTTTTTTCACTCCTTATAATTTGTTGTGCCTAATTTACTGTTTTTCTTTGTTTTCTTAACGTTTTTTTTGTTGGACTTATCATCTTCTTTAACAAATAGTAATTTTGTACGC
>NZ_CBFHZT010000004.1:0-121898 GCF_965660385.1 Polaribacter sp.
TTAAAGACATAATACAAAACAAAAAAGCTTCACATTTCTGTGAAGCTTTATGTGAGCCCTGAAGGATTCGAACCTTCGACCGCCTCCTTAGAAGGGAGGTGCTCTATCCAGCTGAGCTAAGAGCCCGTAGTTTTTATGTTTCTACGAAAACAAAGTCGGGGTGGCAGGATTCGAACCTGCGACCTCCTCGTCCCAAACGAGGCGCGATGACCGGGCTACGCTACACCCCGAAATAAAATGTAAATTTTAATTTACATTTTATTGCAATTTTGCGGAGAGACAGGGACTCGAACCCTGGCGACCAAAAAGGTCGACAGATTAGCAATCTGCTGCATTACCACTCTGCCACCTCTCCAATTTATCAATCTTTAAAAGCTTGATAGAAATTGCGAGTGCAAATGTAATATTAGAAATGCAATTTACCAAAGTTTTTTTTGCTTTTTATCAACTTTTTTTATTCGGGATATTCAATCCTTAAATGATAGATGTTCATCAACTTTTTCTTTATAATTTTTTTAATCACTTCTATTTCTCTAAAAGTTATATCTGAATTCAAAAACTGATTATCTGCCATTTGCTTGGCTAAAATTCTATCTATCAAATTATTAATAGATTGTGCTGTTGGGTTTTTTATACTTTTAGATGCGGCTTCTGCTGCATCACACATCATTAAAATTGCAGTTTCTTTAGAGAAAGGTATTGGCCCCTTATATTGAAATTTCTTGATATCAACCTTAGTATCAGGGTTTAATTCTTGTTCTTTATTATAAAAATAATAGGTAGAACTTGTTCCATGATGCGTTCTTATAAAATCTATGATTCGATCAGGTAAATTATATTTTTTGGCTAACTCAACTCCTTTTATAACATGATTGGTAATAATGGTAGAACTATCTATTGGCGATAAATCGTTATGCGGATTCACCCCTGTTGATTGATTTTCGGTAAAATACATTGGGTTTAACATTTTACCAATATCATGATACAATGCACCTGTTCTAACCAACATTGAATTTGCACCAATTTCATTTGCTGCTGCTTCAGCTAAATTTGCAACTTGCATTGAATGTTGAAATGTACCTGGAGCTTTTTCATTTAGCTCTCTTAACAGTTTAGAATTTGTATTTGATAATTCTAAGAGTGTAACATCAGAAACTAGCCCAAAAACTTTTTCATAAATATAAATGAGTATGATTGATAAAAATGATAACAAACCATTTGCAGCGAATAGCATAAAATAATTTAAATTTATTTGTGATGCATTACCCTCTTTAATAATAGAAAAGGCAAAATACGTTAGCATATAAATTAACGTTATCTGTGCTACTGAAATAAATAAATTGGCTCTCTTATATAACTCTGATACGGTTAAAATTGTTACAATTCCTGCAATGATATGAAGGTAAATAAACTCAAAACTATCTGGCACAATATATCCTAGAAGTAAAACTGTTAAAACATGTGTAAACAACCCTAATCGAGCATCAAAAAATGCCTTTATGATGATGGGTAAAATACTTAATGGTACTACATACAAATAATCAGAATTGTATTTAATTACCAAAGTTTGAATGAAAATAATAGCAAAAACATTAAAAAAGATAAAGGTTACTTTATTGTTATTGTCAAAAATCTCAGTTCTATATTTAGAGAGAAATAATAACAACATTAAAAGTGCTAAGGATACTAAAATGGTGTAACCAAAAATAATCCAATTATAATTAGAATCTGTCCAAACCTTAGATTCCGATTCACTTTTTAGTGAATTTAAAATGGCTAACTTTTTTCCTTCAACAATATCACCTTTAAATATGATAAGCTCCCCTTCTGAAACTTTTCCTTTTGTATATGAAATATTATTGATTTCGTTTTCAATTACTTTATCTGTCAATGATTTATCAAACGAAACATTAGGTTTAATAATTCCTGCAAGAATATCTAATAAAATTTCTTGTCCGTAAGAATAGGGTTCATCACCCAAATTATTTCTAATTATTTGTAAAACATCTTTTGATTTATATAAACTTTTAAATAGAATATCTTGTACCTCATTTTCCTTTTTTAATGCAATAATTTCATTATTTTTAGAAACACGGTTTTCACTAATTCCTTCTAAAAAACCAATTTTATAAACCTTTTGTATAATATTATTTCCTACATTTTGTAGCTGTTCTAAATCATTAACAGATAAAGAATCATTTGTATTTAGCTGATTAAGTTTTGTTTTGAAAACAGTTTTTACTTGACTAACAATTTCTGTATCATACAAAAAATATAATTTTGCGTTTTTCCTTATGCTTTGTTTTTCTTTTGTTATTTCTTCTTCGGTTTTTTGAATAGCAAAATCAAAAGTTGCATAAAGGTTATCGTATTTCCACAGCTGACCATTACTAAAATCATATTTAAATTGACCACCTTTTGGAAACAAATACACAATAGCTATTGTTGTGATTAAAAATAAAATCACTTTATAAATTATGGTATTATGTCTATAAATTTTATTTACAAATTCACTCATCTCAACTTTTGTTAGTTTAACAAACTTACAGTAAAAATACGAAGGCTAAAAATTACAATTTCTTTTTGATTTAAAATGATTAATTTAGCGTTAGAAAAAGCACATCAATTAAAATCTTATATAATTTATGAAAGATGTAGTAATAGTATCTGTTGCAAGAACACCAATAGGAAGTTTTATGGGGAGTTTATCTACCATTTCTGCACCTAAATTGGGAGCTATAGCTATAAAAGGCGCTCTTGAAAAAATAAAATTAGAGCCAAACTTAGTTGAAGAAGTTTTTATGGGAAATGTTGTTTCTGCTGGGTTAGGACAAGCTCCTGCTAGGCAAGCTGCAATTTATGCTGGTATTCCAGACACGGTTCCATGTACTACAATAAATAAAGTTTGTGCATCTGGTATGAAATCGATAATGTTAGCGGCTCAAACCATTGCTTTAGGTGATGCTAATATTGTTGTTGCTGGTGGTATGGAAAACATGAGCTCCATTCCTCATTATCAACATGCAAGAACTGGCTCTAAATTTGGACCGATTACTATGGAAGATGGTATGCAGAAAGATGGTTTAGTTGATGCTTATGGAAAAGTAGCTATGGGGGTTTGTGCTGACGAATGTGCGGCTAAATATGAATTTTCTAGAGAAGATCAAGATACATTTGCAATACAATCATACCAACGCTCTGCTAAAGCTTGGAGCGAAGGTAAATTTGATGATGAAATTATACCTGTTTCTATTCCTCAAAGACGTGGAAAACCTATTATATTTTCTGAGGATGAGGAATATAAGAATGTTAAAATGGACAAAATACCTGCATTAAGACCTGCTTTTACAAAAGAAGGAACAGTAACTGCTGCAAACGCATCAACTATAAATGATGGTGGAGCTGCTCTAGTTTTAATGTCTGCTGAAAAAGCAAAGGAATTAAACGTAACACCAATAGCAAAAATTAGAAGCTATGCTGATGCTGCTCATGAGCCTAAATGGTTTACAACTGCACCTGCAAAAGCGCTACCAAAAGCTTTAGATAAAGCCAATATTACTATCGATGATGTTGATTATTTTGAGTTAAACGAAGCATTTTCAATTGTTGGTTTGGCTAATATGAAAATATTAAATATTAGTGATGATAAAGTAAACGTAAATGGTGGTGCAGTTTCGCTTGGTCATCCATTGGGTGTATCTGGTGCAAGAATTGTAATTGCTTTAACATCTATCTTAAAACAAAATGATGCCAAAATCGGTGCTGCAGCAATTTGTAATGGTGGTGGTGGTGCTAGTGCAATTATTATCGAAAAACTATAAACACCTTTTTTTCAATATAAAACTTGTAAACTAAATGACTTATGGCATTTGTAATTTAAGTATCGTTGCTTTAAGAGGAGAGCCGTCAGACAAATCAGAAATGATTAGTCAGGTGTTATTGGGAGAAACGTTTACAATTCTTGAAAAAGATAAGTATTGGAGTAAAATTAAATTATCTTTTGATAATTACGAAGGTTTTATTGATAACAAACAGTTTGAATTTATTTCTGATGAGACCTATCATAAAATAACAAAAGCTGATGAAATTTACACTGCTCAACTTATTGATTTTATTACAGATTCCGATAAAAAACTCTCTACAATTCCAATCGGGTCAAGGCTGCCTTTATTAAAAGGTGAAGATTTCTTTTTAAATGATAAAAAATTTCGATTTGAGGGAGACACTTTTTCAGGAAATTTACCAAAAACTGAAATTATACAAAAAGCTTTTATTTTTTTAAATACCCCTTTTTTATGGGGTGGTAAAACACCTTTTGGTATTGATTGTTCTGGTTTTACACAAATGGTTTACAAACTCTGTGGTTATAAGTTATATAGAAATGCTCGTGAACAAGCAAAACAAGGAGAAGTGTTAAGTTTTATAGAAGAAAGTGAACCTGGTGATTTAGCTTTTTTTGACAATGAAGAAGGTGAAATAATACATGTTGGTATTGTTTTAAAAGACTATAATATTATTCATGCCCATGGTAAAGTGCGAATTGACACTTTAGATCATAGTGGTATTTTTAACGCTGATTTACAAAAACACACTCATAAACTGAGAGTGATTAAAAAGATTATATAAAAAAAAACCGAAACTCAAAAAGTTTCGGTTTTTTTTACAAACAGAGGTATATTACTGACCTCTCATTTCTTTATAAACAGGTCTCAATACATCTGCTTTTTCAGTCATTAACAAAACATCGTATATGTTTAGTAAAGATTTTACGGTTTCTTCAGATCTACTTAATTCATCTGCTTTTTCTAAATATGGTAAAGCCTTTTTGTATAATGCTTTTTGTTTTTTCTCTAATTCGTCGTATTTCTTAAAATTAGATAAATTTTTATTCATTTCTTCTACTATGGCTTGTTCTCCAGACAAAATAGCTACAGCTAAATTCATGTAAGCATCTGCATAATCTGGCTTTATCTCAATTGCCTTCTTGTAATAGGTAATTGCTTGTTCTGTCTTTTTTTCATTTTGATTTACAACACCAAGATTAAAAAATAGTGTTGGGTTATTTGGATCTAACTCTATTGCCTCTTCCATTAAAGCACCAAATTTATCCATCTGCTCTAATTTAATGTATAATTGCGCTTCGTTTAATAATAGGTTTAAATCTTTTGGGTTAGACTTTCTAGCTTCTTTAATTGCCACTATAGCTTCATCTGTTTTCCCTTGATTTATAAGTATATACCCGATACTTTTAACAATATCTGCTTGTTTAGATTCTGAATATTTATCAACTGGATTAGTATGAGAGTTTGATTTAACAGAAACATCTCTTAAGTTTTTATTAGGAAACAATTCTTCTTCACCAGTAGCTTTATTTGTTGCCAAATATTGAGCAGTTTTTCCTGTATAGCCTATTTCTCTTAATTTATTATAATATTTTAATGAAGTATCTAATTCTTTAGCTAAGGAAGCACTAACTGCAGCATTATATAAAAAAGTAGTATCTTTTGGACTTAACTTGTAAGTTAAATAAAAGTTTTTAGCAGCCACTTTATAATTTTTATCATCATTATAAGCATTAATAGCTTTATCAGCAACAAACTGAATTAAGATATCTAATTTAGGTTGTGCATCTTTAGTATATTTTTGCTTACCTATTTCATTTTCATAATCAAACAATTTATTATAAGCAGCAACAGCCTTTTCCACATCAGATTTTCCATAAGCAGAACCTTTTAAGAAGTAGTACTTGGCTTTATATTTATCTTCCACAGCACTTTCATCTATTGAAGCAATAGTTTGTTTAGCTGTTTTAAAATCTTCTTTTTTCAAAGCTTTTTCTACAGCTTTAAGTTCACTTTTTTGCCCAAACATTCCAATTGACATCAATCCTAATGAAAGTGCTAATATTTGATTTTTCATTTTACTCTGTTTTTATTGTATTTATTGTTATTCTTGGTTTTCGTTTGTATTATTTTCAATTTCCGTGCCATTTTCTGACTCTGCTTCAGAATCATCTTCATTTACTACTTTGGCAACAGCAGCAATACTGTCATCATCTTTAATGTTTATTAGTCGTACACCTTGTGTTGCACGCCCCATAACTCTTAAATCTTCAACTGCCATTCTAATAATAATTCCAGATTTGTTGATAATCATTAAATCGTTAGAATCGTCAACATTTTTAATGGCAACAAGGTTACCTGTTTTGTCAGAAATATTTAAAGTTTTTACTCCTTTACCTCCTCTATTGGTTACTCTATAATCTTCTAAGCTTGATCTTTTTCCATATCCTCTTTCAGATACAACAAGAATATTACTTTCCATATCATTTACAGCAACCATACCTATAACTTCATCATTTTCGTGCTGTAGTGTAATTCCTCTAACACCAGAGGCTGTTCTACCCATTGGTCTTGTTTTTGCTTCTTCAAAACGAATTGCTTTACCTGATTTTAGTGCCAACATTACCTGACTATCTCCAGTGGTTAATTTAGCTTCTAACAACTCATCACCATCTTTAATAGTAATTGCATTGATACCATTGGTTCTTGGACGTGAATATTGCTCTAAAGAAGTCTTTTTAACCTGACCTTTTTTGGTGGCCATAATTACATAATGGCTATTGATATAGTCTTCGTCTTTTAAATCTTGAGTTACTAAGAATGCTTTAACTTTATCATCTTGTTCTATATTGATTAAGTTTTGCATTGCTCTACCTTTGGTGTTTTTTCCACCTTCAGGAATTTCGTAAACACGCATCCAAAATACTTTTCCTTTTTGAGTAAAGAATAACATATATTGGTGGTTTGTACCCACAAATAAGTGCTCTAAGAAATCCTCATTTCTTGTAGTTGCTCCTTTTTGACCTCTTCCTCCTCTATTCTGCACCTTGTATTCATCAAGATTAGTACGTTTTAAGTAACCTGCGTTAGAGATAGTAACCACTACTTTTGTATCAGGAATCATATCCTCAATACGCATATCACCTCCAGCATACTCTATGGTTGATTTTCGCTCATCACCATATTTACTTTTGATGTGCAACAATTCATCTTTTATGATTTGATAACGTCTAGGCTCATTTGCTAAAATATCTTTTAAATCTGTAATTGTTAACATTATTTCTTCGTACTCAGCACGTAACTTGTCTTGTTCTAGACCTGTTAACTGACGTAATCGCATTTCTACAATAGCCTTTGCTTGTATTTCTGTAAGTTCAAAACGTTCTATTAAACTAGTTCTTGCTTCATCTGCATTAGAGGATGCTCTTATTATTTTAATTACTTCGTCAATATTATCAGAAGCTATTATTAAACCTTCTAAAATATGTGCTCTTGCTTCAGCTTTTTTTAATTCAAATTCAGTTCTTCTAACTACAACTTCGTGTCTGTGTTCAACAAAATAATGAATTAATTGTTTTAAATTTAATTGTTCTGGTCTTCCTTTAACAAGTGCAATATTATTTACACTAAAAGAAGTTTGTAATTGCGTGTATTTGAACAACTTATTTAAAACGATATTTGGAATGGCATCTCGTTTTAAAATATATACAATTCGCATTCCATTTCTATCAGACTCATCTCTAATATTAGCAATACCTTCAATTTTCTTTTCATTAACCAAGTCAGCAGTTTTCTTAATCATATCTGCCTTATTCACTTGGTATGGTATTTCTGTTACCACAATACACTCACGCCCCTTAACCTCTTCAACATTGGCTTTTGCACGCATTACAATTCGTCCACGACCTGTATGAAAGGCTTCTCTTACACCATCATAACCATAAATAATACCTCCTGTTGGAAAATCAGGTGCAGTTATATGTTGCATTAATTCATCGATTTCGATATCTCTATTATCAATATAGGCAACAGTACCATTAATAACTTCTGTTAAATTATGAGGCGCCATATTTGTAGCCATACCAACAGCAATACCAGAGGCACCATTTACTAATAAATTCGGAATACGGGTTGGTAGAACAGTAGGTTCTTGCAACGTATCGTCAAAATTTAGGGTATGATCTACAGTTTCTTTTTCAATATCAGCTAGCATTTCTTCTGATATTTTTTGCATTCTTACCTCAGTATAACGCATTGCAGCAGGAGAATCTCCATCTACTGAGCCGAAGTTACCTTGACCATCAACCATCATATAACGCACACTCCAATCTTGTGCCATTCTTACCATAGAATCATAAACAGAAGTATCTCCATGAGGATGATATTTACCCAATACTTCACCAACAATTCTTGCTGATTTTTTATAAGCACCTGTTGCTTTAATTCCTAACTCATGCATACCATACAAAACCCTTCTATGCACTGGTTTTAAACCATCTCTTACATCTGGTAATGCTCTTGAAACTATTACTGACATTGAGTAATCAATGTATGCAGCTTTCATCTGCTCTTCAATATTAATCGGAATTAATTTTTCTCCGTCTGCCATATATAATTCTTATTAGTATTTATGCTAAAATTTAAAACATGGCAAGATACGATTTCTCATAGTATTTGCAAAGAATTTAGACTCTTCAAAACAGCAGAGTTATCAACATTTTTTAATAATTTTTAACAGTATATTATTTGCTTGATTTCCAATAGTTTTCTACATTGTACTTCGAGTCAAACTGTCAGTTTTTTACAATGGCATCTTTTTTGTAATTATTTTGATAAAAAAGGACTAAATTTACATCACATCAAATTAGAAAGAAAGAAATATGGACGATAATTTTTCACCAAAAGTTAGAGATGTAATCACATTCAGTAAAGAAGAAGCCCTAAGGTTAGGGCACGAATTTATTGGAACTGAGCATCTTTTACTTGGTTTGATTAGAAAAGGCGAAGGAAAAGCAATAGAAATATTAACAGCATTTGATGTTGACTTTACCCTATTACGAAAAAAGCTGGAGCAATTAAATCCGTCAAACCCAACATTTACAGAACTTACAGATAAACCAAGTTTACGATTAACAAGGCAGGCAGAGAAAGCTTTAAAAACAACATTTTTAGAAGCTAAACTGTATCAAAGTGATGCTATAGACACAGCGCATTTATTACTTTGTGTATTACGAAATGAGAATGATCCAACTACTAAGTTGATTCAGAAATATCATGTAAATTATGATGAAGCTAAAGCATTGTACAAACAATTACATGTAGATGATGTTGATGCTGATTTGCCTTCAAACCCAATAGCTGAAACACCTTCTGATGACGAATATGCTTCAGATAAAACCAATCCTTTTGAACAAAAACAACAAGGAAAAACCAATAAAAAATCTAAAACACCTGTTTTAGATAATTTTGGTAGAGACTTGACTGATTTGGCTGAAAAAGGAAGGTTGGATCCTGTAGTTGGGCGTCAAAAAGAAATTGAGCGTGTTTCACAAATTTTAAGCCGTAGAAAAAAGAACAACCCAATGTTAATTGGTGAACCAGGAGTTGGTAAATCTGCCATTGCTGAAGGTTTGGCATTGCGAATTGTAGACAGAAAAGTGTCGCGAATTTTATTTGATAAACGCATTGTTTCTTTAGATTTAGCAAGCCTAGTAGCAGGTACAAAATACAGAGGCCAGTTTGAAGAGCGCATGAAAGCTTTAATGAATGAGTTAGAAAAGAACGATGACATCATTTTATTTATTGATGAAATTCATACTATAGTTGGTGCTGGTGGTGCTACAGGTTCTTTAGACGCTTCTAACATGTTAAAACCTGCTTTAGCAAGAGGTGAAATTCAATGTATTGGTGCTACCACTTTAGATGAATTTAGAACAAACATTGAAAAAGATGGTGCTTTAGAACGCCGTTTTCAAAAAGTAATTGTAGACCCTACAACTGTTGAAGAAACCATACAAATTTTAAACAACATTAAAGGCAAATACGAAGAACATCATAATGTTGATTTTACAGATGATGCTATTGAAGCATGTGTAAAATTAACAAATAGATACATGACAGACAGGTATTTACCAGACAAAGCTATTGATGCTTTAGATGAAGCTGGTTCTCGAATTCACATTACCAATATTGTTGTTCCAAAACAAGTTTTAGAATTAGAAGCTCAGCTAGAAATTATTAAAGAGCAAAAAACCAAAGCTGTAAATGGACAAAAATATGAAGAAGCTGCAAAGTTAAGAGACGATGAAAAAAATATGGAAGCTGCTTTAAATTCTGCCCAAAAACAGTGGGAAGATGACTCTAAATTAAATAGAGAAATTGTAACAGAAGATAATGTTGCTGAAGTAGTTTCTATGATGACAGGTATCCCTGTAAATAGAGTTGCAGAAGCTGAAAGTCATCGTTTGCATGAATTACCAGCCATGATTAAAGGTAAGGTAATTGGGCAAGATGAAGCTGTTACAAAAGTTGTGAAAGCCATACAAAGAAATAGAGTTGGTTTAAAAGACCCAAACAAACCTATTGGATCTTTTATTTTTTTAGGACAAACTGGTGTTGGTAAAACTCAATTGGCTAAAATTTTAGC
Organism: Polaribacter sp.; assembly: GCF_965660385.1. Classification (GTDB taxonomy): domain Bacteria; phylum Bacteroidota; class Bacteroidia; order Flavobacteriales; family Flavobacteriaceae; genus Polaribacter. The sequence goes on from NZ_CBFHZT010000004.1 coordinate 10,489, forward strand.
TCGTGAATTATTTGATTCTGATGATTCTTTAATTAGAATTGACATGAGTGAATATATGGAAAAGTTCGCGATTTCTCGTTTAATAGGTGCCCCTCCAGGTTACGTTGGTTACGAAGAAGGTGGTCAATTAACTGAAAAAGTACGCAGAAAACCATACGCTGTTATTTTATTAGATGAAATTGAAAAAGCGCACCCTGATGTTTTTAATATGTTGTTGCAAATTTTAGATGATGGACATATTACTGATAGTTTAGGTAGAAAGATTGATTTTAGAAACACAATTATTATCATGACCTCTAACATAGGTGCTCGTCAATTAAAAGACTTCGGTGGTGGAGTTGGTTTTGGAACATCTTCTAGAAAAGAACAGGCAGATGCACATGCAAAATCTGTAATTGAAGGTGCCTTAAAGAAATCTTTTGCGCCTGAATTTTTAAATAGAATTGATGATGTGATTGTTTTTAACGCCTTAGAAAGAGAAGATATTCACTCAATCATTGATATTGAATTGGATAAATTACTCCACAGAATTTCTGATTTAGGTTACACTTTAAATTTAAGTGATAAAGCTAAAGATTATATTGCTGACAAAGGTTTTGATAAAAAATATGGTGCAAGACCATTAAAGAGAGCTATTCAAAAGTATATTGAAGACGCCTTAGCCGAAGAAATTGTAAATTCTAAACTAACTGAAGGCGATACCATTAAAATGGACTTTGATGACGTTAAAGATGAATTGACTATCAATATAGAAAAAGGTGAAAAAAAACCTGAAACTAGAACAGAAAGTAATTCATAAATTTTTATATATTTCATAAAAAAAGAGCTTGTATTTTCAAGCTCTTTTTTTTTTACGATATTTTTAGATTTTAGAAATCTTGATTCACATCCCAAGCCTCTAAAATTTCTTTTAAAGTTTTAATAAACATTCCACCTAAAGCACCATTTACAACTCTATGATCGTAAGAATGTGAGACAAACATTTTTTGTCTAATGCCTATAAAATCACCTTCAGGAGTTTCTATAACCGCTGGCACCTTTCTAATTGCACCTAAGGCCAAGATAGCAACTTGAGGTTGATTGATTATTGGTGTACCCATAACAGAACCAAAACTACCAACATTAGTTACAGTGTACGTTCCGTCTTGTATTTCATCTGGTTTCAATCCGTTATTTCTTGCTCTATTTGCCAAATCATTCACAGCCTTTGTCATACCAACTAAATTCAATTGATCAGCATTTTTAATCACTGGTACAATTAAATTACCATCTGGCAAAGCAGCAGCCATTCCTAAATTGATGTTTTTCTTTTTAATAATATTATCGCCATCCAAAGCAATATTTATAAGTGGATATTTTTTAATGGTAGATGCAACAGCTTGCATTAAAATTGGGGTAAAAGTCAACTTTTCTCCTTCTCTTTTCAAGAAAGCGTCCTTTACTCTATTTCTCCATTTTACAATGTTGGTAACATCAATTTCTATAAAAGATTGCACATGAGCAGAGGTTTGTACTGAAGCAACCATATGCTTGGCTATCAGTTTACCCATTCTACTCATTTCTATAATTTCATCCCCACCATTTACAGAAAGAGGAGCTGCTTTTGCAACTGGTTTTTCTATTTGAGTTGATTTTACTGGTTGCGATTTCTCAACTGGATTTGAAATTTCATTAGCATCAGTATTTTTAGTATTTCCTCTATTTTCTATAAATGATAAAATATCATTTTTAGTTACTCTTCCCTCTTTTCCTGTGCCTGATATACCTTCTAACTCTTCCATAGAAACACCTTCAGTTTGCGCAATGTTTCTTACTAATGGTGAATAAAATTTACCCGAATCTGAAGTTTTTGCGATTGGTGTTGCTGTAATTTCAACAGCTTTTTCTTCTTGTTCTTGAAGAGATTTCTCAACTGTACTCGAAATGACAGTGTCATTAGAAGTGACATTTTGTGTATTTTCTGAATTCGAATCTTCTCCTTCAGTATCAATAATGGCAATAGTTTCTCCAACACCAACAACAGTATCTTTTTCAAATAAAATTTCAACTAAAGTGCCTTCTACCTCACTTGGTACCTCAGAATCAACCTTATCTGTAGCAATTTCTACAACAGCCTCATCCAATTCGATAGAATCTCCTACTTCTTTTAACCAAGAAGTAATAGTTGCTTCTGCAACACTTTCCCCCATTTTAGGTAACTTTAATTCAAATCTTGCCATTTCTATACTTTATATTTTGCAAAAGTACAAAAAAGCGTTGATTTTTTCTTAAAAAATAGCTAAAATCTAAAAATAAAGCTTTTAAAAAAATTGTAATATCCTTAAAATATAAGGCTGTTTTAAAATTAATTTAAAATATAATTCAATAATAATATTAAATACTTAAATATTCAATAATATTCATCTTATCATCTGCCATTTTAGATATCTATAAACCTGAATAAATTTTATATATGTTTCTCTTTTTCTGGTGGTAATTGAAAGGTCTCTCATTAATCAAAGAATTAGTACCTTTAGCAATAGAATTATGATTTAAAGTATAATTTATTTTGGCATTTCAAAAAAAGATATTCAATATTTTGATTTTTAAAAATTAGAGGTGATAACTTAACACAAAATCCAGTTTTTAGGAGTTTCTAAAATCTCTAACAATCTAGCCTCATCAGAGTTTTCTTCTGGTTTATGATTGTATTTCCATTGCACAACTGGTGGTAAACTCATTAAAACACTCTCTATTCTACCATTTGTTTTTAAACCAAAAAGTGTTCCTCTATCGTGTACTAAATTGAATTCTACATACCTTCCTCTTCTTATTTCTTGCCAATCTTTGTGTTCTTTTGTATAAGAAATTGCTTTTCTCTTTTCTACAATGGGTACATAACTTTCTAAAAAGCTATTGCCAACTTGAGTTACAAAATTGTATCTGTTTTCAATTGAAAACTCATCCGTTTCTTTTAAATAATCGAAAAATAAACCTCCAATTCCACGTGCTTCGTTTCTGTGTGCATTCCAAAAATACTCATCACAGGTTTTTTTAAACTTTGGATAAAACTCAGGGTGATGTTTGTCGCAAGCGGATTTACAAACTCTATGAAAATGAGTTGCATCTTCATCAAATAAATAATAAGGTGTTAAATCTTGACCTCCACCAAACCATTGTGTTACAATATTCCCATCAGAATCATACATTTCAAAATAACGCCAATTGGCATGAACTGTGGGTACAAAAGGATTTTTTGGATGCAATACCAAACTTAAACCACAAGCAAAAAAGTTACCTTCCTTTACATTAAATTGCTTTCTGAGGGCTTCAGGTAACTCTCCAAACACTTTAGAAATATTCACGCCTCCTTTTTCAAAAACAGCACCGTTTTCAATAACACGAGTTCTTCCTCCTCCACCTTCTTTTCTTTGCCAAATATCTTGTTTAAATTTAGCCAAACCATCAACAGCTTCTAATTTAGAGGTAATGGTATCTTGGAGATTTTCTATGTAGTTGTAGAACTTATTTTTCATAAACGATTTCGTGTTTATTGTGTAATAGTTTAAGTGTTTTTCGAGATGAAGCAGTTACTGAAAGTGGTAAAACAACAATAATTCCTACAATTGGAATAAATAAAAACAACATAAATACAATACCATTTCCTATGGCAAAACCTTTGTTTTTACTTACAAAATCAACACTTTCTTTATAACTTAAATGACGCTCTAAAGTATAATCCATGTTACCAAAACCTGCATAGTAAGCCTGCACTACAAACAATAAAATAGTAGAAAAAATATTTACAATCGGAATGAATTTTAATAATAAAATAGGAATTGTAATTAACAATTCTTTACCTAAGTTTCTTAGGTTTATTCTAATTCCACGAATCAGTTGCTCTGAATTCGTTGTTTTACGATGTAAATGTTTTAAATCTCCATAATAATATTTTTCAATTTTTTCTGAAACTGGACTCATAAATGGCGCAGACAAAGCCATTATAATATGCTTGTATAAAATTAACCCAATTACAAGCACTACAATGCCACCTACAAAATTACTGATTGATGCAAAGGTTTCTTTTCCCCAATCCCAAACCCAAATTTTGGCAATAAAACCACCAACATTATCAGATAAAACATAGGCTTCTATACCTATAAAAATGGCTGTTAATACACTTATTAAAATTGGGATAATAAAGTATCTCCATAGTTTTAGTTTTGAAATAAGCTCAAATGCACCAGCATACTCTTTGATTCCTAAAATGATATTTTTTAACATAGCAGTAAGTTTAATGGATTTAGTCTTTCAAAAATACCAAATTATCGATTTTTTCTAATGTAGATTTTAAATTAATTTTTTTAGCATTTTCTAATTTTAGACAAAGGGCATCAACAATCTCACTTTTAGATTTGTCTTTTAATTTTAGAAAATATTTTCTACCAATTTTATTATTGTGCAAATCCATTAATTTCGCCATTTCTTCATTCGGAGAAAACTCTTCGTGCCAATCTGTAATTTGTTTTGTCCAACGCAAAACTTTATCTAAATCATCACTAAATTTCGCACATTCTTTTGCTATAAAGATATTCCATATTGCATGACGAAAAGCATTGGCTTTGTTATGTAAACCATGAATATTTGGAAACTCTTTTTGAGCAACTCGCAAAGTAATAATTGTAGCTTTAACTGTAGCCAACATAAAAAAAGGATGTTTAAAAAACCAAACAAACAGAGCACATATTTGTTTATAGTTCAGGTTTTTAATGATTTCCCTTTTATACATTTTTGATTTTTTTTAATTTCTTATATTGATAAGTATTGCCTTAATTATAATTCTTTTAATTGGCAAAAAAGTGCGTTAGCGATTGAAATGGCATCCCCTGAACTTGTTTCAGGGATATAATGGAAAGCGCGACTTTAACCTGAAGGAATTCAGGGTAAAGTAACGCCCAAAATACAATTGTTATGTTAATACCTAAATGTTTATAGAATGCTAACAGGATTTTTTTTGAATATTAAGATGGACTTTTATACTCTTTTACAGCATCCACAAATGCTTTGGCATTATCTAATGGAATGTTTGGTAAAATTCCGTGACCTAAATTTACAATATACCTATCTTTCCCAAATTCATTAATCATTTGATGCACCATTCTTTTAATTTCCGATGGTGGAGACAATAATCTTGATGGATCAAAATTACCTTGTAAGGTAATTCTTCCCCCTGATAAATAACGTGCATTTCTTGCAGAACAAGTCCAATCTACACCCAATGCAGAAGCACCTGATTTAGACATTTCATTCAATGCAAACCAACAACCTTTTCCGAATGCAATTACTGGTGTTTCGTCTTTTAAGGCATTGATAATTTGTTGTATGTATTGCCAAGAAAATTCTTGATAATCTACTGGAGATAACATGCCTCCCCAAGAATCGAAAACCTGAACAGCATTTACACCTGCTTTTACTTTTGCTTTTAAATATGCGATAGTAGTGTCTGTAATTTTTTGTAATAAAGAATGTGTAACCACAGGATTTGTAAAACACAATTCTTTGGCTTTATCGAAATTTTTTGAGCCTTGACCTTGTACACAGTAACATAAAATTGTCCAAGGTGAACCTGCAAAACCAATCAACGGAATTTCATCATTCAGCTTTTCTTTGGTTGCTTTTATAGCCTCCATTACATACCCTAAAGTATCTTGAATATCTGGAACAATTACAGAATCTAAATCTTTTTGAGTACGAATTGGATTTGGTAAATAGGGCCCAAAATTAGGTTTCATTTCCACTTCTATATTCATAGCTTGTGGAATTACCAAAATATCTGAAAACAAAATAGCAGCATCCATACCATATCTTCTGATAGGTTGTACAGTAATTTCTGATGCTAACTCTGGAGTTTGACAGCGTGTAAAGAAATCATATTTTTTCTTGATTTCCATAAATTCTGGCAAATATCTTCCTGCTTGACGCATCATCCAAACTGGTGGTCTGTCTACAGTTTCTCCTTTTAATGCTCTTAAAAATAAATCGTTTTTTATCATTCTGTTTTAGTTGAAAAGTTTGAAAGTAGCAAGTTTAAAAGTTACTTTCCAACTTTATTACTTTTAACTTTTTAACTATTTACCACTTTCTCCATTGCCTTATCAACAGCGTTTGCAAACACTTTAATATCTTTTTCTGAAATTGCTGAGTTTAAAAACCATGCTTCAAACTGACTTGGTGGTAAAAAGACTCCGTTTTTAATCATTTCCCAAAAGAAAACTGCAAACTTCTTTGTGTTTGAAGTTTGTGCTTCTTCAAAATTGGTAACTTTACTATTTGTAAAGAAAGGATTCATCATAGAACCAAAACGATTTACAGTTAAATCTACCTTGTATTTTTTAGCAGTTTCTAGTAAAATTACTTCTAAAATTGCACCAATTTCTTCAAACTTATCATAAGGATTTTGTCTTTTCAATTCAGTAAGCGTAGAGATTCCTCCAGCCATTGCAATTGGGTTTCCAGACAAAGTTCCTGCTTGGTACATGCCTCCTAAAGGCGCCACTTGTTCCATAATTTCATTTCTTGCTCCATAAGCTCCCACAGGAAAACCTCCTCCAATAACTTTACCTAAACAAGTAATATCTGCAGTAACTCCTAATACTTCTTGAGCTCCACCAAATTTTGAACGAAAACCAGTCATCACCTCATCTGCAATTAACAAAGCTCCTTTAGTTTGTAAATATTCTTTTAATTCTTTTAAGAAATCGTTTTGTGGAATTACAACGCCCATATTTCCTCCTACAGGTTCAATTATAACCCCAGCAATATCATCGTATTTATCAAAATGCGCTTTTACACTTTCTAAATTGTTGTATTCTGCAATTAAGGTATTTTTTACAGCACCTTCAGGAACACCTTTAGAACCAGGTAAACTTAAAGTAGCCAAACCAGAACCAGCAGCTACCAATAATGCATCTTGATGCCCATGATAACATCCAGAAAATTTGATGATTTTATCTTTCCCTGTAAATGCTCTTGCTAAACGAATTCCGCTTAAAACAGCTTCTGTACCAGAATTTACAAAACGTACTTTATCCATTTCTGGAAAAGCATCGCAAACAATTTTTGCCAATTTAATTTCAGCTTCAGTAGAAGCACCAAAAGAATATCCTTTTTTTAAGGCCTTTTTAGCTGCTTTTTCTACTTTTTTATGACGATGTCCTAAAATCATAGGTCCATAAGAACCTACTAGATCCACATATTCATTGCCATCAACATCTGTAATTTTACTTCCCTTTGCTTTTTTGATAAATAAAGGATTTCCACCTACTGAACTAAATGCTCTTACTGGAGAATTTACAGCTCCAACTAAGTGTTGCAATCCTTTATTGTATAATTTTTTTGATTTTTTGAATTTCATTTTTTTAGCTTTCAGTCATTGCGAACAAAGTGAAGCAATCTTTTTATGGAGAGATTACTTCGTCATTCTTCCTCGTAATGACGTTATTTTTTCAATAATATTTTGGCAGCCTCCTTAGCGAAATACGTAATAATAATATCTGCTCCTGCTCTTTTCATAGACAGTAAACTTTCCATCATTACTTTTTCGCCATCTATCCAACCTTTTTCTGCTGCTGCTTTTACCATGGCATATTCGCCACTTACATTGTAACACGCAATAGGTCTGTCAAAATTATTTTTTAAATCTCTGATGATATCCAAATACGATAAAGCAGGTTTTACCATTAAAATATCTGCGCCTTCTTGATCATCAAAAGTAGCTTCACGCATTCCTTCATCTCTGTTTGATGGATCCATTTGATAGGTTCTTCTGTCTCCAAAAGTGGGTGCAGAATCTGCAGCATCTCTAAAAGGTCCATAAAAAGCCGATGCATATTTTACAGAATACGCCATAATTGGCAAGTTTGAAAAACCTGTGTTGTCTAAAGATTGACGAATCATATCGATTGTTCCATCCATCATTCCTGATGGTGCCACCATATCTACGCCTGCTTTGGCATGAGAAATAACTTGTTTTGCAATATTGACTAAAGTTGCATCATTATCTACGTCATTATCGTGTATAATTCCACAATGTCCATGAGAAGTGTATTCGCAAAAACAAACATCTGTAATTACATATAAACTCGGATAATTTTTCTTGATAAAACGAATCGCTTGTTGCATAATTCCATTATCATTCCAAGTTTCTGTACCTTCATCATCTTTTTTTGATGGAATTCCGAATAATAAAACAGCAGGAATATGTAAAGAAACAACCTCATCTAATTCTTTAGAAATTCTATCCAAAGAAAAACGTTTGATACCTGGCATCGAAACAATTTCTGTTTCTATATTTTCTCCTTCTTCAATAAAAAGTGGATAGATAAAATCGTCTACAGAAAGTTTGGTTTCTCTAACCAATCTTCTAATTCCTTCTTGTTTTCTTAGTCTTCTTGTTCTAAACATAAGCCCCTGTTTCCCCAAAGGGGAACACACTCTTAAAAGTTGTGTGTTATATTAATACTTTTTTTCTCTTGAATATTTACCCACAATCTATTCCTTCCCTTTGGGAAGGTTAGGATGGGAATAATAGTTATTCACCAACTCTAACAAACTCTCTACACTTGGTAAATTAGCCACTTCTACTTTAGTAAAATGTTTTCTTGCTTCTTTTGCAGTAGTTTCGCCAATACAGAATGCTATTTTATCAGTTTTGTTTTCTTGTAAATAGCTTTCAATTCCTGATGGACTGTAAAACAAAACTCCAGAAACTTCATCATCAATTTTCTCAGGACTCAGCATTGTTTTGTAAGCTTCCACCTCATTCACAACAATATCGTGAGTTTTTAAAAATGCAGGCAAAATATCTAAACGTAAATCACTACAGAAATACGTAACTTCTTTATTTTCTAATTCTTGTGACAAATATTCTGCTAACTTTTTAGCATTTTTAGCAACATAAGTAACTTTACCTATTCTTTTTTCTATTAGTTTTTTAGTTCTTCTACCAACACAAAAAATATCTTTAAACTTTAACTCATCCTTAGTAAAAGAATTTAGAATAGCTTCTACCGCGTTTTGACTTGTTATAATTACATTTTCAAGTTCGCTTTTCATTACTTTTGCTGGTATTCTATTAAATCGAATTTTAATAAAATCACTATCTTGAATACCAATAGTATGTGGTAAAATTCTCTTTTGAGCCTCAGATAGTTTTTTAGTTGAATACACTGCATGTTTAATCAACGAAATATCTTCATCTTCTAACATTAACTCTTTTCCACCTCTATTAATTACGTAATCTGCACAATCTTTTGCTAAAAAACGATGACGTCCTATTTTGGCTGTTTTGTTTACTGTTATTTTTTTAGAACCATCTTTTTTTAGCAATACTCCTTTAAAATTTATTTCCTCAGTCTTTTCATCAACATAAGCTAAAGCTCCAATTGGTGCTGTACAACCACCTTCTAGTTGATTTAAAAACTCACGCTCAATTCCAACACAAACTTGCGTTTCATAATGATTCAATTGTTCGCAAGCATCTTTTGTAAAATTATCTTTTTCTAAACAAGCAATCATAATTACACCTTGAGCTGGTGCAGGTATCATCCAAGAAAGATTAATGGCTCCTGCAGGACGTAGACCTATTCTCTCTAAACCAGCTGCTGCAAAAACAGCTCCATTCCAATCATTATCATCTAATTTTTGCAAACGTGTATTTACATTTCCTCTTAAATCTACTACTTTATGTGTTGGGTAACGATTTAACCACATTGCTTTTCTCCGTAAACTACCTGTAGCAATCGTTGCATTGGGTTGCCCGAAAAATTCTTCTGTATCTTTTAAAACTAAAATATCATTGTAGTTTGCTCTTTTTAACACAGCTCCTTGAATAATTCCTTCTGGCAAAACCGTAGGCACATCTTTTAAAGAATGTACTGCAATATCAATATCGCCATTCAACATAGCAATATCTAAATTTTTGGTAAAAATCCCTGTAATTCCTAATTCATAAAGCGGTTTATCTAAGACAATATCACCTGTAGATTTAATAGGAACAATCACAGATTCATATCCTAATTCCGTTAATTCTTTGCGTACTTTATTAGCTTGCCAAAGCGCTAATTGGCTATCGCGAGTACCTATTCTAATTGTTTTCTGCATCTTTTTTTAAGATTGAAACACCTTGTTTATCACTTGTAGACTTTGTGAAACAGATGTTTCTTCATCTTTAAGATGCTTCACAAATTGTGTGGTTATTTTTTGAATAAAACGAGATGTTAATAATTCTGCTTGATCTTCATCAAAATTAGCAATTTTTTTCTTTTGGAAATTAATCTCGTCTTTTTTAATATTTTCTAATGATTGTTTTAAGGCAGCAATTGCTGGTGTAAATCTTCTATGATTTAGCCAACTGTTAAATTCTGACTTATGTGTTTCTATAATTGCTTCTGCTAAAGGAACTTCTTGTTGACGAATTGCTAAAGTTTCATCAGTAATTTTTGATAACTCATCAACATTAACCAACGTTATATTTTTAAAATCAGTAACATTTTTAGCAACATTTTCTGGCATTGACAAATCTAATATCAGCAATTCCTTATTTTTAGAAATATGTGCTGTTGTTATGGTTGGCCTATTTGCACCTGTTGAAACAATTAACACATCTGCTTTAGCTACCTCTTCAGCTAAATTTTCAATTAACGCTTTTCTAATTGAAGCGTGTTCTTTTACAAATTCGGTTGCTTTTTCTTCTGTTCTGTTAATCAAACAAACTTGCTTATTTTGTGTGTATTCTGCTAAATTTTTACAAGTATGTTTTCCCATTTTACCCAAACCAAAAACTAATATATTTTTAGAATTATAATCTGGTAAATTTTTAACGAGATACTGCACAGCTGCATATGAAACAGAAGTTGTACCAGAACTTAATCTTGTTTCATTTTTCACTCTTTTACTTGCTTGAAGCACAGAATTTATTAATCTTTCTGTGTAAGCATTGGTAGTTTGTAAAGCTTTTGCCATTTTAAAAGACTGTCTTAATTGTCCTACAATTTCGTAGTCTCCTAAAATTTGACTTTCTAAACCTGTACCAATTCTAAATAATTGCTGAATTGCCTCTTGATCTTTATAAACATTTGAAACTTTTGCAAACTCTTGAATTGTACCTTCAGAAAACTCACATAAAAGTTCTATTAATTGACAAGGCCTTTGTGCAAAACCTGAAATTTCTGTTCGGTTACAAGTAGATAAAATAAAAACTCCATCAAAGCCTTTTTCCTTTGCTAAAGCCAATAAAAGTTTTTGATTTTCTAAAGATAAAGAAAATTTACCACGTGTGTTAGCATCCGCTTTTTTGTAACTAACCCCAATATTATAAAAGTGCTCTTGCCTTACTTCTTGCATTTTATTGTAAAAGTTGGACAAAAGTAAAAACTATATTTATAAAAAAATATCGCTTAAAGTACTTTTTATAACGTTAGCTGTTTTTTAGTTGTTTTTTAACCTTTAAACCTCTAAAAACCCCTATTTTTGCAGTAATTACAAGCTTTTTACAAAATACTATATAGAACCATTCTAAATAAAAGGAATCAAATTTAATTGCATAACTATGTTTAAAAATGTCGGAGAAAGTACTTTTGAAGAAATTACACTAGAAGATAATTTTTATGTACTTCATTTTCAGAACGAAAGCAGAGACGTACAGGTTTTTGAAAGAGATATTAACAGTACTTTTATTCAAATTCACTTTTGTTTAAGAGGGTTTTCTAAATTTTTATTTAATAATGGTTCTTATTCTTTTGATGTTTTAGACGGAAGATCTATACTTTTATATAACCCTCAAAGAACATTACCTATACATTTAGAAAACCAACCCAAAACAACTTTAGTTTCTCTATTGATTTCTATTGAAAAGTTTCATTCGTTATTTTCGAAAGAATCAGGTTATATTCCTTTTTTAAGTGATGAGAATAGCAATCGTAAATATTATGACGATACTGAAATAAAACCAACTGTTTCTATTGTTTTACAACAAATTATAAATTCAAATATTAATAGTTCTATTAGAAATTTATATGTAAAAGGTAAAGTTTACGAATTACTAAGCTTGCATTTTCAAAAAGATGAAAATGTTGAAGGTGAATATTGCCCTTTTTTAGTTGATGAACAAAATGTTTTAAAAATTAGAAAGGCAAAACAAATTATTATTGAGCGAATGGCAGAGCCCCCAACTTTACAAGAATTAGCTAATGAAATTGGTTTAAATATTAAAAAACTAAAAGAAGGTTTTAAACAAATATATGGGGATACTGTATATAGTTTTTTGTTTGATTATAAGATGGAACACTCTCGCAGACTTTTAGAAAGCAACCAATACAATGTAAACGAGGTAGGCACCCAAGTTGGTTATAGCACAGCCAGTCATTTTATAGCCGCATTTAAAAAGAAGTTTGGTACCACCCCAAAAAAATATGTAATGAGCTTAAATCAATAATTAGTTGTTATTTTTGTAATTAAAGAACACTGAACAATTGAAAGAAGAACCTTCTCAAGATATAGAAAACGACGACTTATACGAACATCATAGGTTTGTAGCAAGCGATGGACAAGTACCTTTACGTGTAGATAAATTTTTAATGAATTTTATTGAAAATGCTACCAGAAATAAAATACAACAAGCTGCAAAAGCTGGTAATATTTTGGTAAATGATGTTGTAGTAAAATCTAATCATAAAGTAAAACCAAGTGATATTGTTCGTGTGGTTTTAGCTTATCCTCCTGCTGAAAATTTATTGGTTGCCGAAAACATTCCTTTAGATATTGTTTACGAGGATGAAACCTTAATCGTCGTAAATAAACCAGCAGGTATGGTTGTACATCCTGGTCATGGAAATTACTCTGGCACATTAGTAAATGGCTTAATTCATCATATACAAAACTTACCCACAAACGCTAACGAAAGGCCTGGTTTAGTACATAGAATTGATAAAGACACCAGTGGTTTATTGGTAATCGCTAAAACTGAGTTTGCATTGGCTCATTTATCAAAACAATTTTTTGATAGAACTACAGAGCGATTGTATTATGCTTTAGTTTGGGGAAATATTGAAGAAGATGAAGGACGAATTGAAGGAAATATTGGGCGTAGTTTAAAAAACCGTTTACAAATGGCTGTTTTTCCTGAAGGTGATTTTGGGAAACATGCTGTAACTCATTTTAAGGTTTTAGAGCGCTTAACCTATGTAACTTTAGTGCAATGTAAATTAGAAACCGGAAGAACACATCAAATTAGAGCCCACTTTAAACATATTGGTCATACCTTATTTAATGATGAACGTTATGGAGGAAACGAAATTTTAAAAGGTACAACCTTTACCAAATACAAACAGTTTGTACAAAATTGTTTTAAGGTTTTACCAAGACAAGCATTGCATGCAAAAACCTTAGGTTTTACCCACCCAAAAACAGGTGAATTTATGCAGTTTAATTCTGATATTCCGTCAGATATTAGCGATTGCTTAGAAAAATGGAGAACCTATTCTGAACATTCTAAAGAAATTGAAGAATAAAATTATTAACTAAAAAAAGCCTCAGAAAAAAATTCTGAGGCTTTATAATTTAAACATAAAGTTTTTTTTATCTTATTGATCTATAGAACCTAATACACGTTTCATAAAAGTATTCAAAGCTTCTTTTTTAGGTGTACCATCTTTAATCATTTTATCGACTTCTACAGCTCCATATAAATTAGAAATCAACTCACCAATAACGTCTAATTCTTCATCTTTTAAAGATGGAACTTCTGTTAAGGCTTCTAAAGTTTCAATAGTTTCTAATATATAATCTTGGTCGTTTTCTTCGATAAAATTAGTTAAGTGCTTTATAACAGGTAATTTCATAATTTATATTTTAAGTAGATTCATAAATATGAAATTAAACAACTTCAGATACTAACTCTTTTAACATATCAAACTTATTTGTTTGTACCTGATTTTTCTTTTTACCAGCTACAAAAGTTGCAAAAGTTGGTAAATTGCTAACATCAGCTAATTTTCTACTTTCAGGAAATTTTTCCGCATCAACAATAACAAAATTTACACCCTCGTTTTCAGAAGCTAACTTTTTAAATTTAGGCTTCATAATTCTACAGTTTCCACACCAAGTAGCAGAATATTGCACTACTACCTTCTCATTTTCATTTACAATTTCTTGTAAATTATCCGCTGTTAATTCTTGTACCATTTTAGTTTTGTATTTTAAATTATGAACTACAAGTATTAACCTGTAGTTCATAATCTATAATTAATTTTTAGTGACTTGCTAAGTACTCTGCAGTACCTTTAGCGTTTGGAGACATTGCTTCTTTACCTTCTTCCCAGTTTGCAGGACACACTTCTCCATGAGACTGAACGTGTGCATAAGCATCAATTAAACGTAAAAATTCGTTTACATTTCTACCAACTGGCATGTGGTTTATACCTTCATGAAATACTGTACCTTCTTCATCAATTAAGTAAGTTGCTCTGTAAGTTACATTATCCCCTTCTACTTGCACTGTTTGGGTAGCTTCATCAAAGGTTTCATTAGTGATGTCTAAAATCCCTAAAATTGATGATAAGTTTCTATTGGAATCTGCTAAAATTGGATACGTTACACCTTCAATTCCTCCATTGTCTTTAGATGTACTTAACCAAGCAAAATGCACTTCTGGAGTATCACAAGAAGCACCAATCACAATTGTGTTTCTTTTTTCGAACTCACCTAAGGCAGCTTGAAAAGCATGCAATTCTGTTGGACAAACAAAAGTAAAATCTTTCGGATACCAAAATAATAACACTTTCTTCTTATTATTTACTGCTTCTTCTAATACATTCAATTTAAATGTATCTCCCATTTCGTTCATTGCGTCTACATTTAAATTTGGGAATTTTTTTCCAACTGCTGTTGCCATTTTGTTTTATTTTTAATTAATTTTTTTAATTTATTACACCACAAAACTATAGGCTTTTCTTGAATTTATGAACTTAAAAAAAAAGAAAAATCTTATTTAAGCATAGGTTTTCTCAATATAGTTTAATCTTTAAAACAAATCACCTAGAATAAAATCAACAACCAATTACATAACTATAAGTTATAATCAAATAAAAAGTATAGATAAAAATTATCTAAAAAAATATTGTAGTTTTGAGAAAAGTTAACAATAAATCTTCAATTTATGCAAAATAAAAAATCTAATAAAAATACAAATGTTTGGAAACTAAACGAATCCGAAGCTGTAAAAAAATGTCCATTTATGAGTGGAAGCCTTAAAAATACTGCAGGGGGAGGAACATCGAATAGAGACTGGTGGCCAAACGAATTAAAATTAAATATTTTAAGACAAAATGCATCAAAATCAAACCCATTAGGTGAAGAATTTAATTATGCTGAGGCTTTTAATAGTATCAATTACAAAGAATTAAAGCAAGATATCATCAATCTAATGACAGACTCACAAGATTGGTGGCCTGCAGATTATGGACATTATGGAGGATTTATGATTCGTATGGCTTGGCATAGCGCAGGTACCTATAGAATTGGTGATGGACGTGGAGGTGCTGCTACTGGAAACCAACGTTTTGCTCCTTTAAACAGTTGGCCAGATAATGGTAATTTAGATAAAGCAAGATTGTTACTTTGGCCAATTAAGAAGAAATATGGTAATAAAATTTCTTGGGCAGATTTAATGATTTTAGCGGGAAACTGCGCACTAGAATCTATGGGATTCCCAACATTTGGATTTGCTGGAGGTAGAGAAGACGTTTGGGAACCAGAACAAGATGTTTACTGGGGAAGTGAAACGGGTTGGTTAGATAATGATGAAAGATACGATACCTCTGATGGTGATTTAGAAGGTCATTTAGGTGCTGTACATATGGGACTAATTTACGTGAATCCTGAAGGACCAAATGGAGAACCAGACCCCTTAAAATCGGCACATGATATTAGAATTACCTTTGGTAGAATGGCTATGAATGATGAGGAAACTGTTGCTTTAGTTGCAGGTGGCCATACCTTTGGAAAAGCACATGGAGCTGCTGACCCTGATACTTACGTGGGTACTGAACCTCATGGTGCTGCAATTGAAGAAATGAGTACTGGTTGGAAAAACACTTATAAATCTGGAGTTTTAGATGATACGATTACTAGCGGATTAGAAGGTGCTTGGACACCAAATCCTACCCAATGGGATGCCGATTATTTTGACGTTCTCTTAAATTATGAATGGGAATTAACCAAAAGTCCTGCTGGTGCATATCAATGGAAACCAAGTGCATCATCAAATGCCAGGCAAGCTCCTGCTGCTGGTGGAAATGGAACGCAAGCCTTAATGATGTCTACTGCTGACATGGCTTTAAAAATAGATCCTACTTATCGAGAAATTTCTGAACGTTTTCACAAAGATCACAAAGCTTTTGAAGACGCCTTTGCTAAAGCTTGGTATAAATTAACCCATAGAGATATGGGGCCAGTTGATCGTTATTTAGGGCCAGAAGTTCCTAGTGAAGAATTAATTTGGCAAGACCCTATTCCTAAAGTAGATTATACCTTATCTGATGCTGATATTGAATCTTTAAAGAAAATGATTTTAGCTTCTGGTTTAACTGTCTCTGAAATTGTAAAAACAGCTTGGGCTTCTGCTTCTACTTATAGAGATTCTGACAAACGTGGAGGAGCAAATGGAGGAAGATTAAGATTAGAACCTCAACGCAGCTGGGCTGTAAACAATCCTGAGGAACTGCATAAAGTATTAAGTGTTTTAGAAAATATTCAACAAGAATTTAGTGAAACAATTTCTATGGCAGATTTAATTGTATTAGCTGGTAATGCTGGAGTTGAAGAAGCTGCTAAAAAAGCTGGATATTCCATAACAGTGCCTTTTACACCTGGTAGAGGTGATGCCAGTCAAGAGCAAACAGACCTGGAATCTTTTGGGTATTTAGAGCCTTTAGCAGATGGCTTTAGAAATTACATAAATCCTAAATTAAATGTTGCTGCAGAAGATTTACTTGTTGATAAAGCCAATTTACTAGCATTATCAATACCAGAAATGACGGTTTTAGTGGGTGGTTTAAGAGTACTAGGTACTAATTTTGACAATGGTAAACACGGAGTCTTTACTAAAAATATTGGCACACTAAGTAATGATTTCTTTACCCATATTTTAGATTTCTCATTAACTTGGAGCGCAGTAAATACCGAAGAAAAAGAATTTATAGGACGAGATAGAGCTACAGGCGCCATGAAATTTTACGGAACCAGAGCTGATTTAATTTTTGGTTCTAACACCGAATTAAGAGCCGTTTGTGAAGTATATGGAGCAAATGATGGTGAAGAACGTTTTGTAAACGATTTTGTAAAAGCCTGGACAAAAGTGATGAATTTAGATCGTTTTGATGTAAAATAACAAACTTATTTATACTAAAAAAAGGAGGTTTTCAAAAACCTCCTTTTTTTTATCACGATTATATCAAATCCTCAACATCAATTTAAAATATTAAATTTTTTGACGATTGTCCATAGACTGTGTATCAATCAATTTATTGTAAGGATCTATACCTACTTCTGTTGGTTTTTTATCTACAATTATAGAGATTTTATTGTTAATCTGAGTAATTTTATGCTTTTTCAAATACAACTCCACCTCTTTTTGAACTCCATCAACTTCTTCAGTTCCGAAAACACCAACATCAATATAATCTGCTAATTTTACAGATAAAATTGGTTTTTTCATCTTTTCAGATTTATAGGTCAAAGTATCTCCTACTTTTTCACCATAAATCTTTTTTCCTTTTTCATTGTTCCTGTATTTAGCAACCTCAAAATCAATATCTACTTGATATGTTCCATTTTCTAATGCTGTTGATGTTACATTTGTAATTCTATTTTTATATAAAGTAATCGTTTCAAACATGTCTTTAATTACATATTGCAAAGAATCTGGAGTTACTTCTTTAATGTAATTTACCATTTCTACAGAAGTGGTATATGGAGCTTCTTGAAATTTAACTTTTTCAACATAGCGTTTTAAAGCTGCATTCAACTTTTCTTCACCAATATAATCACTTAAAGCATAAAACACTAAAGATCCTTTTTGATAACGAATATACCCTTGTCCATCATTGTACATTAATGGTTTTTCGCGCTTACTTTCAAAGGTTCTCTGTACTAAATAGCCATCTAAAGCATCCTTTAAAAAAGTGCGCATTTTTGTTTTTCCATTTTGATGTTCCAAAACTTTTAAAGACACATATTCTGATAAACTTTCAGACAACATTGTTGCTCCTAAAACATCTGCTCCAATAACTTGATGCGCCCACCATTGATGCGCAACTTCGTGCACAGTTACAGCAAAAGGATAATCTACACCATCTTTATTATCATCATCAACATCTGCAATAAAACCAAAACCTTCAGAAAACGGAATTGTATTTGCAAAAGATTGGGCAAACGTACCAAAGGTCCTTGGAAACTCTAAAATTCGTAATTGTTTATGTTGATAAGGACTAAAATACTTTTCGTTATAATCTAAAGAAGCTTTCATCCCTTTTAGCATTCTATCTAAATTAAACGTATGTGGTTTGTGGTAGTAAATTTCTAAACTCACTCCTTTATACATTTCTTTTTTCACTTCGTATCTCGCAGAATTAAAGGCATAAAAATTCAAAATTTTACTATCCATTTTATAATGAAAGTACTTTCGATCATTTTCTACCCATTCTTTTTGCAAGTATCCAGGAGCAATAGCAATTTGATCTTTAGATGTAGATACAGTTGCCTCAAAATCAATCCAATCTGCATCTTTAGCTATATAAGTATTTCCTAAAGCAGATGAATCTGTAGGATAAGGACGTAAATCATTTGGTGGTAAATCGTATTTTTTCCTTGTTTTATTATCGGTTAATTCACCCTGAGAAGAGTATCCTAAAGAAGGAAACATCGAAAAATTATTGATAAACGTACCGTTTTCAATGATGGGTGATTTTTGTTGAAAAGTAGAATTTTCCTTACTTTTTACATTGATGGTTAACTCTAAAGAGTCTCCAGGTTGTATTGCATTTTCGAACTTAAAAATATCAAAATTAAAGATGGTGTCTTCAGATACTAAGGTGTTGGGTTTATTAAACTCGAATGTATTTTCTAGCGAATTATGATTTACAAAAACACTATCAATAGCTTCATCAGTTTTATTAACCATTGTATAAATTGCGCTAGCTTTGTAAGTTCTTTTCTTTGGATAAATAGCCACATCTGCCTTTACTGCAACAATTCTTGGTTGTTTGTAATTTTCGTATTTTTTGTAGGTTTTCTCCCACTTAACTGCATCTAATTCTGCTTGCTTGGATGATGAGTTTTCGTTATCTGATTTTGTTTCTAAATAAATAGAAACTCCTAATGATAAAAATGCGATAAAAAGTACACCAAATGCAGAAATCTGTGGCAATTTGAATCGTTTTACAGCAATTTCTATTCGTTCCCCAAAAGAACTTGGCAAACCTCGTACCCAAAACAGCATACTAAAAATTAAGAGGATTGATCCACCTAAAATCCAATACAATTTATACCATAAGTACCTTGATAAAGTTGTTCCATATCCATTCATATCAGAATAACTGACCCCAGAACCTTGATTGTATCTAAAAATTGGCAATTCTATACCAATAATCGGTAAAAAAGGCATCAGCGAAGCAATAATAAAAATGATAAAAAATCCTAAATACTGATTTTTCACTAATGTTTGAATAAATATAGCTAAGTAAGCCCAAACCAAATAACCTAATAATTTTAAGCCAAATAACTCTTTAA
Source organism: Polaribacter sp. (assembly GCF_965660385.1). Lineage (GTDB taxonomy): Bacteria > Bacteroidota > Bacteroidia > Flavobacteriales > Flavobacteriaceae > Polaribacter. The sequence continues at coordinate 30,313 of NZ_CBFHZT010000004.1, forward strand.
TATAATGAGCAATTTCAAAATTATAATACTCTTGATAAACTTGAAACAATATTCCAGAAACCATAATTACCGCTAATAACACAATTTGCATTTTTAGTAAAGCAATTAATTTAGAGAAAAGTAAGGTCCAATTGGGTATTGGTGTACAATCTACTAAATGATTTACTTTAGCAGTATTGGCTCTCTGCACCAACATACCAGCATATAAAAATGTACAAATATTGATGACTAAAACCTCAAATAAAACTCCCCCATCAAGCATTTGTCTGGTAACTGGCAATGTAGACGTTCCAAAAATTTCACCTACTGTAAATAATGATGTAATTAAAACAATGATCCCTACAATTAAAATACAAATAAATGGAATGCTTTTAAAAATATAGATAAAATCGATGTTAGATAACCTCCACATCGTTTTTAAGTTTTGAATAAAAGAATAATTGTGTGTAACTTTTGGCAAAGTTATTCGTGTAATTCCGCTAAAATTTCTTTTGATAACCCTTTCCGATTTTGATTTTTTAAAAGAAATGGTTATGGCATTCTGGCTAAATTTAAAGTATTTATATACAACTGCAAAAATTAAACTAGAAATAGCAAGCCACAATAATCTGTTGTAAATAATAAGATCTTCAAACGGAACTTGCAATTCGTTTTGCTCATAAACCGTCCAGTATTTTGTATATTTATTTAAGGCTGAAAACCCAGAAGGTTCTAATAAAGCTAAGATTGTTTCTTGCTCAGGTTCAGAGAAAATATTTCCTATAGCACCTTGAAAAAACATTAAAATAATCACTGTAATAAAACCAGCACCAACACTTCTAGAAAAAGTAACCACTGCAAAAACCACTGCACCAAAAAACAACATATTTGGCAAAACATATACCAAATACGTATTAATGTATGTCATTAAATTTAAATCGCCTACAATATCAGAATTGGTTCCTGGAAAACGATAACCAATCATCATACCTAAAGCCACTGCAAACAAAATTGCGGATACAACTGTAATACCACTTAAAAATTTGGCAAATAAATAATTGGCTTTGGTAAACGGATACGAGTACAAAATGGTGTGCATTTCGCTCTTAAAATCTCTATAAATTGATACGCCAATTATTGATGGAAATAAAAAGAAAATTAATGTAGTAAATGCATTAAAACTCCCCACAACGTTTAAGGGTGAATTTACAATTCTGGATGACCCTACAGTACCTGTAATACTATCCCAAATTCCTGCTGAAGTTGCAGAAATAAAAAAAGCAATTACCACGAAGATGGTCATATAAATATAAAATAACGGTCTTTTAAACCAATACTTTAACTCTTGTTTAAATATTGTTGAAAACATATTTTTGATTTTTAGATGATTAGAAAATTAGCTTTTTGGCATCTTATTACGAATTAAAATGCTCCGTTTTTTTAACTTTCAATCTTTATACTAAAGCAGGTTCATCTTGTTTTAAAGCAATAAAATATACATCATCCAATTGCGGAGTTACAGATTCAAATTCATCTGCAGGTTTATCTGGAGAAAATACTCTAATATTTAAGGTATTGTCTTGATTGTAATTTGATGACAGGATATTGTACAATTTTTCATGCGCTTCTAAATCGTCTCTGTCAATGATTTTTTTCCAGATCTGCCCTTCAATTTCTTTGGTTGCTTCTTGAGGTGTAGTGTGTTTTAAAATTTTACCACCATTTAAAATAGCCATTTCATTACACAATTCTTTTACATCCTCTACAATATGCGTAGAAAAAATAACCGTACAATTGGTACCAACTTCTCTTAAAACATTTAAAAAACGATGTCTTTCTGCAGGATCTAAACCAGCAGTAGGTTCATCAACAATAATTAATTTAGGATTATTTAGCAATAACTGAGCAATACCAAAACGCTGCTTCATCCCTCCAGAATACCCAGCTACATGTTTGTATCTTACCTCATATAAATTGGTGATTTCTAAAAGCTCTTTGATTAATTTTTGTCGATCAGATTTACTTGCCACTCCTTTTAAAGTTGCAAAATAATCTAATAAATCATTAGCAGACATTTTTGGGTACACTCCAAAAGACTGTGGCAAATACCCCAATACTTTTCTAAGTGACATATTGTCTTCTAAAACATTAATATCACCAAAAGTAATTGAACCAGAATCCGGGCTTTGTAAGGTTGCAATGGTTCTCATTAAAGACGATTTTCCTGCTCCATTTGGCCCCAACAAACCAAACATTCCTGTACCTATTTCAAGACTCAAGTTATCAATAGCTTTTACTCCGTTTTTATAGGTTTTTGTTAAATTTTCAATTACTAGCTTCATATATTTTAATTTAATAGTCTTTTTAACTTTAAAGAACTCAATCTTGTAATGCCTTCTTTTTCATATTCTTGCATAAAGGTAATATTTACAAAATCATAATCTGATAAATGCAATAAATTTGCTTTTACTTCTTGTTCAATAATACCTGCATATTTTTTTATCATTTGATTAGACATCAATGCTACACTGTCCATTTTAAAGGTAAGTTCTACACCTTTTTGCGATATTGAATTTTTAGTAGTCGTATACGTTCCGAATAATAAATCTTTAAAAGTAAAAAATTTAGCAATTTTATTTTCAAACCCTTGTTTACCAATTTTAAAATCTATTTGATTACTATTCGTAATCGTTTCATTAGTAATACAACTAAAATTTAAAAGTAAAATAAAACACATCAGCATTATTCTTACTAATTTCATACTTCTCTTTTTAGGTTTTATAATTAGTAGGGCTAAGATAACATTTGTTTCATTTTTTTAGGTGTTATTTTCAACTATCCTAAAAAAAGGTTTTATTTTTACAGCTAAAGTGTTATATGATTAGTAGGACTATAATTTCTGATAACATCAGGATAAATAACATAAACTAATATTTAAACATTTTTACGTAAAAATTTATAAACTTTTATAATGGCAGAAAAATCAATTTTAAACGAAAAATCGTTAGAATTTTTAGAAAAATACTTAAATAATGCATCACCAACTGGTTATGAGTGGGAAGGCCAAAAAATATGGATGAACTATCTTAAACCCTATGTAGACACCTTTATTACAGATACTTATGGCTCTGCAGTTGGCATTATTAATCCTGATGCAAAATACAAAGTAGTGATTGAAGGACATGCAGATGAAATTTCTTGGTATGTAAATTATATTTCTGACAACGGATTAATTTATGTGATAAGAAATGGAGGTTCAGACCACCAAATTGCACCAAGTAAAATTGTTAATATTCATACCAAAAACGGTATTGTAAAAGGTGTTTTTGGATGGCCAGCAATTCACACTAGAGATAAAGCCAATGAACAAGCACCCAAACCAGATAATATTACTATAGATACTGGTTGTGCAACAAAAGAAGAAGTTGAACAATTAGGTATTCATGTAGGTTGCGTAATTACCTACCCAGATGAATTTCATATTTTAAATGGCGACAAATTTGTTTGTAGAGCTTTAGATAATAGAATGGGCGGATTTATGATTGCAGAAGTAGCTCGTTTATTAAAAGAAAATAATATTGAACTGCCTTTCGGATTGTATGTAACCAATGCTGTACAAGAAGAAATAGGTTTACGTGGTGCAGAAATGATTACCCAAACAATTAAGCCAAATGTAGCTATTGTTACTGATGTAACTCATGATACTACAACACCAATGATAGATAAGAAAAAGTCTGGTCATTTAGAAATTGGTAAAGGGCCAGTTGTAGCTTATGCCCCTGCTGTACAACAAAAACTACGTGATTTAGTGATATTATCAGCAGAAGCTAAAAATATACCTTTTCAACGTTCTGCTTTGTCTCGAGCTACAGGAACTGACACAGATGCTTTTGCATATAGCAATGGTGGTGTAGCGTCTGCTTTAATTTCTCTACCTTTAAGATATATGCATACCACTGTAGAAATGGTGCATAAAAGTGATGTTGAAAACGTAATTAAAATGATTTATGAAACGCTGATAAATATCAAAGATGGTGATACGTTTTCTTATTTTGATGCTTAAATTTTAATTATAAAACAATAAATTTTCGAATTTTAATTGAATCCTCTCTCACTAAGTATTGAGGATTCATTTATTTTTCAACTAAATTCAAGTATTTAAAAAAAATCTTGATTATTTTTTTTACCTTTACAATAAAGCTTACCAATAACCCCCAAAACATTAATAATTATGGAAATTGATGAAATATTAACTAGTAACGTGGTTGATGTAAGTTCTGTAAAAAGTTTTTTTGGCACAGATAAAGACATGTTAATACAATTAATAAATGTTTATCTTTCTGAAACAACACCAAGATTAAAAATCTTAGAAAACAATCTTGACACCGTAGATTATGAAGAAGTGAGGAGTGTATGTCATTTCCTAAAATCTTCATTTGGTTTAATGGGTATAAGTTGTTTGGAGGATATTGCAACTTTAGAACAACTTGCCAAAGAAAATGAAAACAAAGATGTCATTAAAGAAAAATTAAGCTACGTTATTCCTATTTGTAAAGAAAGTATCATAGAGTACCAATCAATTTTAAATAAGTTAGAAGCCTTATAATTTTTCAGTTTTTTAAATGATTAAAGAAATTCAACTCAGAGTTAATTTAGTAGAAGAAAAAAAAGAAGACATCCTCAAATACAAAGCATCTCAAAAGCTTTCTATTGCTTTTTCAGAAATTTCTGCAGTTCGGGTTTTAAGAAAATCTATTGATGCTCGTAAAAAAGACATTATTTTCAATTATAAAGTTGCTGTTTATATTAATGAAACTCCTCCTGAAAAATCGGATTATATTTTTAACTACAAAGATGTATCAAAAGCAAAAAAAATTCATATTATTGGTTTTGGCCCAGCAGGAATGTATGCTGCTTTACGTTGTATAGAATTAGGTTACAAACCTATCGTTTTAGAACGTGGTAAAAATGTGCAAGAAAGAAGACGAGATTTAAAAGCAATAAACCAAGATCATATTGTAAACGAAGATTCTAATTATTGCTTTGGTGAAGGTGGTGCAGGAACCTATTCTGACGGAAAACTCTATACAAGAAGTTTAAAACGTGGTGATGTTAGAAGAATTTTCGAAAACTTAGTTTTTCATGGCGCCACAGAACAAATTTTAATTGATGCACACCCACATATTGGCACCAACAAATTGCCTAAAATTATTCAAAATATTCGAGAAACCATTTTAAAATTTGGAGGAGAAATTCATTTTAAGAGTAGAGTTACAGATTTTATCATAAAAAACAATAAACTACAGGCAATTCAAATTAATGATGATTTTGAAATGGGTGTGAATGCTGTAATTTTAGCAACTGGGCATTCTGCAAGAGATATTTATGAATTATTGCATCGTAAAGAGATATATTTAAAAGCAAAATCTTTTGCCATGGGCGTTCGTGTAGAACATCCACAAGCTATCATTGATCAAATTCAGTACAGTTGTGATACTGAAAGAGACGAATTACTACCTGCTGCTGCTTACAGTTTAGTACAACAGGTAAATAATAGAGGTGTATATTCTTTTTGTATGTGCCCAGGTGGTTTTATAGTACCTGCTGCAACTGCTAATGGAGAAGTTGTGGTAAATGGCATGTCTCCTAGCAAACGAAATAATAAGTTTGCAAATTCTGGAATCGTAGTTGAATTAAATATTGATAAAGATTTTAAAAAATATGAGCAATTTGGAGCTTTAAAAGGATTAGAATTTCAAAAAGATTTAGAAAAAATTGCTTTTTTTGCAGGTGGTAGATCACAAACTGCACCAGGGCAAAGACTCGTTGATTTTGCTGATGGAAAACTCTCTAATAATTTAAATGATACTTCTTATCAACCTGGATTAAAATCTGCTCCTTTACATTCTTTGTTACCTAAAATTATTGGTAGTAGATTGCGAAAAGGCTTTAAAGCTTTTGGAGGCAAAATGCATGGATATTTTACCAACGAAGCAAATATTGTTGGTGTAGAATCTAGAACATCATCTCCAGTTAACATCCCAAGAAAAGAAAATTTAGAACACCCTCAAATAAAAGGTTTATTTCCTTGTGGTGAAGGTGGTGGTTATGCAGGTGGTATTGTTTCTGCTGCTATGGATGGTGAACGTTGTGCAGAAGCTGTTATTACAAAAATGTAATATTTTTATCATAAACCAATAAGTATTCTTAATTTTACCTTTTAATACTTCTTTATGAAAATTACTATTGGCAGAGTTGATAAAGCTGATTTTCCTGAATTATCTTTACAGGAAATTGATGTGAAAATCGATTCTGGTGCTTATACATCATCTATACACTGCTCTAATATAGAAGAAATTTCTATTAATAATACCTCTTTTCTAAGGTTTAAATTATTAGATCCTGAGCACTCACTTTACAACAATAAAGAGTTTACCTTTAAAAATTACACTTCTAAAATAGTTAAAAGTTCAAACGGAATTTCTGAAACAAGATTTATGATTCAAACAGAAATTTTAATTTTTGAAACAATCTTTCCTATTTATTTAACATTAACAGAACGAAAAGACATGAAATTTCCCATATTATTGGGTAGAAAATTTTTGAGTAAAAAATTTGTAATAGATACTGCAAAGAAAAATCTATCACATAAATTAAAACAAACAAACAAATGAGAATAGTTATTCTATCTAGAAATCCAAGATTATATTCTACAAAAAGATTAGTGGAAGCTGCTGAAAAAAGAAAACACGAAGTTTTTGTAGTAGATCATCTAAAATGTGATATTGTTATTGAAAAAAAATCACCAAAAATATATTATAAAGGTGAATATATAACAAATGTTGATGCAATAATACCAAGAATTGGAGCTTCTGTTACATTTTATGGTACAGCAGTAATACGTCAGTTTGAAATGATGAAAGTATTTACGTCTGTTAGTTCGCAAGCTTTAACCAGATCTAGAGATAAATTAAGCAGTTTGCAAATTTTAGCAAGAGCAGGTGTTGGTTTACCTAAAACGGTTTTTACCAACTATACAAAAGATGTAGAACACGTTGTAGAATCTGTTGGTGGTGCGCCTTTAGTTTTAAAACTTTTAGAGGGCACACAAGGTTTAGGAGTAGTTTTAGCAGAAACAAAAAACGCAGCAACTTCAGTTTTAGAAGCGTTTAATGGTTTAGGGGCAAGAGTAATTGCCCAACAATTTATTAAAGAAGCTGGTGGCGCAGATATTAGAGCTTTTGTCGTTGATGGCAAAGTAGTTGGAGCTATGAAGCGACAAGGTAAAGAAGGTGAATTTAGATCTAATTTGCACAGAGGAGGAAATGCAACAGTGATAGAGTTGAATGATGATGAAGAAAAAACAGCATTAAAAGCTACTAAAGCGCTAGGCCTAGGTGTTGCTGGTGTAGATATGTTACAATCTGCAAAAGGTCCTTTAGTTTTAGAGGTAAATTCTTCGCCTGGTTTAGAAGGTATAGAAGTTGCTACTGGAAAAAATATTGCTAAAGAAATTATTAGATATTTAGAGATTCATGTCGAATAAACCGTTTACACTTCTTGGTAAAGTAATTCCTGAAGGAAAACGTACAGTAATCGATTTAAAAGTTGCAAAATTACATACTAGAACACCTATTAATGTTCCTGTAATCATAGAGCACTCCACAAATCCTGGTCCTGTAGTGTTACTTTTAGCTGGTATTCATGGAGATGAAACCAATGGAGTTGGCATTATCAGAGAAATTATAGATCAAAAACTGAATAAACCTCAAAAAGGTACAATTATTTGTATACCAGTTTTCAATATTTTTGGATATTTAATTCATACCAGAGAGTTTCCAGATGGTAGAGATTTAAACCGGATGTTTCCAGGCACACAAAATGGTTCGTTAGCGAGCCAATTTGCTTACCAATTTTCAGAAAAAATAGCTCCTTTTGTAGATTATGTCATCGATTTTCATACAGGAGGTGGTTTACGAGATAATATTGCTCAAATTCGATGCAATAAAAATGATAACAAAGGTTTAGAATTGGCAAAAATTTTTAATCCGCCAATGATTTTATTCTCTAATAATATTATTAAATCTTTGCGAGAAACATTGCACAAAATGGGTAAAACTGTGTTGCTTTTTGAAGGTGGAAAATCTTACGAATTAAACCCAACTATAATCAATGAAGGGGTTAATGGTACTCGCAATGTTTTAATTCATTTAGGTTTAATTCAAGGAGAAATAACAGTAAGAGAAAAACCTATTTTTATAAAAAAATCAAAGTGGATTAGAGCTTCAGATTCAGGAATGCTTAAAGTGGTAGTTATTAATGGAACTTTTGTTAAGAAAAAAGAAGTTTTAGGAATAATTCAAGATCCGTTTGGCGAGTTCAAAAAGAAAATCTATGCCCCATTTAATGGTTATGTATTTTGCATCAATAAAACTCCCATTGTTAATAAAGGTGATGCCTTGTTTCATTTAAGTATTGAAGATTAACACTTTATCAAATTCAATTATACTATTTTTAAAAAATTGATTTTTTTACTTAAAATCTCAAACTACTTTCTTTAATTAGCTAAAAAACATTCGTATTTTTGTTATATTCACAAAAAACAAAAATGGCTAAAGATTTAAGCAATTACAGAAAATCCTACGAAAAACAAGAACTTTTAGAAGTCAATTGCCCAGAAAACCCAATGGAACTCTTCCAAACTTGGTTTAGAAATGCAGATGAATCGAATACAGTAGAAGAAACAAATGCAATGCACGTTTCAACTATTGGCCTAGATGGTTTTCCAAAAAACAGAGTAGTATTGTTAAAAAAAATTACCTGGGAGGGTTTTATTTTTTACACCAATTATACCTCAGAAAAAGGCAAAGCAATTGAAGCTAATAACAACCTTTGTTGTAGTTTTTTTTGGCCAGCTTTAGAGCAACAAATCATTATTAAAGGTAAAGCAGAAAAACTAGCAGAGAATTTATCTGATGGCTATTTTGAATCGAGACCTGAGGGCAGTAAACTAGGGGCCTGGGCCTCCAACCAAAGTGCTGTAGTAGCATCTAGAGAAGAATTAGAAGCAAACTTAAAAATGTTTGAAAGAAATTTTGATGGCAAAGAAATATTGAGACCAAAACATTGGGGTGGTTATTTGGTAAAACCCGTTTCTATAGAGTTTTGGCAAGGAAGACCAAATAGAATGCATGACAGAATTCGATATGTTTTACAAAAAGATTTTTCTTGGAAAGTAGATCGTTTATCACCTTAATTTTTATATTTACAATTCTATTAACCAACATAAAATGAAAACACTATATATAGTTCGTCATGCCAAATCTTCTTGGGAATATTTAGGGATTGATGATATTGATAGACCCTTAAAAAAAAGGGGAATCAAGGACGCCCATATAATGTCTAAATTTCTATCAAAAAATATAGAAAGGCCAGATGTTTTTGTTTCGAGTAGTGCAAACAGAGCTTTACACACAGGTATTATTTTTTGTGAAAACTTAGGATTCCCTTTAGCGAACCTTCAAATTAGCAGGCAATTATATAGCTTTAGTGATGGTTACTTGGTAAAAACAGTTTGTGCTTTAGATGACGCATTTAATTCAGCTATAATTTTTAGTCATGATCATGGCATCAATACTTTTGTTAATAAATTTGGCAATAAACCAATTGCACATGTGCCTACATGTGGTATAATTGGTATTAAATTTCAAGAAAAACATTGGAAAAATATTAAAAAAGGGAAAACATTTATGACAGAATTCCCCAAAAATCATAAATAATTTGAGTGCTTTAGAAATAAAAAAATATGGAGCAATAGATATCGGTTCTAATGCAATTCGGTTGTTAGTTTCTAATATCGTAATTAGTGAAGGCAAAGAAACACAATTCAAAAAATCTTCTTTGGTTCGGGTCCCAATTCGTTTGGGTGCAGACGCATTTGTTAAAGGATATATCAGCGATGAAAACATTAAAAGAATGATTAATGCTATGAAAGCTTTTCAACTTTTAATGGATGTACATAATGTAGAGCGTTATAAAGCCTGTGCAACCTCTGCAATGAGAGAAGCTAAAAACGGGAATGATGTTGTTACAGAAATTTTAGAAAAAACAGGTATTCAAATAGATATTATTGGAGGTAAAGAAGAAGCTGCAATTATATCATCAACCGATTTAAATCAACTTATTGAAGGAGATAAATCGTATTTATATGTTGATGTTGGTGGAGGAAGTACTGAATTTACAATTTTTTCTGGTGGAAAAATTATCAATTCAAAATCTTTTAAAATGGGTACAGTACGTTTGTTAAACAATAAAAAAGCTGTAAACAAAGAAATCTTTGCAAATGTGGAAAAATGGATTGTTAAAAACACTAAAAATCTAAAAAAAATAGCTTTAATTGGTTCTGGAGGTAATATCAATAAGTTGTTTAAAATGTCCGGCAGAACAGAGGGGAAACCAATTTCTTATATTTACTTAAATGCTCAATATCAATTTTTAAAACAAATGAGTTATCAAGAAAGAATATCAGAATTAAGCTTAAATCCTGATAGAGCAGATGTTATAATTCCTGCTACAAAAATTTATCTTTCTGCTATGAAATGGAGTGGCTCAAGAAAAATATACGTTCCTAAAATTGGACTTGCAGATGGTATCATTAAAAGTTTACATCTCAATAAACTATAATTTCTTGTTTTTAATGTTAATTTTTAAATGTTTTTAGTACATTTGGCTTTAGGTTGATTGAATAAGTTAAAGTATCTTTTAATGTTTAAAAAAATGAAAAAAATTTTGTTAAGTGTAGCTTTTATAATGATTGCTACAATGTCTTTTGGTCAGGATTTACCACCAAACCCTGAACCAGGTAAATGTTATGTTCGTTGTAAAACACCAGATGTGTATAAAAATGAAACCATTAACATTGCTGTGTCTCCAGAGTATAAGAAAATAATTAGCTATCCTGCTGAATATAAAACTATCCAAGAAAAAGTATTAATTAAAGAAGCAGGTCAAAAGATTTTAGTAGTACCTGCAGTTTGGGGAACTCAAGAAGTTACTTATTTCGAAAAAGAAGATGGTACAAAAATAGAAACTCAAAAAGCAACTTTTGTTCAAGGATTTGAAACTGTTGAAATTAAAGCTGCCACTGCAAGTTGGGAAATGAGTGAGAAACTACCAAATTGTGAGTCTAGCAATCCTGATGATTGTAGATATTGGTGTTATAAACCAAAACCAGCTGAGTTTAAAACCATGCCTGTTGAAAAATTACAACAAGATGCTTCTGTTAGCAAAATTTCAATTCCAGGTGTTCAAAAAACTTACAAAAGAAAAGTAATGGTGAAACCACCTACTACTAGTATTGTAAAAACAGAACCAGAATATAAAACAATTGAAAAAACTGTTTTAGTTAGAGATGCAAGAACTGAAGAAGTAGTTGTACCTGCAGTATACAGGTCTGTAAATAAGCAGATTTTGGTTAGAAAAGGAGGGCTTACCTCTTGGAAAGCTGTAGACTGTGAATTAATTGACAATACTCCTTTACCAATTAATTGGGATTTTTCTAGTGCTACTTTAAACGAAGGTGCTAAACAAATAATCGACGCAAGATTATTACCAATTTTAAAGGATGGTGTTGCTGTTTATATTGAATCTCATACTGATATGAGAGGTACTAAAAAAGATAACCAAGAATTATCTGATCGTAGAGCAAAAGCGGTTACAGATTATTTAATATCAAAAGGTATTAATGCAAGTCAGTTATTTGCTAAAGGATTTGGAGAATCTAGATTACTTAATAAATGTTCAGATGACGTAAAATGTTCTGAAGCAGAGCATTCTGTAAACAGAAGAACTACTTTTAGAGTTGTAAATCAAAATTAGAAATCAATTCAATTTTAAGTTATAAAAAAAACCGAGGTAAAAATTACCTCGGTTTTTTTGTTTTAATATTTTCTGATTACCTCTTTAAAAAAAGGATAATAATATTCTGTCATAACATATCCCTTTTTTTCTGCTATTTTTTTTCCTCTGTGATTAACAACCATTAATGTAGGAAAAGACTTCACTTTATATTTATCTTTTAAATATAAGTTTTCACTCATTTTTTCAGGGTCAATTAAATCTTTTCGTCTTGGAATATCTACCTCTAACAAAACCAAATCAGTATCAGAAATAGATTTAAATTTATCTGTATAGAACAATTCTTCATCTAATACTTTACAAGGACCACACCAATCAGAACCCGTAAAATAAATCAAAACAGGTTTCTTTTCTTTTTTTGATATTTTTAATGCTTCTTTATAAGTTGGCACCCAATTTAATTCAACTTTTTTAACTTCAAAAACGTTAACACTGTCTATTGCAATTTCTTGAGATTGAATTGACTGAAATGCCAACAAACCTATCGCAAAAATTCCTATGAATTTATTCATATTACATTTTGTTTCTTCAAAAATATCAAAAATAATACCATTATAATACTTAAACTGTGACTTGTTAAAAATTATTGTGTCTTACAAGTGTTAAGTAATCATTAAAATGATTACTACTAACAAAAAATTCAAAAAGAAAAACCGATGTTTTAGCATCGGTTTTGTTGTATATGAGTGATAATTTGCTGATTAAAAACCTCATTTTCATTATTTAAAAATTTAGTTTCAATTTCTATAAAATAAAGATTGTTAATCAATTCTTTTAACCTAACATAATCTTTTTCGGTAGTGATCAGTAATTTTTTTTCTGTCTTTATCGCATCAAAAACTTGTTGTATTTCTACTATTTCTTTAGATGAAAAATGATGATGATCTTTATACTTTAAATGCTGAAAATTTATATTTTGTGAATTTAAAAAAGTCAATAACGGATTCGGGTTTGCAATACCAGTAATTAGTACAATTTTATACTTCTTAATCTCATTAAAACGTATTGTATTTTTTGTGGATTTAATTTCACCATAGGCAATTGAAGTAAAAAAAACATCCTGCTTGTATTTTTGTAACTTGATTTTTATTTTTTCTTGATTTTCTTTATTTAAATTAGCTGGGCATTTCGTTACTAATATTACATCTGCTCTTTTTGCTCCTTGGCTACTTTCTCTTAAATTACCAGTTGGTAACAAATAATCATCAACAAATAAATCATCATATTTGGTTAATAAAACATAAAAACTTCCTTTTATTTTTCGATGTTGGTAGGCATCATCTAATAAAATAACTTCTGGAGATTTTTGAGCAATTAAATTCCTTGCTCCTTCTACCCTATTTTCATCAACAGCTACATTTATGTTGCTAAATTTTTTAAAGTATTGTAAAGGCTCATCACCCACATGTAAAGCTTTATGGGTATCATTTAAAAGAACATAACCCTTAGTTTTACGTTTATAACCTCTACTTAAAACAGCCACCTTATAGGTATCTTTTAGCAATCTAATTAAATATTCAATTTGAGGTGTTTTTCCTGTACCACCAACACTTAGATTCCCAACAATAATAATTGGTTCTTGAAAAGAAGTTTGTTTAAAAATACCAACATCAAAAAAAATATTTCTAACAGTTGTAACAATGTCATAAACTATTGCAAATGGAAATAATAAAAATCTTAGAAATTTCATCAATACGAAAATAAGCCATTTTTATGAATTGAAAATACTAACTTTGACTTTTGAAATTAGTTTTACGGTATGATTATAAGAAATATTACAAATTACATAGAAGAAGTTGCTCCATTAAATTATGCTGAAAATTTTGACAACGTGGGTTTATTGGTTGGTAATTATGACACTGAAGTATCTGGTGTTTTAGTAACTTTAGATACTTTAGAAGCTACTGTAGACGAAGCAATTGCCAGTAACTGCAATCTTATTCTGAGCTTTCATCCTATTATTTTCGGCGGATTAAAGAAACTCAATGGCAACTCTTATGTGGAACGTGTAGTACTTAAAGCCATTAAAAATAATATTGCTATTTATGCTACACATACAGCATTAGATAATTCTAAAGTTGGTGTTTCAGCAAAAATGGCAGCTGTTTTAGGCTTGGTGAATACTAAAATTTTAATTCCAAAAAAGGGGATTATAAAAAAACTAACAACCTACGTTCCTTTTGAACATACAGAAAAATTAAAAACAGCTTTATTTTCTGCTGGTGCTGGTAATATTGGTAACTATGATAATTGTTCGTTCTCAGTTTCTGGAGAAGGAACCTTTAAAGGTAATGAATTTTCAAAACCTGTTTTAGGTAAAAAAGGCAATTTAGAAACCGTAAAAGAAACAAAACTCACCCTTACTTTTGAAAGTAAAAATGAAAGCAAAATTTTAAAAGCTTTACATATTAACCATCCTTATGAGGAGATTGCCTATGAAATTACAACTACAGAAAATATTAATCAAAATATAGGAATGGGTATGATTGGTGAACTTACTCATGAAATGGAAGAAAAAGAGTTTCTTTTACATTTAAAAAAAACAATGCAAACAGAATGTGTACGCCATTCTGCATTTATCAACAAAAAAATTAAAAAAGTAGCTGTTTTAGGTGGCTCAGGTAGTTTTGCTATTGCTAATGCAATACGAGCTGGTGCTGATGCCTATGTTAGTGCCGATTTTAAATATCATGAGTTTTTTAAAGCTGAAAATAGCATTCTTTTGGCAGATATTGGCCATTATGAAAGCGAACAGTTTACAAAAAACCTTTTGGTTGATTATCTTACAAAAAAATTTAGTAATTTTGCAATCGTTTTATCAGAAAAAAGTACGAATCCTATACACTATATATAAACATGGCAAAGAAGAAAGAAATTTCGGTTGAAGCAAAATTAAGAGCTTTATATGATTTACAATTAATAGACTCTAGAATTGACGAAATTAGAAATGTTAGAGGTGAACTACCTTTAGAAGTTGAAGATTTAGAAGATGAAGTTGCTGGGTTAAATACTCGTATAGCAAATCTAAACAAAGACGTTACTAATTTAGAAACTGATATCAATAATAAAAAGTTGGCGATTGAAGAATCTAATGCTTTAATGAAAAAGTATGATGAGCAGCAGAAAAAAGTAAGAAATAATAGAGAATTTGATTCTTTGTCTAAAGAAATTGAATACCAAGATTTAGAAATTCAATTGGCAGAAAAAAGAATTAATGAGTACAAAGCTAAAATTGCTCAAAAAAATGAGGTGATTGATGCCACTAAAGAAAAACTTGCCAAACAAGAAAAACATTTAGAACACAAAAAAGCCGAATTGGATGCTATTTTACAAGAAACTCGTAAAGAAGAAGAGCTTTTAATAGAAAAATCGAAGGAGTTTGGTGAATCTTTAGATGCACATTTATTTGCTGCTTATAACAGAATAAGAACTAAAGTAAAAAATGGTTTAGCTGTTGTGGCTATTGAACGTGGAGCATCTGGTGGTTCTTATTTCACTATTCCACCTCAAGTACAATTAGAGATTGCAAACAGAAAAAAAATTACGATAGATGAACATAGTGGTCGTATTTTAGTTGATGCTGCTTTAGCTGCAGAAGAAAAAGAAAAAATGGACAAATTATTTTCTTAATATTTTTTAAACCAAATAAAAAAAACTCGAAGTAAGCACTTCGAGTTTTTTTATGGTAATAAATGAGATTTAATAATCCAATTTATTTAGGTAACTTAATTTTTGCTTCCAAATAGCTAAATCTTCTTTAAATTCATTTACTTTATTTTTTACATTAACTACCAACGGATTATCATCTTTTGCGTTAGAGAAAAAACCTAAATTATTTTCTAATTGTTGAATTTCTCTAACAATTTCATCTATCTTTTTTCTAACAAAAATTTGTTCAGAGTCTAATTTTCTAGCATCATTATCAGCAGCATAACCATCTACAACATTGGTAAATTTTAACATGGTTGCCTCGGTTTTATCTAAAGATAAGTTTGCTAACATTTTATCAATTTGCTTATTGAATTTTCCATCTAAATGACGTGCATTTCTAGGTAACCTTCCCAATGCTCTCCAATCTTTAATTGCTTTTAAAACCGCATCTTTAGTTGCATTTTTAGTTTCTTTTAAATCTTCTAAAAATTGCTTTTTGGCAGCTACAGTAACTAACTCTTCTTTACTTATTGCATTTTTTTGTTGATGATATCGATCAAAATAATGGTTACAAGCTGCTTTAAAACGTTTCCAAACTTCATCAGAAAATTTACGAGGAACGTGTCCTATTTTTTTCCAATCAGATTGTACCTTTTTCATAGCATTTGTTGCCATTTCCCAATCTTCGCTATCTTTTAAAGATTCTGCAAGTTCAATTAAAGCTAATTTTTTATTTAAATTTTCTTGCTGCTCATTTTTTTCTTTTTTGTAAAAAGTATTTTTAGCACTATTAAACTTTTTCGTGGCTGCCTTAAATTTTTGCCAAACTTCTTCGCTCTTAGCATATGGTAATTTTCCGGCATCAAAATAAAGTTTTCTCAACTTTTCAATATCATTTATACTTTTCTGCCAATCATTATGCGTTTTATTTTTAGAAGTATCATAAGCATTAATTAAAGCTACAACTTCTTCTTTTTTATCTATAATTTCTTGATGCTTAGAACGCATTTGTTTAAAATAGTCGTGCCTTTTATCATGAATCTTCTTGGTAGCAACACTAAATTTATGCCAAATTTCTTCACGCATTTCTTTAGCTACAGGACCAATATCTTCTTTCCATGCTCTATGCAACTCTTGTAATTCTTTTGATGCAAAATTAATATCTGACTCGTTTGCCAATGCTTCTGCTTTTGCAATAATTTTAAGTTTTTCTTCTAAATTATACTTAAAATCTAAATCTCTAAAATCATTACTTAAATGTAATAAATCGTAAAAACGTTCTACATGATGATGGTATATTTTCCAGGTATCATTATAATACGATTTTGGAACTGGCCCTATCGTTTTCCAAGTATCTTGAAGTTCCTTAAAATTCTTATACATGGTTTTAGCATCAGCTTCTTCAATTAAATCTTTTAGATTTTCAATTACTTGAACTCGTTTTTCTAAATTTTGATTTAGTTCTTTTTCTAAATTTTTATAATAGGCATCTCTTTGCTTTTTATAATCGCCTAATAAACGGTTGTATTCTAATTTTATAGGACTAGAAAACTGAAAGTCGATTGAGTTTCCTCCATCAGCTAAAAACTTCGCTTTTTTTTCAGCTAATAAAGCACCAAATTTTTGATTAAAAGTACTTTTAATAGCATCTACTTGAGGCTTTATAGTTTGTACTGGGCTATTACTAATTGTTTTTTGTAACGCTGAAACTAATTCTTCTAAACTAAATTTAGAATAATCTACAACAGAAGTTTCTTCTTCCTTTTCTTTAGATTCATTTTTTTCAGAATTTTCTGCGACAGAGTTTTCAACTTCATTGACTGCTTCTGTGTTTTCATCAACTACTTCTTTTGAAGTTTCAGCAGTTGTAGGTGTTGTTTTTGTAACTTCTTCTGATGATGTTGATGCTAATTTATCAACATTTTCTTCTTGTTGTTTATCTAACATAATTACTATGTTTAAAGGTCTATATAAAGTACTATACTATATGTCATCAAAAATAGTGACTACTTACAGTAATTGCAAGATAAATTGATAAGTAAAATTGATAATTACTTAACCTTTCCAAATTCTCCAAGATTCTTCTGCTTGTAGCTGTAACATTTCTAAACCATTTTTAACAATGGCACCTTTCTCTTTTCCTTTAGATAAAAAAGTGGTTAAAGGCGGATTGTATATTAAATCGTAAAGTAAATGTTTGTTAGTGATGAATTGATAAGGAATATTTGGGCATTTTTCTATATCTGGAGAGGTACCTAAAGGAGTAGCATTTATAATTATTGTGTATTTTTTTATTATTTCTTCTGATAAACCATCGTAAGAAATTTGTTGATTATTCTTTGGTTTTCTAGAAACAAACTTAAATTTTATATCATTTTTTTTTAAAGCATATGCTATTGCTTTAGATGCGCCACCAGTACCTAAAATTAAGGCATGTTTATGATGTGTTTGTAATAAAGGAAGAATTGAATTCTCAAAACCAACTACATCTGTATTATAGCCCTTGAAATTACCTTCTTTTGTTATTTTTATGGTATTTACTGCTCCAATATCTTCAGCTGTTTTGTCTAGCTCATGTAAAAACCCCATTACATCTTGCTTATAAGGTATGGTAACATTCATACCTTGTAAATGCTTGTTTTCTTTAATTACTGAGGGCAAATCTTCAATTTGTTGTAAATCGAAATTAACATAATTGTGATTTTCTAAATCGAGCTCTTTAAATTTTTCTGTAAAATATCCTCTTGAAAAAGAATACGCTATATTTTTACCTAATAAACCAAATAATTTATTTTGTTCTTTTTCTTTCATAATAATCAATTCCTAAAATTAAACTTATACCAATAATAATAAAAAGCACTGCAATAGCTGTTTCTTTCGCTAAGATATCTGGCATAAAACGCTCATAATTCTTTATAATTTTATGTCCGTCAATATCAAATAAAAACGTTTCACCTTCGGTAACGTATACCTTTTTTTTCCAAGGCCAAACAATACCTAAAGAACCAGTGATAAAACCAATAATAATAGCATTTACAATATTATGCCATCGTTTTAAAACATAACCTAAAACATGAGATATAGAGACTAAGCCAAATGCAGATCCTGCTGTAAACACAGCAATAATTTTTAAATATTTCATTTTAAGAGGGTCAGAAAACACCTTAAAATTACCTGATAAAACATTGGTAATAATGTTAAATAAAACGTTTACAGAATCAACTAAAAGCAATACATAATTACCTAACAAAATTAAAATAAAAGAGCCTGAAAGCCCTGGGAGCGTCATTCCAGAGACTCCAATAATACCACAAAGAAACACAAACCAAAGATTGTCATTTTCTTTTGCTGGTGTTAAAAAGCTGATACTAATACCTACAGCTGCACCAATTAGTAAAGAAATAATGTTGGTGCTATTCCATTCTCCAAAATCTTTACCTATATAATAAATGGAGCCAATAATCATCCCAAAAAACCAACTCCAAACATAGAGCTCGTAATTTTCTAAAAAAAAATCTAAAACTAAAGAAATACTGAAGTAGCTAAATATGCTACCTCCCATTACTAGTAATAAAAATTGTGAATTTATATATTTAAAAAAGCTTTTAAATCGCCCATTAATTAACAATTTAAAAGCCACTAAATTTATTTTTCTAAAAGAGTAAATTAACTCTTCATAAAAACCAAAAACAAATGAAACTGTGCCCCCAGAAACTCCTGGCACTTTATTGGCAGCTCCCATGGCTAAGCCCTTAATAAATAACATTATTTTTTTTGCAAAAGTTCTTTCTTGCTGCATTTATTGCTTTTTTACTGCTAATCTTTCCATCAATAAAATTAACGAAAAACCAATAATTGCCAAAATAATTGCAAAGGTTAATTGGGCATCACCATCAAAAGAAAGTGGCGAAATACTTTGTTGATTAAATGGCACTTGATCTCCATGAGAATTAGTGCGCCAGGTTAAGGTTTCTTTCCAAGGCCAAATTTTATTTAAAGAGCCAATAATAAAGCCTGTTAAAGCAGCTAAAGTATAATTTTTATAATGAGCAAAAAGCCATTTTAACACTTTAGAAAAAGATAATAAACCCACAACAGCACCAACCATAAACACCAAAATTGTTTTAAAATCGCGATCATTAACAGCGTCTAAAACAGGTTTATATGCCCCTAATAAAACGAGAATAAATGAGCCTGAAATACCTGGTAAAATCATTGCACAAATGGCTATTGCACCCGCAAAAAAGATATATAAAGATGAAGAATTTTCAGAAACCAAAGGGTTTAAAGTGGTAATATAATACGCTAAAAACGCGCCAATAACTAAGGCTAAAACCGAAATAAAATTCCATTTAGTAATCTGTTTGGCAATGTAAATTACACTTGCCAAAACCAACCCAAAAAAGAAAGACCATAATAAAATGGGTTCGTTTTCTAGTAAATATTTAATTGCTTTTGCTAAAGATACAATACTGATAAAAATCCCTATAAATAATGCTAGCAAAAAATTACCATTCAACTCTTTCCACGCTGCTTTTATACCTTCATTTTTTAGTGTTTTAAAAAGGCCTATTTTTACGTTGCTTATAGAACCTAATAATTCCTCATAAATACCAGATATAAAAGCAATTGTACCTCCAGAAACACCAGGAACCACATCTGCAGCACCCATAGCCATCCCCTTTAAACCTACAACAACATAATCTTTAATTGTTCTACTCATTTTTAAGCTTGATTTTAAAAAAACGAAGGTAAACTAAATTTTAAAAAAAATTAGCGATATGACTTAAATCATCTAATTCTGAGTAAATCTCTCTTATTTTTGCCATGAAATTATATGCAAAATTACTGCATTTAAATCAAGATTAAAATGACAAACACGAAAAACGAATTTAAAAAAATTACAAAAAAAAGAAACTTTATTATTGGTTGTTATACTGAAATGCTTTTAAGAATAAAAGAAGTTGAAGTTGTTGAACTTATTAAAAACAACACTTTTTCTGAGCTTGGTAAAGAACAACTGTCAGACGATAAAGTTGTACAATCTTTAAGTATTTATTTTCAATTGATGACTTTGGTTGAAGAAAATGCAGCAACACAATATCGTAGAGAAAGTGAAAATGAAAATGAAATTTATGGTATTAGAGGTAGCTGGGGTGAAGCTTTTAAAATTTGGAAAGATCAAAACATTTCTGAAGCCGAAATGATTAAAGCTATTGCCAACACGCGGGTAATTCCTGTTTTAACTGCACATCCAACAGAAGCAAAACGTGTAACTGTTATCGAAATTCATAGAGAATTGTATTTGCTCTTAGCGAAAAGAGAGAATACAGCTATGAGCAAATTAGAGCAAAATAGCATTAGAGAAGAAATTATTAGCCTTTTAGAAAGATGGTGGAGAACAGGAGAAATATATCTTGAAAAACCACAAATACAAGATGAAAGAGCCAACGTTATTTACTATTTCAGTAAAATTTTCCCTACGCTTTTAGAGCAAAGTGATGCACATTTACAAAACTCTTGGATTGAAATGGGATTGGATCCATCAAAAATTAAAAATCCAAATATTTTTCCTAAAATAAATTTTGGCAGTTGGGTTGGTGGTGATAGAGATGGGCATCCTTTTGTAACACCAACAATTACACAAGAAACACTTGAAATCCATAGAAAAAAGGCATTAATTTTAATTCAAGATAAATTAAAAGAAACTGCCATTAAGTTTTCTGTTTCTGCAGTTACCAATCCAATTCCTTTTCAACTTTTAGAGAATATCGATATAAAGAAAAAGGCATTAGGCGAATCTGGTAAAAAAGCTGTGGAGAGAAATCCTTACGAACCTTGGAGACAATATATTAACTTATTACTTGTAAAACTAAACAACACAATTTCTAATAAAGTAGCAGACTCTAACAGCTATTATAAATCTAGTAAAGATTTACAAGACGACTTGAATATTTTTAGAGATATCCTTATAGAAAATGGCATGAAAGGTCTTGCTGAAAGCTTACTATTTTCACTACAAAGAGCAGTTGATTGTTTTGGTTTTCATTTAGCGAAATTAGACATCAGACAAAATAGTGCTTTTCATGATAAAGCGATTGCTCAAATATTAAAGTCAAATAATGAAGAAGATTATGATTTTGAAAATTGGAGCGAAGAAAAAAGAGTAGCCTATTTAAGTAAACTCTTAGCAAATAACTCGCAAATAACAGACATTTCAATTTCTTACGGAAAAGAAGCAGACAATGTTTTAGATTGTTATAGGGTGATTAGAAATCATATAAATTTATACGGATTTGAAGGTATTGGTTCGTTTATAATAAGTATGACCCGTAGTTTAAGTGATTTATTAGTTGTGTATTTATTGATGAAAGAAACCCAACTATTAAACACCCCTATAAAAGTTGTACCTCTTTTTGAAACGATAGAAGATTTACACAATGGCCCTGAAATACTAGCACAATATTTGCAACATCCAGTATCACAAGAAAGAGCATCAAAAATAAATTACGAACAAGAAGTAATGTTGGGTTATAGTGATAGTAACAAAGATGGTGGAACAATTTCTAGTAAATGGAATTTATACAAAGCCGAGAAAGACCTTGCAAAAACCGCTGCAGAAAACAACTTTAAAGCGTATTTCTTTCATGGTGCTGGTGGTACAATTAGTAGAGGTGGTGGAAAATACCATCGTTTTTTAGAAAGTATGCCTGTTAACACAGTTAATGGAACAATTAAAATTACGGTTCAAGGAGAAACAATTTCGCAATTATTTGGTAATCCAGTTACAGGCACTTACAATTTAAATGCTTTGGCATCTGGTGTAGCAAAACAAACTATTTTAAGCAAATATGATGCTAAGGATAAAAAATATCCTTTTGATGTGATTGAATACTTATCTCAAAAATCGTTTGAACATTATAGAGATTTTATTGAAACACCTGGTTTTATTAAATTTTATGGTAAAGCCACTTGTATTGATGTTTTAGAAAAAAGTAAAATTGGCTCTAGACCTTCAAGAAGAACTGGTACAAGATCTTTGAACGATTTAAGAGCAATTCCTTGGGTATTTAGTTGGAATCTTTCTCGTATTTCACTTACAGGCTGGTATGGTTTGGGTAGTGCATTAAAATCCTTAAAAACTGAAAAAACTGAGGATTTTGAAAACCTAAAATCAAATATTGATGATTGGTCTTTTTTAAAGTTTTTAATCATACAAACCGAAACGAATTTAATATTGTCTCAAAGAGATATTATGAAAGTGTATGCTGATTTAGATGATGACACAGCTGAAAAAGACACTTTCATGACTAAAATTTTGAGTGATTTTGATAATGCCTTTCAACTCATTGAAGAACTTTTTAATGAACCTGCTGCAAAAAGAAGAATTGGGCAATATGATAACTTTTATTGGAGAAACGATAAACTAACTATTCTACACAATTTGCATATCAGGTATCTAAAACAATGGAGAACCATGGATAATGGAAATGAAAAAGAACAACTATTAACAAAATTACTAAGTATTATTAATGCGTTGTCTAGTGGATTAAAACATACAGGTTGATTTTTTTTTACAAAATTTAAAACTAAAGTAGCAAAGCATCCAAAATTATGATGCTTTTTGCTTTTTAATACAAGTCGATTTTATAAATATTAAGATTAACCTTAAAAGGGTTTTAAAAAAACATTAACAGTCATTCGTTTTCTTAATCCTTATATTTGAGTGAACTAACTACTAATTTATGAAAAGAAATATTTTACCATTGTTAATGGCCATTGTTTTATTGGCATCTTGTAAAAAAGAAATTAAGAAAAATGAAACCAAAATCGATGATTCTATTGCATATGCCTCTAAAAATACTTCATCTGCCAAAATAACACCAATAAGTCATGCAACTGCTGTTATCAACTTTAAAGATGTAACCATATATTTAGATCCCACAGGTGGTGCAGAATCTTTTTCAAACTTTAAAACACCTGACTATGTATTAATTACAGACATTCATGGTGATCATATGAATATAAAAACTTTGCAAAGTTTAGATCTTACTACAACCACAATTATAGCACCAAAAGCAGTTGTTGAAAAAATAATGGAAATCAACTGTAAAGAGGTAATTACCATTAACAACGGAGAAACCAAAAACTTAAGCAACTTTTCGATTGAAGCTATACCTATGTATAATTTGAGAGAGAAAGCACTTAAATTTCATAGTAAAGGTAGAGGAAATGGCTATCTATTAACCATAGATGGTGAACGTATTTATTTTTCTGGTGATACAGAAGATATTCCTGAAATGAGAAATCTAAAAAATATTGATAAAGCATTTATCTGTATGAATTTGCCCTATACTATGACTGTTGAAAGTGCTGCTGATGCAGTTTTAGCATTTAAACCTAAGAAAGTTTATCCATACCATTATAGAGGAACTGGAGGCTTAAGTGATGTTGCTAAATTTAAAAATATAGTAAATACCAAAAATGATTCTATTGAAGTAATTCAGTGGAATTGGTACCCAAATAGAAAAGAATAAAAATTAAATTTTAAATTATGATAATGAAAAAACTAAACTTAATACTAATTACCTGTTGTATGGTTTTAGTATCTTGTTCTAAAACAGAAGAAAAACAAGCAATTGCA
Organism: Polaribacter sp.; assembly: GCF_965660385.1. Classification (GTDB taxonomy): domain Bacteria; phylum Bacteroidota; class Bacteroidia; order Flavobacteriales; family Flavobacteriaceae; genus Polaribacter. The sequence continues at coordinate 54,503 of NZ_CBFHZT010000004.1, forward strand.
AATATTACTGCGAAAAGCGGAAGTACTGTATCAGGAACTGTAACTTTTACAGAAAAAAATGGAAAAGTAATGATGGAAGCATCAATTAAAGGCTTAACTCCAGGTGAACATGCCATTCATATCCATAAAAAAGGAGATTGTTCTTCAGATGATGGAACTTCGGCTGGTGGTCATTGGAATCCTACAGAAGATAAACATGGAAAATGGAAACATGGCGAATTTCATAGTGGAGATATAGGGAATTTGATAGCAGACAATGATGGAAATGCCACCCTAAAAAAAGAAAGCGATTTTTGGTGTATTGGTTGTAAAGATGATAATAAAAACATTATCAACCACGCTATTATTGTACATGCAAGCTCTGATGATTTCACCTCACAACCTTCTGGTGCTGCTGGTAAAAGAGTAGGTTGTGGCGAAATTCTACTAAAATAAAGAAATTTTTTGCATGTAGTATAACATGTTAAAACAACCATTAAAAATCCCTGAACAATTTATGATATGTTCAGGGATTTTTTTGAATTAAACAAGCTTTAAAACTTGCACACTTAAAAATAAACTAGTGAATACTACTCAAAATTTCTGTTGTTCCTTTTACCATTTTAGCCACAGGACATTTACCAGCTATAATTAATAGTTTAGCTCTCTGTTCGTCCGTAATTTCTTTCTCGAAAGAAATGTCTTCAATTAAGGATTTTTTAATTCCAGTTGGACTTAATTCTTCTTTTTGCGAAACGATTACTTTTATCTTTCCTAAATCCCAATTTTTGCGTTCTGCGTACATTCTTAAGGTCATCGCAACACAACCCCCAATTGCAGTTAATAAATATTCTACGGGTGTTGGGCCTATATCTCCTCCTCCCGCTTTTAATGGCTCATCTAAAACTACAAAATGATTTCTCATTTTTGCTTCTCCTAAATATTTTTTTTCTGATAAAATTACTTCTGATGTTTGTCTCATTAGGATTTTACTTTTTTAAGAGTAGTTTTGCTTTATTAAAGATACGAGAATTTTAGTTTCATCTAATTTACTTACCTGGTAATATAAGTTTAGGAAAATACAACTCTTTAATATTAAACATGATTTTTCTCCAACACTCAAGTCAAGTCATATAGATTTATCTTTTCAAAACCCAATTGAAGTAGGTAGCTTCATATGGCACAAAAGCCATAAATGTCAAAAGTTATGGATAAGAATTTCTATCAATCAAAATGATTTAAAAACTGAACTAAAAAACATTGAAATAGGAGAAAATGAAATAGTTCACGAAGGTGATTTTGATTTATTTACGGGAAGCCTTCAACGTATTACTCATTCCGACACAATAGAATCTGTAAACTTTATTGAGAATCTAGTAAATGCAATCTATTATTATGTTAAATAAAATCTTTTTTTTCACCATTACCTCATTTTACATTTCTATTCAATAACCAAAGCTTAATATATCTTGTAAGAACAGCATAACCTTGGGTTATGGAAAGAATCAAACCTGTATAACCATCTAAAAAACCTTTTTTTAAAATAAAATGTGAAAACAACCTATAGGTTGGTTTTATCAACAAATGATATGCAGTGACTTTTTTACCTCTTGAATGAAGTTCTTTTGCTTTTAACTCACCATATTGATGAATTTTAGAAATAAAATGATTGTAATTTTTATATCCAAAATGATCGATTTTACCTTTAAAAAAGCCAAGCTCGCCATCAGCTTTAATAGTTTCATGAACCACTCCCTGATATTTGCACTTACTTTTTAAAAACAAACGAACTACTTTATCTCTTTGCCAACCTGAATATTTAATTTTCTTACCTGCAAAATAAAAACTTCTACGAACATAAAAACCAACTTTACCTTTAGGGTTGTGAACGGCTTCTAAAATTTCTTTTTTTACGCTAGTTGTTACTCTTTCATCTGCATCAAGAATATAAATCCAAGGATGGATTGCTTGTGCTATTGCAAAGTTTTTTTGAGAAGAAAAATCATCAAACTTTCGTTTGATGATTTTTACCTTAAGCTTTTCAGCAATTTTTACTGTATTATCGGTACTATAAGAATCAATGACAATAATTTCATCAGCAAAATCAACAGATTTTATAGCATCTTCTATATGAATTTCTTCATTTAAAGTTGGTATAATTGCAGTAATCTTAGTCATAAAATTATAATCTTTAAACAGCTACATCGTATTCACGAAGCGCATCATTTAAAGATGTTTTTTTGTTGGTACTTTCTTTTCTTTTTCCAATAATTAATGCACAAGGTACATTATATTCTCCAGCAGCAAATTTTTTAGTGTAACTACCAGGAATTACTACAGATCTTGCAGGTACAATTCCTTTCATTTCAACAGGTTCATCACCTGTAACATCTATAATTTTAGTACTCATGGTTAATACAACATTTGCACCTAAAACTGCTTCTTTTTCTACTCGTACACCTTCAACCACAATACATCTAGAGCCTATAAAAGCACCATCTTCTATAATTACAGGAGCCGCTTGTAATGGTTCTAATACACCACCTATACCTACACCACCAGATAAATGTACATTTTTACCAATTTGCGCACAAGAACCAACAGTAGCCCAAGTATCAACCATGGTACCTTCATCTACATAAGCACCAATATTTACATAACTTGGCATTAAAATTGTTCCTGCAGAGATATAAGCTCCATGTCTTGCAACTGCATTAGGTACAACTCTGATTCCTCTTGCTGCAAAGTTTTTCTTTAGCGGTATTTTATCATGATATTCAAAAATACCAGCTTCTAGAGTTTCCATTTTTTGGATTGGGAAATACAATACTACTGCTTTCTTAACCCACTCATTTACTTGCCACCCATCCGTTGTTGGTTCAGCAACTCTTAACGTTCCTTTATCTAGTAAATCAACTACTTTTCTAATGGTATTAATCGTGTTTTCTTCTTTTAACAATTCACGATTTTCCCAAGCTGACTCTATTATTTGTCTAATATCTTCCATTTTAATAATTTAATTTTTGCAAATATAATTTGATTGCCAAAAACCAAAGCGAATATACGTTTTTTAAACAGATTACCTAACCTTGTGTAAAATCTAAAACAGTTTAAAAAAATAAAAGGTTAATATCTTAACTCACAAAACTTAATGCTTCTTTATTAAAAAATAACTCTATTTTTGCAAAAAAAGTATACGATTTGGGTAGAATTTTAGCAATTGATTTTGGAAAAGTTAGAACAGGTATAGCCATTACAGATGAATTAAAAATCATTGCATCTGGATTAACAACTGTACCAACAGATAACCTAGTTCCGTTTTTAAAAGATTACATCTCTAAAGAAAATGTAGAACTCTTTTTAATAGGGAAACCAAAACAAATGAATAATACTGATAGTGAAAGTGAAACTCTAATTGTACCTTTTTTACAAAAACTATCTAAAGAAATTCCGAATATACCAACCCAAAGAGTTGACGAACGTTTTACATCCAAAATGGCTTTTCAAACCATGATAGATGGTGGTTTAAAAAAAAGTAAACGCAGAAATAAGGCACTTGTTGATGAAATTAGTGCTACCATAATTCTACAATCTTACTTATATCATCAATAAACGCCAACTTTAAATTATGAATTCAAAGTTTGGTAGTTCGTAATTTGAAATTGTACTTTTGCAAACGATAAAAAAAGAAAAATGATTTTACCAATTGTAGCTTATGGAGATCCTGTTTTACGAAAACAGTGTATAGAAATTGATGCAGATTACCCCAATTTAAAAGAGCTTATTGCGAACATGAAAGAAACCATGTACAATGCTTCTGGTGTTGGTTTGGCTGCACCTCAAATTGGTAAAGCCATACGTTTATTTGTTATTGATGCTTCCCCATTTGCTGAAGATGAAGACTTAAATGAAAGTGATAGAGCTACTTTAAAAACATTTAATAGAGTTTTTATTAATGCACAAATCATTAAAGAAGAAGGTGAAGAATGGGCTTTTAATGAAGGATGTTTAAGTATTCCTGATGTTCGTCAAGATGTTAATCGTCAGCCAAAAGTTACGATAACTTATCACGATGAAGCGTTTAAAACACATACAGAAGTTTTAGAAGGCCTTGCAGCAAGGGTTTTTCAGCATGAGTATGATCATATTGAAGGTATTTTGTTTACAGACAAATTATCATCACTCAAAAAAAGATTACTAAAAAAGAAATTAGAAAATATATCTAAAGGAAAAATAAGAGCAGACTACAGAATGCGTTTTCCAAACTTAAAAAAAGGTAAATAACCACTCGACTGCGCTCGAGATGACATAAAAATATACAAATGGAATTTAGTAAAATTATATCGGTTTCAGGTAAACCAGGATTGTTTCAAGTAGTATCTCAATCTAAAAATGCAATTATTGTAGAATCTTTAGTAGATCAAAAAAGGTTGGCTGTAAACTCTACTCAAAACGTAAGTTTATTAGAAAATATTGCTATTTACACCTATGAGGAAGATGTACCTTTATTAGAAGTTTTTAAAGCAATTTCAGAAAAAACAGAAGGTGCAAAAGCCATATCTCACAAAGAAAGTGGTAAAAAATTAGCTTCATTTTTTGCAGAAGTTTTACCTAATTATGATGATGAAAGAGTATACACCTCTAACATTAAAAAAGTAATTCAGTGGTTTAACCTATTGATTGAAACTGGTTTTGATTTTTCTAAAATTGAATCGGTTTCTGAAGAAAGTGAGAAGTAAGTTTAGTTGTTAGTATTTAGTAGTTAGTAGTTAGTAGTTAGTAGTTAGTAGTTAAAACTTAAACATGAACTCAAGGAAAGATCAATTAGCAGCCATAAATCGCCTTTTGGATATTATGGACGATTTACGTGAAAAATGTCCTTGGGATAAAAAACAAACGTTAGAGAGTTTACGCCATTTAACTATTGAAGAAACCTACGAATTAGCTGATGCCATTTTAGACAATGATTTACCAGAAATTAAAAAAGAATTGGGTGATGTGTTGTTGCACATTGTTTTTTATGCAAAAATAGGAAGTGAACAAAAGGCTTTTGATATTGCTGATGTTGCCAATAGTATTTGCGATAAGTTGATTGATAGACATCCTCATATTTATGGAGATGTTAAGGTTAAAGATGAAAACGATGTAAAAAGAAACTGGCAACAATTAAAACTCAAGGAAGGTAAGCAATCGGTTTTAGAGGGTGTCCCAAAGAGCTTGCCTGCTGTTGTAAAAGCCAATAGAATTCAAGATAAAGTGGCTGGAGTTGGTTTTGATTGGGAAAAACCAGAGCAGGTTTGGGAAAAAGTACAAGAAGAGCTCTCTGAATTAAACGAAGAAATTAAAGCCAACCATAAAGAAAACATTGAAAAAGAATTTGGTGATGTTTTGTTTTCTATGATTAATTATGCTCGTTTTATTGGGGTGAATCCTGAAAATGCCTTAGAAAAAACCAATAAAAAGTTTATCAATCGTTTTCAATTTTTAGAAAAAGCTGCCAAAAATGAAGGGAAAACCTTATCTGAAATGTCTCTCGAAGAAATGGATGTATATTGGAATGCTTCTAAAAAATATTTCTCTTAAAAAATCAACTATTTTCTAATCCATATTCACCAGATAAAGAACGTATTGCTCTAGCATCTGGATATAATTTAGATATCAACAACACATAATCCATCAAAAGGCTATTTTGAGAATATTTAAAAAAACGTTCTTGAGCTCTTTTTGATCGTTGATAATTGGCTAAAAAACGATTTTTCCAATCAGTTTCATAGTTTTTCAATAAACTTAAATCATTGTTTTCTAATGATGTATGTATAGCTTTACTTGCCATAATTGCAGCTTCGAAAATAAACTTATAACCTTCGCCTACAATTGGGTTTACTTGCGAAACAGCATCGCCCACACATACTAAATTATTTACTATAAACTTGTCTAACACAGGAGTAATAGGAATACTCCCTCCTTCTACTTTAACATTATCTTTGATTACCAATTTTTTAATGGCAAGTAATTCTAAAATTTTATGTAATCTATTTTTTAAATCTTTTACAATTTTATCATCAAACGTACCAAAACCGATAATGGCTCTTTGGTTTTTTAGCGGAAAAATCCATCCATAACCTCCTTGAAATACTTTACCAATTAAGAGGTGCATTTCAGTAGCTTTTCCTAAATACTTTACATTGTATTCTACTCCTGTAGCTAATTGCGTTTTCTTAGCTATTAGGCCTACTTTTTTACTCAATACACCAGTTGTACCAGATGCATCAACAAATAATTTTGCAATATATTTTTCTTTATTTTGATCTAATACAGCTGTAAAATTTCCATGGTTATCTGTCTCTATATTTTTAATGTGTACACCTGTTTTTATTGTAACATAATTACCATCAATGGCGTTTAAAAGTTCAACATGAATTTGTTTTTTATCAAGAATATATAGGTTTGATTTTATATTTCTTTTTACTCTTTTAGACACCAAAGAAACCGTATTTATGTTTTGTGCTATTACGTTTTGTGTAAAACCAAAATCATCTACATTCATAAAACTTCCAAGAGTATTGAAAGAAAACTCTAGCAAATTTTTTTTTCTATCTAAAAGTAATACGTTGTGTTTTAACTTTCCTAACTCTCTAGCTAAAAGCATACCCGCTGTTCCACCACCAACAATTACAACATCAAATTTTTTCATTATAATAAAATGATTTTTATCTTTTGAAGCTTTTTATTTTACAAACAACTTACAATTTTACCAATCAATTCTACAGGTCTGTATGGCTTAAAGATAACCTCTTCAAACCCCAATTTCATGTATTCATCCCTATACTCAGGGGTTGCATTACCTGTTAGCGCTAAAAAAGGGGAAGTAATATTTTTGGACAAATTGGGTTTCTTTTTAATCAATTCTTCACCTGTTAATTCTGGCATGTGAATATCTAAAATAACCACATCGAAATCATGATTTGTTAAAGCATTTAACGCCTCTAATCCATTATTTACTAACGTTAAGATAGCATGCTCTTTTTCTAAAAAATAGCCTGTAATTTTTTGATTTAATAAATCATCATCCGCTAACAAAACACGTTTACCTTTTAAGTTTTTAAGAGGTAAAGTATCGTTTTTTAGTTCTTTTTTGAGTGAATTATTAAATACTTTTTGAAAAGGAATATCTACAGAAAAGCTAGTGCCTTGATGCAAAACACTGTTAACAGTAATGGAACCATTCATAGCACTTACCAATCTTTTTACGATAGATAATCCTAAGCCTGCACCCCCATGAATTCTGTTATCATTTAATTCTGTTTGCCCATATTCTTCAAAAATCTTTACAGTTTGTTCAGCAGTCATTCCTCTACCAGTATCACTAACTTTAATTCGTATTTCTGATGTAGTTTCGTTCTCTGATAGTAGTTCTGATTGCAAAGTTATTTTTCCTTTTTGGGTAAATTTTGATGCATTACTCATTAAATTGGCTATAACTTGAGTAACTCTAACAGCGTCTCCTAAAAGTAGTTCAGGTATTTTATTAGATGTTAAAAACTCTAAAGCAACTAAATTATTTTTATTTTGAATTTTATAATTCAAAAATGTGCCTTTTAAGATTGCGTTGATATTGATTTCTTCTGATACCAGCTCTAATTTACCAGCTTCTATTCTCGATAAATCTAAGATATCATCAACAATTACTTTTAAATTTTTTCCTGCTATGGTTAAATAACCAACATATTCTTTAACTTTTGGGTTTAAATTTTCTTGAGATACTAAATCTGTATACCCTAAAATAGTATTTAAAGGATTTCGAACTTCGTGACTCATCATTGCCAAAAATCTCGATTTCTCTTCGTTGGCTTTGTCTGATGCTTTTCGCAAAATAGCCAATTGTTTGTTTTTTTCTGCAATTTCTTTTTCTAGAAAAAACAAATCGTTTCTATTTTGGTTGAGTTTTGATATGGTTTTATAAATGTGTGTTCTATTGTGAATTAAAATAGTTATGGCTTCTTGATCTTTATACAATTCCATATCCACATTATATTCTTCATTATCAGAACTGATAATCATCCCCTCAATCAAATAATTTTCTTGATTGGGTAACGCTTCTAGCGTACCAAAAAGATATGGACAACTATTAAAAATTGATGTATTTTCTGTAAACTCTTTTGCTGCAAATTTACCTGCAACAATTTTATTGATAACTCCTTCTTGGTTTACTAGGATTTCAATAAAAACATTCTCAATTTTTGGAGGTATCAAAAGCTTTAGTTTAGGGATTGTTTTGCTAAAGTAATAAAAGCGTCTTCAACATTGTCGTTTTCTTTAGCACTTGTTATTAAATCAATAGGTATTGCTATTTTTTCTTTAACAGCTTGTAATTCTGTATGCGAAAGCAAGTCATTTTTATTACCAACAATAGTAATGTTTTTTAAGCCAGATAAATCTTTAACAACCTTTAATTGCTGCTCTAAATTTAAATATGTGTCTTCTCTAGTTACATCAAAAACATACATGGCAGCACTTGCGCCTAAAAAATAAGCTTTGGGTACTTTTTCATCTGCATTTGTACCAGCAACATCCCAAATTAATAATTTAATTTTTTCGGTATTTAAATCTATAATTTTAGTACTAACCCTAACACCAATGGTACTTATATAATCTTCAGAAAACTCGTTTAACACAAACCTTCTTATCAGCGAAGTTTTACCTACACCAAAATTACCTACTAGTAAAACTTTTTTTGCTATCATTTAAATATTATTAATACTACTAATCTTTTAAGATAAAAGTTTCAAAGATTAATTTACTTAACCGCTCTTCATCTTCTAAAAAACTTCTGTCTTTAAGTATTTGCTCTGCAAGAGTATTTGTATCATCATAAAGTTTTTCTTTAAAGTCTAGGTTTAAAATTCCAGAAGTTGCTGTTGCTATATATATGGTTCTAAAATTTTGAATGGATAGCTGAAAATTTTCGAATCTAATATCTTCTAAATCTTGACTTTCTTTAGAAAAAGCATCTTCTGCAAAAGATTTAATAGCAGTTAACATACCAGATACCATATCTTTATCTGCAATATTACCTCTTGAAAAATTTCCTTTTAATAAACCTGAATTCTTTTCTATGACAAAAATTTCTTCGATAATAGGTTCAAAAACTTCTTGCAAAACATCATCTGCATCTGTTCTCTTTCCTTTAAAAAGACGTTTGATAATTTGAGAAATAGAAAATTTCTCATTAATTGTTTGGTTAATAGACTCTGTTAGTTTGGTTATTTCTGCAACAATAAATTTCTTAATTAGCCTACCTATAATAGGATAAAGTGCTTCTACAACCTCATCTTTTGAGTCTCTTATTTGAATTTTTATAGTTTCTGTAATAGTATCACCAAAATATTCTGGAAAATTAATTTTTAATTCTTCTATTTTTCCATCAATTAAAGGAGATACTTCATCCTTAAACTTTTCATATTCAAGAATCTCTTGTTTAAGAAGACTAAGATTTTTTCTATCATCTTCTAATAAAAGTTCTTTTAGCAACTCAAATCGATTGTCTACATTTTTATTATCTAGAGTTGAGTTTCCCATTTATTCCTGCAACATCAGGGCTATCTTTTCTAAAGCTTTACCTAGTTTTCTTCGATCTGCTTTTTCATCATCTAAATCTGCTAAACGCTTGTCTAAATCATCATTTAAATCTTGAAATTTATGATCTACTAAACTCTCTAAATCTGATAATTTATTTTCTAAATTCGTTACAGCTTCTGCTAAATTTTTATTGGTACTATTTTTTAGCGACTCAATTTTTTCATAGACATCTGCAAATTCAGAATCATATTGTTGAATATTTTCTCCAAAAATAAGATCTCTTACAGCTGCAATTCTGCTATCTACTTGTGGGCTAGCAGTTGATTTTTTGTTTGTTTCAGGATTATTTTCCATGCGTTTTTAATCGTGGTTAGATTTTGTTTGAATTATATTTACCATTGTGCAAAGTCTGTTAAACATAAGCATTACAGACAAATATACACTAAAAAACAAAGTATTAAAATCTATAAGCTAAGTTTAAGACCATCATAGGCTAAAAAAACATTTTTTGGGAGAATTTTTGAAGTTTCTTTATGAAAACCTAATTTATGACTGATATGAGTAAAGTATGCTTTTTTAGGTTGAATTTCCTCTACAAAATCTAACGCTTCTTGTAAATTAAAATGGGTAGGGTGTTCATCAATTCTTAAAGCATCCACTACTAAAACCTCTAAATTTCTTAATTTCTCTTTTTCTGACTCTTCTATATATTTAATATCTGTTATGTAGGCAAAATCTTGAAAACGGTATGCAGTAATTGGCAATTTACCATGAAAAACTTCAATGGGTGTTACTTCTAAGCCAGCTACTTTAAACGTTTCTTTATGAATAATATTTGGTTTTACTGTAGGTGCTCCTGGGTATTTAAGTGCAGGATCAAATATATATTCAAACCTTTTTTCTAAACTTTTTAAGGTTAATTTATTCAAATAAATGGGCATCTCCCCTATTTTATAGCAAAATGCTCTTAAATCGTCTAAACCTCCTATATGGTCTGCATGCTGATGTGTAAAAAAAACACCATTTAAAGACTGCACATTTTCTCTTAACATTTGCTGCCTAAAATCTAAACCACAATCAACTGTGTACGAAACATCATCCCAAGAAATTAAAATAGAGGAACGCAAACGTTTATCTTTGGCATCTTTTGATAAGCAAACAGGATCGCTACTGGCAATCATAGGAATTCCTTGAGATGTACCTGTACCTAAAAAAGTAATATTTAACAGTTTTTTATCTTTTTTCATCCCAACAAAAATAAGATAAAAATTGACTGGTAGCTCACTAATTTAGTACATTTGTTAACTACATAAAAAACCTAATATGGCTATTTCTTTAAGAGGAGATCAAGAAATTAGTAGTGTACCTACTACAAAAAACAAAGCATTAAGAATAAATTTAAACACTGATATTTACGGAACTTTTGCCGAAATTGGAGCAGGACAAGAAACTGCTCGTAATTTTTTTAGGTCTGGAGCTGCTTCTGGAACTATTGCAAAAGCAATGAGTGCTTACGATAAAGATTTTTCGGATGCAATTTATGGTGTTGAAGATGACAGGCGTTATGTAACTCAACCACGATTAAAAAAAATGTTAGGGCATGAGATTGACTTAATGGAAGATCGTTTAAGTAGAGAAAAACACCCTAACAAACTTTTTTTTAGCTACGCAAATACAGTAACCACCATTGATTTTGCACGAAAATTTAAAGGTCATGGTTGGGTAGGAATCCGTTTTCAATTAGATCCTTTAGAAGGTTACAATGAAATTGTTTTACACCTGCGTTTTAAAGAAACAGATGCAAGATTACAACAAGAAACCCTTGGTATTTTAGGTGTTAACTTAATTTACGGTGCTTTTTATTTAAATGATAATCCTAAAGAATTGGTAAAATCTTTTTACGATAATTTAGGAAATCATCAGTTAGAAATTGACATGATTAATTTCTCTGGACCACGTTTTATGTATGTAGATAATCGTTTAATGAGCTTACAACTCCTTAAAAATGGAATGACCAATGCAGTAATGTTTGGGCCTGATGGAAATAATTTATTACCAGCTCAAGTACTTTATAAGAAAAATATCCTAGCATTAAGAGGTAGCTTTAGACCTGTTACCAAAGTAAATATGGATATGTTTGAGCAGTCTAAAAGAATGTTTTTAAAAGAAAACAAAGTTGAAGAAAGCAAAACACAAATTATTTTTGAAATTACGTTAAGTAATTTATCTGCAGAAGGTAAAATAAACGAAAGAGACTTTTTAGACAGAGCTGAATTATTGTGTTCTTTAGGGCAAAATGTAATGATCACCAGTTTTCAACAATACTTTAAATTGGTAGAATACTTTAGTGAATTTACCAAAGAAAGAATGGCGTTGGCTATGGGAGTGTACAACTTGATTCAGATTTTTGATGAAAAATATTATCGTGATTTAAGTGGTGGAATTTTAGAAGCGTTTGGAAAACTATTTTACAGAGATTTAAAAGTATACATGTACCCTTATCATGATCCTGATTCTGGCGAATACATTAATAGTAAAAATTTAAAAGTACACCCAAGAATGAAAGAGTTGTATAAATTCTTTAAAAACAATGGAAAACTTTTAGATATTACTGACTTTGATAAAGATATTTTAGACATTTTCTCGAGAACAGTTCTTAAAATGATTCGTCATGGAGAGCAAGGATGGGAAGAAATGTTACCAGAAGGTATTGCAGAAATCATAAAACAAAAACGTTTGTTTGGTTACTCTAGAACAAGAGTGAAAAAGTAATTATCACAAATATTTATAAATTTTATACAAAAGTTATTTAAACCTTTTTAGTATTTTACTGTCTTATAAAAAACCTTGTTTTTTTTGACAGACGAAATTTCTTTAGTAGTACAACTTCAAAACCCGAAAACCAGAGAAAAGGCTTTTCAAGTATTGATTACGCAGTACAAAGAGCGTTTGTATTGGCATATTCGAAAAATTGTTATTGTACATGATGATGCTGATGATGTTTTACAGAATACCTTTGTGAAAATTTTTAAAAATATCGAAAAATTTAACCAACAAAGTAAATTGTACTCTTGGATGTATAGAATTGCCACAAACGAATCTATAACATTTATCAACAAAAGAGCTAAAGAACGGAATCTAGATATTTCTGACTACCATCAACAATTAGCAAGTACTTTAGAAAGTGATGTCTTTTTTTCAGGTGATGAAATTCAGATTATTTTACAAAAAGCAATTGCCACATTGCCAGAAAAACAACAATTGGTTTTTAATATGAAGTATTTTGATGAACTAAAATACAATGAAATTTCTGAAATTTTAGAAACCTCTGTTGGTGCTTTAAAAGCTTCCTACTTTCATGCTGTAAAAAAAATTGAAACCTACATAAAAACAAAATCACATTAAACCTTTTAATTTTATATAGGTCTAACTAACAATGGAAAACGAAATTAAACATAGCGAAAATTTTATAAAAAATAAGGTAGGCAAAAAACCATTTTTTGATGTACCTACAGATTATTTTGACACTATTGAATTTGATGTTTCAGCTAAAATTACTGAAGATAACTTTGATAAAACTACAGCTTTTAAAGTTCCTAAAGATTACTTTAAAAACTTAGAGCAAGAGATATTAGCAAATATTAACATAGACAAAAAATCAACGAAAGTTATTACTTTTAGAGAGCGTTTGTTTAAAGTAATACCATATGCAGCTGCAGCATCAATTGCTTTGTTTATTAGCTTAAATTCCTTTGTTTTTAATATCAATAACGAACTTAATTTTGAAAATATTTCAGACGCTGAAATAGAATATTGGCTAAACGAAAATACCATAAACACGAGTGAAATTATCACTATTTTGGAAGATGAAATTTTAGATGAAACTGCATTTTCTTTTGCTAATCTTAACGACAAAAGTATTGAAGATTACATTAATTCAATAGATAATACGTCACTATTAAATGAATTAAACTAAAATTATAGATTATGAAAAGAATCATCACTTTTATAGGTATTTCACTTTTTTGTACACTTTCAATACAATCACAGAAAGGAAAAGAAAGCTGGGAAAAAATAAAAGCTTTAAAAATTGCATATTTAACAGAGCAATTAAACCTAACCAGTACTGAAGCTGAAAAATTTTGGCCTGTATATAATGCATACAATAAAGAACAGCATTCTATTAGAGGTAACTACAGATCTACATTAAGAAAAACTATTAAAAAAGAAGATGTGGATAATATTACTGAAGAGGATGCAAAAAAATTAATTGATTTAAAGTTACAAACAGACAAACAATTATTTGCATCACAACAAAAATTTACTGAAAAAATAGTCCATGTAATATCTTATAAAAAAATAATTAAATTACAAATTGCAGAAATGGAGTTTGGAAGAAAATTAATGAGGAGGTACAAACAAAAAGAACCAAACCCTAAACATTAAAAAAAGGAAGCAAATTTGCTTCCTTTTTTCATTTTACAAGACTCAAACAAGAGTATAATTCTGGTTTATTAGCTGTAAATTGTTTTAACCAGATGACCAATTCATCTATTTCATAAGGTAACAATCTACTCATTGCTTTTTCTAACTCTTTACAAAACAACTCAGAATTGAAACTCACTTTTTGTAACACAGTTTTTGTGTATTCAAACATTGCTCTAGCCATTTTACTTAAAGATTTATGTTAAACAAAACGTATAATTTTTATTTTTATTGCGTCTAAATTATAAAAAAACCAACATTAAAGAATAATGTTGGTCTTAAAATTTTGTTTATAATTTGTTAAAATCACAAGCTATTTACTTTTTCTACCAACGCTTTTGCCTGTGTTTCTAGTTCAGCATTAATCGCTTTAAAATGTGCTTGTTTATCTTCAATATTTTTTGCGTTAACTTTTGCAATTAAACTGTCGAAAGTTTCAATAGCCTCATCTACAATAGCTTCACCTTTTTGGGTTTCATTTTTTAAAATTGAAACATCTAAAGTATACTCAATAACATCACCTAAAACGTAATTGATATCCTTTTTTAAATTCTTTATACTTGCCATAAATCGTATCTTTTATAAAGTGCAAATTTAGTTTATTTTATTTATATCAACTGTAAAACTTCTTTAATATTTGGCAGTGTATAATACTGCTTTTTAGAAAACGATTCTACAGAAACCTCTTCATGAGCCCATGTGGTATGAAAAGGTACGTGAATGGCTTTTGCCCCAACTTTAATTAAAGGTAAAACGTCTGATTTCAGAGAATTACCAATCATTAAAAGTTCTGAAGGCTGAATATCTAAATGTTTAATGAGTTTTAGATAATCGCTTTCTTTTTTATCGCTCATAACCTCTACATGATGAAAATATTTTAATAAGTTAGATTTTGCTAATTTTCTTTCTTGATCTAACAGATCTCCTTTGGTGGCAACTATCAACTTAAATTTTCCTTGTAGAGCTTGTAAAACTTCATTTACTCCTGGCAAAAGCTCTATTGGTTTTTCTAACATTTCTTTACCAATATTTAAAATAGTTTCAATTTTATTTTGACTAATTTGATAGTTAGAAAGTTCTAATGCACATTCAATCATAGATAGTACAAACCCTTTGATACCATAACCATATAAACGTAAGTTTTCTATCTCTTTTTTAAAAAGCTCTTGGTCTGTTTTATTTTCTGTTTCGTATTTTGTTAATAGTTTTGCAAATGCATGTTCTGCCTCTCTAAAATAAGTTTCATTAACCCAAAGTGTATCATCTGCATCAAAAGCAATAACTTTTATATTTTTAAACATTTTTAAGTTGTTTTATCGCCTCTTTTAAATCTTCTGGAGTATCAATACCTACAGCTTCAACAGAGGTTTCTACCATTTTTATTTTTTTACCAATTTCTTGGTATCGTATTGCTTCGATTTTTTCGGCAGCCTCTAAAGGTGTAATTGGTGTGTTATAAAAGTCTATTAACGCTTGTTTTCTGAATGCATAGACTCCTTTATGCTTGTAATACTTTACCTTAATATCTGTATCTCTGTGATATGGAATTACGCTTCTAGAAAAATAAATTGCTAAATTATTATAGTCTGTAATTACTTTTACGTTATTAGGGTTTTCGATATCTTTTTTATCGGTAATTTCTACTTTTAGCGATGCTAAATCAATTTCTTTTTTTATGTCTTTTTTAAAAACATCAATTAATTTCGACAAAGAAATTGCATCAATAAAAGGTTCATCACCTTGAACGTTTACTACAATATCTACCGCTAAATTTTCAACAGCTTCTGCAATTCTATCAGAACCACATTCGTGTTCTTTTGTACTCTTTATCACTTTACCACCTGCATTTTCTATTGTATCAAAAATAACATCAGAGTCTGTAACTACATAAACATCAGCAAATAAATTAGTATGTAAAGCAGCCTCATAGGTTCTTAAAATTACAGGTTTTCCACCTAAATCTTTCATTAATTTTCCAGGAAAACGTGATGCACTATAACGTGCAGGAATCATTGCTATGATTTTCATAATTATCAGTTATTGATGCAACAAAGATAAGATTTAAATGGATAGTGTTAATTTTATAGATGAATTAGACCGAATTTACAACCATAACAAATAAATAAAATAAAATTATGAGAAGTATATTATGGTTAGTTGCAGTAATTTGTATAATAATTTGGTTGTTAGGCTTTTTTGGTCTTGCATCTGGAATGCCAACAGGAAATTTAATTCATATACTATTGGTAATTGCAATAATTAGTGTTTTATACAATTTAATTACGGGTAAAAGACGTTAAAAAAATATAAAAACATTTTTTTCTTCTTAAAAAAATAATTCATTATAATTTGATGCAAAAATTGTAAAAATAAAGATCAAAACTTACAAATTAGTATCTCAATTAATGAATACAATAAAAAGTTTTCATTATTTTTACCACTTTGTTCCTCAACTATTATAATGCATTATTTTAATTGAAATTGAGAATAACCCTAGCCCTACTTTTTTGCATCTTATCAACTACAATTATTTTTGGAAGGCAAAGAACGTTATATGTAGATAATTTTATCAATATTATTGGTAGCCCAAATAAAGAAGACAAATTATTATTATTTGCTCAACGTAATAATTTTAAAACCCTCATCTTATATCAGCTCAATAAAGTTGATAAAATTTGGAATTTAACTGACCCAAGAAAAAACAGTGTTTTGGCTGAATTTATTGAGAAAGCCAAAACTAAATTTAGCATAACATATATAGGTGCTTCTGGTGAGTCTGCTCTGTTTTTTAAAGATGTAATTGATCCCTACAACAATACTAGAAATAAAGCTGAAGAAAAATTTGATATTTATAATTTAGAATATGAGTATTGGTCTAAAAAAGCTTCTGGGCCTAATGGTTATTATTGTGTAAATTATTTAGAAGAAAACGCAATACCTTGCGATAGAAGCGGATCTTTTAATTATTTTATAGCCAATTTAAAACACTTAAACAACCTTTGTAAAAACAATAAGCACCCTATAAAAACAGAGGCTTATTTAGGGTATTATTCTCAAAATGAAATTTCTACAATTGTAAAATACTGTGATCGGTTAATTATACAAACCTCTGGAAATTCACCAAAGATATCTTTTAATTTTGCTAAAAAGAGTTTATCTCTAATTTCTAAAATTAAGACCAACGTTAAAACATCCATTTTGTATACTACACGCATGAATGAAATGGGATATTGGTTTAAATCAAATAGTTTAGATACTGCAGAACAGCAATTTTTTAATGCCATGAATGCTAACAACTATTTGCTTAAGAAAAGCATAAATTTAGATGGTTTTAGTTATCATACTTATTCTTTTTTAGAAAAATCAGTTGCTTATTTTTCTTATTCTAAAAATTAGGAATAATCACATTTATAAATTGTTAAAAAAATCCAGTTTATTTCGCATTATTATACCAAATTAATTATTGATATTTTTTAATCGTTAGCTAAAATAGTTGTATTTTTACAGCTGTTAAATCCCTTAAATCCCCTTAGGTATGCAATGGAAATTCCCTAAATTTCTAGTGATAATGCTGTTTACTGTATTTCAAATTTACAGTGCAAATAGAATTCTTTATGTAGATCAATTCTACGACATTCTTGGTAATGATGAAAAAGAAAATAATCTTTTAGATTTTACCGTAAAAAATGGTTTTGATAAAATTATTTTATATGATTTACATAAAATAAACCGAGATTATCCTTTAGCAGATCTTAACACAAACGATATTCTAGCTCGTTTTATTTTTAAAGCAAAAATAAATTACGGCCTTGCAGGTGTTGGTGGTTCTGGAGAAAGTGCAGATTTTTTTATAAAGGCTATACATGCCTATAACATGTCTAGAATAAATCCTGTTGAAAGGTTTGACACCTATAATTTAGAGTATGAATATTGGAAAAAATCTCCTTCAGAAAATGGTGGTTATTATTGTATAAATTACCTAAAAAAAACAGGACAGTCTTGCAATAGAAAAAATAGCTTTAAATTCTTTATCAACTCTTTAGCTGTTATGAAAAAGCTCGCTAAAGAAAACAGTCATAAAGTTACAGTAGAAGCTTACGTAGGTAAATATTATAAACACGAAATTAAGAAAATTGCTAATTACGTAGATAGACTTCTAATTCATGTTTATGTAGAAAATCCGAAGCACGGATTTAATTTTGCAAATAAGCGCTTAGAATATCTATCAGAAGTAAAAAATATGCCAAAAACATCTATAATTTACTCTTCAGAAATTTTATTTATGGGCGGTTGGTTAAAATATAATTCTTTAAAAAAAGGTGAAAATATTTTTATTGATAGCTTAAAAAAGAATAATAAAGGTCTTTTAAGAAAAATAAAATTTACAGATTTCACCTATTACAATTACAATTATTTGGCAAAATCAGTAAAGTATTACAACAACTCACAGATTACTGATTTTGATTCTAAAATCGATAAAAATGAAGTAATTATTACTTCAGAAAAACCCTAAATGTCAATTTTAATTCTCAAAACACATTATACTCTCTTTAAAATTGAGTAGGGTATTTTAAGTTTTTGGCAAAGAAATTAAATGTGTAAAGTATCATTGTTGAACTGCGTTTTTTAATGATAAAAAAAATGTCTTAATTTAAGTTTAAAAGCAAAATATAATATTCCTAAATTATTAATTTTATACTAATTTCTCTATAGTACAGCATCAAAATATTTTAATACGATTTATTTATATTTTTACTATTATTAGAAATAAAATCGTATATTCACATAAATTCCCCCAATAAAATGAGAAATATACATTTTAAGATAAATATACTTTTTGCATTCATCTTTTCTTTTAATGTATTATCTGCACAAAGAGCTTTATACGTAGATGATTTTAACGATATTCTAGGTAATAAAGATGAAGAAGAACAACTACTTTATTTTGCCCAAGACAATAATTTCACCCAACTAATTTTGTATGAGTTACATTTGGTAAGAAAGCGATTACCAATTAATGATGAAAATAAAATTAGAGTTCTTGCTGATTTTATAACACTTGCAAAAACAAAATACAATATTGATAAAGTTATAGCCTCTGGAGAAAATAGTGAGATTTTTTTAAACTACTTACATATTTATAATGATACAAGAAAACTTGAAATTGAAAGATTCAACGCATACAATATTGAATATGAATTCTGGCATAAAACAAATTCTGATTTAGGAGGATATTATTGCGAAAATTATTTAAGAAAAAATAAGATTCCATGTACAGAAGAAGGCAGTTTCAAATACTTTGAAGAAACCATAAGCGTACTAGACTTTTTAAGAAAAGATGCCAATTATAAATTAGATATTGAAGTGTATTTGGGGAGTTTTAATAAAAAACAAATCCTTAAATTAAAGAAATACAACATCAAATTTAGACTAAGTGCTTATGGTGATAATGTGCAATTCAGTTTTAAAAAAATTGAAAAAAAATTAAAAATGATATCTCAAAGTCGATGTTCTAATGAAGTTTCCATCCTTTTATCATCCGAACCATTGTTTATGTCTGGTTATCTAAAATATAACTCGTTAGAAAGTACAGAGAAAAAATTTAAAAAATACATATCGAAATACAAGAATATAAATTTTACAGAATTTACCTACTTTAAATATTCTGAACTCAAAAAATCGGTGGGTTTTGAAAAATTAAGAAGAACTGGTGTTGAACCCGATTATTAAACTGATTAATTTAAAAATTGAGCCGTACTTGATTTGTCATTGAATTGCAAATGGTAACCTTAAAATAAATGATTATATTTATAGACTTTATTACAAGTTCATAAATGTAAATGAAAATTCACAAATTACTTTTATACTTTTTAGTTGCAACATCATTTTGTTATGGCCAAAAGAAATATGAAAACAGAGCCCTTTATGTTGATAATTTTGCAACCATACTTGGGTCTACAACTTTAGAAAATGAGCTTTTAGAATTTTCTAAAAATCATCAAATAAATACACTTATTCTTTATGATTTGCATAAAATCAATAAAAGATTTCATTTGGGAGACCTCAGTAAAAATCATTTATTGGCTAGTTTCATCAAAAAAGCTAGAACAGAATTTGGTATAAAAAAATTAAGCGCATCTGGAGAGAGTAGTAATTTTTTTATAAAAGCTATTCATCCTTATAACATATCTCGAAAAGATAAATTAGAAAGATTTGACGTTTATAATTTAGAATATGAGTATTGGAACGAAAAAGAATCTTTAGAAGACGGTTACTATTGCAATACCTATCTTAAAAATGTACAATTACCTTGTAACAGAGAAAACTCCTTTAAATATTTTATACAATCCTTATTTGTCATGAAAACTTTAGCAAAAGAGTTAGATGAAGGTATTGAAGTAGAAGCTTATATTGGTAATTTTAAGCATACTGAGGTTAAAGAAATTAGCGAACATGTAGATCGTTTGTTAATTCATGATTATGTAAAAAACCCGAATAGAAACTTTATTTACATCAAAGAACGCTTAAATCTTTTGAATAAAATAAATTCTAAAATAGATATATCTGTTCTCTATTCTTCTGAAATGGATTTTATGGGAAAATGGCTGAAAGACCATAAACTACATGAAGCGGAAATTAAATTTTTTAAAAATTTAGAAGAAAACGACATTTCTTTAGAGAAACATCTTAATTTTAAAGGCTTTTCTTATTACAATTACGGATATTTAAATTATGTTATAAACCTTCACAAAAAAAGGAGATAATCTTGAATTAATTGCCAGAATAACTCACAAAATTTCTTGGAGTTTCATACAAGGTTATTTTTAAATCTAATTCAGTTGGTAAATGCTTGCGTAGTTTTTCATAAGTCACAACACAAATATTTTCTGCTGTAGGATTCAAATCTTTAAATTCAGCGACTTCTATATTTAAGTTTTTATGATCAAAGCAATCTTCTATTTCCGATTTTATCAAATTTTTTAAAATCCCTAAATCAAATACATAGCCAGTTTCTTTGTTAATTTCCCCAGTTAGCGAAACAATTAATTCATAGTTATGGCCATGAAAATTAGGATTACTGCACTTGTTAAAAACTTCGAAGTTTTTTTCGTCACTCCAATCTTTTCTGTATAATCTATGAGCGGCATTAAAATGTGCTTTTCTATGAACTGTAACTTTAGGCATTGCTTAGTTTTTCGTAAGATTCTTTAAAAATTATCTTAAACCACGCTGTATATATAGCCGGATTTTGCTCAATATCTTCTTTAACCTTTTCTAAAGACATCCATTTATAGGCCTCAGCTTCATCTTTATTAATGTTAGGCACATCATCAAAATAACCAATCATTACATGATCAAATTCGTGTTCGGTTAAACCATTATCAAAAGGTGCTTTGTACTTAAAAGAAAAAACTTCTTTTAAATCAGTAGTAAAACCCATTTCTTCTTGCAATCTTCTTTTGCCTGCCTCAAGGTTGGTTTCACCATCTCTTTGATGAGAACAACAAGTATTTGTCCATAATAATGGCGAATGGTATTTGTGTGCTGCTCTTTGTTGTAGCATTAATTCGCCTTTTTTATTAAAAACAAATACCGAAAAAGCCCTATGTAAAAGTGCCTTTTCATGCGCCTCCATTTTAGGCATCAAGCCTATTTTATTATCTTTTTCATCAACTAAAACTACCAATTCTTCCATATTTGCAAATATAAACCAAACAAAAAGCTTTAAAACTTAAATTTATTATAAAATCATAAGGTTTTTCTATTCTTTTATTTTGATGATTTATATTTGAAGTCTTTTTAAATTGAACAACATGAAGTTTTTGTATCGAGTATTTTTCTTACTTATTTTACTAGTTTTCTTTCAATGCAATTCTCCCCAAAAAGAAATCGATAAAAAGGATGTAAATGCGGATACATTATCAATAAAAAAACAACAAGAAAAGAAAATCGCAAAACCATGGGATAGTTTAAATAGTAACAATACAGAAGCTTTTTTAGCAGCCTATGGCAAACAAAACCCAGAAACTAAAGTTATTATAAAAACAAAGTTTGGGAATATTAAACTGCGCCTTTACAAAGATGTACCAATACATAGAGCAAACTTTATCTTTCTTACTAAAATTAAGTACTTTAATACCACAGTTATTTACAGAGTCGCTAAAAATTTTGTAATTCAAGGAGGGAATTCAGATAATATGTACACCCAAAAACAGCGGAGAAAATATGGAAATTATTTAATGAAACCTGAATTTAGACCACATAGAAAGCACAAATACGGAGCTTTGGCTGCTGCTAGACAGTGGGAAAACAATCCTGATAAATTATCTAGTCCTTTTGAGTTCTACATCGTTCATAGTAGAAAGGGAGCACATCACTTAAATAACGAACACACTGTTTTTGGTGAAGTAATTTCTGGTTTCGATACGATGGATAAAATCTCTAAAGTAAAAGTAGGCGTTGATGAATGGCCTGTAAACGACATACAAATGACCATTGAAATTTTAGATTGATAATTGCCATTCTAAAACGTATCTTTGCACCTCAAAATTTGTAAATGAGTTTTTTAGAAGAAATAGCACGTAGAAGAACTTTTGGTATCATTTCGCATCCAGATGCTGGAAAAACAACATTAACAGAAAAATTACTTTTGTTTGGTGGTGCAATTCAAGAAGCAGGTGCTGTAAAAAATAATAAGATAAAAAAAGGAGCCACATCCGATTTTATGGAGATTGAGCGTCAAAGAGGAATTTCTGTGGCAACTTCTGTGTTGGCTTTTATCTATCAAAATAAAAAAATAAACATCTTAGACACACCAGGTCACAAAGATTTTGCAGAAGATACTTTTAGAACCTTAACTGCTGTAGATAGTGTAATTGTTGTAATTGATGTTGCCAAAGGTGTAGAGCCACAAACCGAAAAATTAGTTGAAGTTTGTAGAATGCGTAGCATACCTATGCTCGTATTTATCAATAAATTAGATAGAGAAGGTAAAGATGCTTTCGATTTGTTAGATGAAGTAGAACAGAAATTAGGTTTGCGAGTTACCCCAATGAGTTTCCCTATAGGAATGGGTTACGATTTTAAAGGAATTTACAATATTTGGGAAAAGAAATTAAATCTTTTTTCAGGTGATAAAAAAACTACAATTTCAGAAGGTATTGAGTTTGATGATTTATCAAATCCTGATTTAGATAAAGCTGTAGGAGAAACTGCAGCCGAAACTTTACGTGATGAAATAGAATTGATTAGCGAAGTTTACCCAGAATTTAATCATGATGAATATTTAAAAGGCGAACTTCAGCCTGTATTTTTTGGCTCTGCTTTAAATAATTTTGGTGTAAAAGAATTGTTAGATGCCTTTATAGAAATTGCACCTTCACCACAACCCAAAAAAGCAGAAGAGCGTTTGGTAGATTCTAAAGAGAAAAAAATGACTGGTTTTGTGTTTAAAATTCATGCAAACATGGATCCTAAACACAGAGACAGATTGGCTTTTATAAAAGTAGTTTCTGGTACATTTAAAAGAAACTCGCCATACTTGCATGTTCGAAATGGCAAAAAAGTGAAATTTTCTAGTCCGAATGCCTTTTTTGCAGAAAAAAAAGAAATTGTAGACGAATCTTTTCCTGGTGATATTGTGGGTTTACACGACACAGGAAACTTTAAAATTGGTGATACTTTAACCGAAGGCGAAGATTTAAATTTTAGAGGAATTCCAAGTTTTTCTCCAGAACATTTTAGATATGTAAACAATGCAGACCCTATGAAATCTAAACAATTATACAAAGGTTTAGATCAATTAATGGATGAAGGTGTTGCCCAATTGTTTATTATAGAAATGAATGGACGAAGAGTTATTGGTACAGTAGGTGCATTACAATTTGAGGTAATTCAATATCGTTTAGAACATGAATATGGCGCAAAATGTACGTACGAAAACCTGAGTGTTCATAAAGCTTGTTGGGTAGAACCAGAAAATCCTAAAAATGATGAGTTCAAAGATTTTAAAAGAGTAAAACAGCGTTATTTAGCAAAAGACAAACAAGGTCAATTGGTTTTTTTAGCTGATTCTGCTTTTACCATTCAAATGACTCAGAGCAAATATCCTTCAGTAAAACTGCATTTTACGAGCGAGTTTAAAAAGTAATTGTATGAAAAAAGTATTTCTTTTATTCTTTCTTCTTTTTAGCGTATATCACCATGCGCAAATTTTAACATTAGATGATTTAGAAGGTAAAGAATTACATAACAGCATTCGATTAAACTATATTTTAATTCATCAACCTTTTAGTGAAGTAGGTTATCAATTAGACCCCACAATGGGTTTTATCGGATTAAATTATAATTTTCCTTTAAATGATTGGTTATATACTGGTGCAGGTTTTCATACAGCTATTACAGGAGACCAAGGAGGTTTATTTACCCTTGGAATAAATTTAGGCGTCAATAAAAAAATATATAAAAATTTATATTTTGATGCCAATTTACATTTTGGTGGTGGTGGTGGATTTCGAAGCTTGGTAAATGGTGGGGGAATCATGTATCCAAATATCGGTTTACAGTTTAAAAAAAATGGTTTTTCCTTTGGAGCGCAATATGGCTACATGAATTTTTTTACGGGAATTCAAAAGAATGATAACATCTCATTTTTTATAGAAATTCCAACTTTGGTTAGAACAAGCTCATACAAAAACGCTCAAAAAACTTTTATTGTTGGTGACAATTTAACTGATGAATTTTGGCAAAAACCTGCCGTAAAAAGTGTGCAACAACTCACCTTTGATTACTTTTTCCCCATTGGAATGTCTAGGGCAGATATCACAACAAATCCACCCTATAAACCTTTAAGAGAAACCTTATCAATCTTAGGTTTCGAATATCAAAGATATTTAACTCCAGATACTTTTGTTTATGTGCATGCAGATGCTATGTATGCTGGTTTAGTATCTGGTTTTATGGATTTATTTTTTGGTGTTGGTAAAAACTTTATAGAAACCAAATACATAAATTTCTTTGCTAAAATGGGCATAGGTGCTGCAGGTGGAAGAATATATCCAGAAGGTGGTTTAACAATGTACCCTAATGCAGGTTTTGATGTACGACTTACAAATCATTTAGGAGTAAGTGTTCATGGAGGATATCATAGAGCAATTGGTGGTACTTTTGAAGCCTATACTGCTGGCTTTAGTTTAAAATATTACGGTTTAAGTGGTGGTGTTAAAGATCCTTTTACAGGAAAAACTGCCTCAAAAATTAAAACAAGAGGAATTGGAATTGGAGTTCAAAATCAAACTTATTTCGATGTTGCTAAAGACGCTGGACCTAATGTAGATTTACAAATGATCGCTTTAAAAATTCTATACGATTTAAACAAACGTTTTTATTTTGTAGGTGAAGCTTCTTTTGCATACGAAGGCAAATCTGGGGGTTACGCACATGGAATTTTTGGTTTAGGTATTCGCAGTAATCCAATTTTTAATAATAGAGTTTCTACCTTTGTAGAACTTTTAGGTGGTGTTGCAGGTGGTGCAGGTGTTGATACAGGAGAAGGAATTTTAGTAAGACCAAATATTGGTATAAATTATCATATTAATGATAACTTAAAATTCAATATTGCTGCAGGTAGCGCCTCAACTCCTTATGGAAAAGTAAATTCTACCAATCTAAATATTGGTTTTACTTATAGTTTATCAATTTTAAACGCAAAAAAATAATACTATTCTGAATCATTTCAGAAAAAATATAAATAATTAAATTAAATATAATGAACAACGGAATTTACGCAAAATTCAAAACACCAAAAGGTAATATTTTAGTACAATTAGAACACGAAAAAGCTTCTGGAACCGTAGGAAACTTTGTTGCACTAGCAGAAGGTAACTTAGAAAACTCAGCAAAACCTCAAGGAACACCATATTATGATGGATTAAAATTTCATAGAGTAATTCCTGATTTTATGATTCAAGGAGGTTGCCCACAAGGAACAGGAACTGGTAATCCTGGTTATAAGTTTGATGATGAATTTCACCCAGATTTAAAACACGATGCTCCAGGAAAATTAGCTATGGCAAATTCAGGACCAGCAACTAATGGAAGTCAGTTTTACATTACTCATGTGCCTACTCCTTGGTTAGATGGTAAACATACCGTTTTTGGATCTGTAGTTGAAGGGCAAGATGTTGTTGATGCTGTTGCTCAAGGTGATGATATGTCTGTAGAAATTATTAGAGTTGGTGAAAATGCAGAAAAATTTAACGCTGTAGAAGCTTTTAGAACTTTTGAAGGGGCAAGAGAAAAACGTGAAGCAGAAGCAAAAGCAAAACAAAAAGAAATGCTAGATAAAGTAGCTTCTGGTTATGATGAAACTAAGAGTGGGTTACGATATAAAGTATTGCAAAAAGGTGATGGAAAGCAAGCTACAAAAGGCGCAAAAGTATCTGTACATTATAAAGGACAATTGTTAGATGGTACTGTTTTCGATTCATCATACAAAAGAAAACAACCTTTAGATTTTAATGTTGGTGTTGGCCAAGTAATTTCTGGATGGGATGAAGGAATTCAATTGTTACAAGTTGGTGATAAAGCTCGCTTCGTAATTCCTTCTAATTTAGCTTATGGAGAACGTGGAGCTGGAGGTGTAATACCACCAAATGCAACATTAATTTTTGATGTTGAATTGATGGGTGTAAAATAAAAACATGTATTACAAAACTAAAAAACTCCTGAAAATTCAGGAGTTTTTTAGTTTAATAAATATTAAAAAATAATAAATTCTAGCTGTATAAATTGATGTAATTATATCAATTCTAGTAAATTACAGAATTGAAACCAATGAAATTTAACACAAATATCAGTATTAAGAATTTTAGTTTATAAAGCTCTAAATACATTTTTCTTGCTATACTTGTTTTCTACTTTTTATTTTGATTAAAACAAATGTATGATTCAAAATATATTTATCATAAAAACTATTTTAACCTTACAAAAATTAGCATCATTTGTTTGTTTGTAAAACTATAAAAGCCAAATATTTATTAAATCGTAATGAAGATGGTATAAAAAACAAGTAATTCCCATTTTAAAAATTGTTTTTTGTATATTTAGTACCGAAAATAAAACCCGATGTCCGATTTCTCCCTAAGACGCACCCAAATGGTTTATATGCTATCACTCATTACTTGTGTGGTTAGTTTAAATTATATTGCTATTGGTATAAAACTAGATTTAGATCCTTTAGTTTATCTTCATACAATTTGCATTTCTTTCTATTTAGTTTGTGCTTATTTTGCGAAAAAGAAAAATTTAATAGAATCAAGAATCATCTATTTGTTGATTTTGAATATAGGTATCTTAACCTCTTCATCTTATATAGGACAACAAGGAGGTGTAGAGTTTACATTTATGTTTTCAATGTCTCTACCATTCATGGTTTTTTCATTCAGTAGAGAAAAAATTTTTATTCTTGTTTTTTGTTTAACATCTATTGCGCTTTGGGCCTCCTTATACCTAACTAACTTTACGATTGTATCAAACACTAATATTAACCCTGATAGCGCCTCAAAATTAGTTTATCCATTAGCTATATTATCAACATTATTTTTAGTTATTTTTCAATTATTTTACTATTCATATTTAAATTTTAGCAACCTTTCTTCTATACATGTCTTTAAAGAAGAAGCCATAGAAGCATCTAAAGCTAAATCTAAATTTCTGAGCACAATGAGTCATGAAATTAGAACTCCTTTAAATGCCGTAATTGGTTTATCTCATATTTTAAGTGATAATAAACCAAGAGAAGATCAAGTTCAGAACATTAATGCTTTACATTATTCTGGTAAAATTTTGCTAAACCTGCTCAACAATGTCTTGGATTTTAGTAAAATGCAATCCACTGAAATTGAATTAGATCCTATTCCTACAGACTTGCGAAATGCTGTAAAGCAAATTCAAAAAATACATGAAACTTCTTGTTTAAAAAAAGGTATACAAATGCATTTAGAAATTGATGAAGATATCCCCATCATTTGGTTAGATATTGTACGTTTTAATCAAGTTATTAATAACTTGGTCACTAATGCTATTAAATTTACAAAAAAAGGGAGTGTTACCTTACGCATAAAAAAAATATCCGAAAAAGAAGATTCTGTTACACTACTTACAGAGGTTGAAGATACTGGAATTGGAATTCCGAAAGATAAACAAGAAAGCATTTGGGAAGCTTTTACACAGGCATCTACCACCACAAACAGATTGTATGGTGGTACAGGTTTAGGCTTACCGATTGTAAAAAACATTGTAAAAGCAATGGGCTCTGATGTAAAAATTGACAGCTTAGAAAACAAAGGAAGTCGTTTTTATTTCCAATTAAATGTAAAAACAGCTTCTACCCAAGAATTCAAGCAAAATACCGTAAAAAAACAACATAACTTTAAAGACAAAACCATTTTATTAGTTGAAGATAATTTAATTAATGTGATGGTTGCAAAACAAATATTAGAAAAATCCGGACTAAATGTTGAAGTTGCCAATGATGGTTTAATAGGCGTAAATATGGCAAAAGAAAAGAAATATGATGCTATTTTAATGGATATACAAATGCCAGTTATGAATGGTTATGAAGCATCAACAGAAATTAGAAAACTTAATATAAAGACCCCAATTTTAGCGCTTTCTGCTTCAGTTTTTATGGAAGTTAAAGATAAAATAAATAATAGTGGTATGAATGGCTTTATTTTTAAACCTTTTGAACCTAAAGATTTATTAGATAAAATTGAAGAAGTTGTGAACCAATAACAAAATGACAAAACAGCACTCAAAAAGAAGAATAAATCTTGTATTTACCATTTGCGTAGTAAATATTGGCTTTGCCATATTGTGCACTGTAATTTCTGATATGTTCAATTTTATTTGGCTTAGAAACTACAATGCCCTTAATATTTTACCTTATGCTATTGCTGCAATCTTGGCAAAAAATAATAAATTAAATCTTGCAAGAATTATTTATTTAGTAACCAGCGCTATTGGTATCGCCATCATTTCATCATTTGTAGGTAAAAATGGAAGTGTGGAATTTGTATATATGTTTAATATAGGATTGCCATTTATTTTCTTTTCCTTTAGAAGAGAGCGAATTTATGTTATTCTTTTCATGCTATTACCACTGATTTTATGGATTTTACTTTTTATAACCGACTACAATTTAATTAGTTACAAGAAATTAGACCCTATTATAGCAAAAGATTTTATATACCCAATCTCAGTTTCTAGTGCTATTTTTTTAGTGATTTTTCAGTTGATTTATTTTCTTGTTATCAATAAAAAATATTTTTATAGAATAGAAAATAAAAAACAAGAGGCTATTGAGGCCTCAAACGCAAAATCTAATTTTTTAAGCACAATGAGCCATGAAATTAGAACACCTTTAAATGCTGTTATAGGTCTTTCGCACATTTTAGGAGATAACAATCCTAGAAAAGATCAAGTTCAAAATATCGAAGCGCTTAATTATTCTGGTAAAATCTTATTAAATTTATTAAACAATGTGTTAGATTTTAGCAAAATGCAATCTACTAAAATAGAGTTAGATAACATACCAACTAATTTATTGTCTGCCACTAAACAAATTAAAAAAATACACGAGGCTAATTGTTTGCGAAAAGGAATTCGTATGAATTTAGTGATAGATGAAGACATACCAATGGTTTGGCTAGATATTGTTCGATTTAATCAAGTAATCAACAACCTTGTAACCAACGCTATAAAATTTACTGATGAAGGAAGCGTAACCTTACGTATACAAACACAAAATAAAACGAGTGAAAAAGTAACATTACTTACAGAAGTTATTGATACAGGAATAGGAATACCAAAAAATAAACAAAAAACCATTTGGGAGGCCTTTACACAAGCTTCTAGCGATACCAACAGACTTTATGGTGGCACAGGTTTAGGGTTACCTATTGTAAAAAGTATTGTAAATGCAATGGGTTCAGATGTTAAAATTGAGAGTGACTTGGGTAAAGGAAGTCGTTTTTATTTTGAAATTGATTTAGAAATTGCATCAAAAAAAGAACTTAAAAATACCCAGGAAAAGAAAACCTATAACTTTAAAGATAAAAAAGTATTATTGGTAGAAGACAACTTGATTAATGTTATGGTGGGTAAACAAATCTTAGAAAAACATAAGTTTAATGTTTCAGTTGCAAATGATGGAGCAACTGCCGTAAAAATGATTAAAGAATCTTTTTTTGATATTGTTTTAATGGACATTCAAATGCCAATTATGGATGGATATACAGCAACTTTAGAGATTAGAAAATTTAATAAAAAAATTCCTATTCTTGCGCTTTCAGCATCTGTTTTTATGGAAGTTAAAGATAAAATACAAGATTGTGGTATGAACGGTTTTATCTTTAAACCCTTTAACCCTGATGATCTTTTAAATAAAATTGAAAATACAATCTTTAAGTCCGTTTAAAATATTTTTACTAAATTTATATCTATCTTCCCCTAAGATTCTTTTTATATTTTTTGGAGTTGATATAATTAAAAAAAAACATGCTAAAATTATTTAGAAAATCAATTTCAAAAAGAGTAGTAAAAATAACTTATAGATTAAGTTTATTTTCTGCTGTATTTGGTTTTGTTGGTTTTGTATTTAGTAATTATTTAGAATTAGAAACCTTAGCCTACTTTCATTTAGCTAGTGGTTTTATTTATATTTTAAGTGCCATATTAGCTGTGTATGGTTATATTAAAACATCAAGAATCATTTTTTTTCTTTTTTTAAACTTAGGTATAACAATTACGGCCTCTTATATTGGTAGAGCTGGTAATGTAGAGTACCTGTTTTTATATTGTTTAGCATTACCATTTACTATGTTTTCTTTTAAAACAGAAAAAAAATATGTTTACTTTTTTTCATGTTTATCTGGTCTGTTATGGATTATTTTAAATGCTACAGATTTTAAGTTATTTACTAATACCCACTTAGATCAAGAATTAGCTGCTAATATTGTATATCCCTTGGCCTGTATTAGTACTTTTTTCTTTGTTATAAGTCAGCTTATTTATTTTTCAAAATCAAATATAAAATACTATTCAAAAATTCATTCAAAAAGAGAATTTGCTTTAGAAGCTTCAGAGGCAAAATCAAAATTCTTAAGTACAATGAGTCATGAGATTAGAACTCCGTTAAATGCAGTTATAGGTTTATCCCATATTTTAGGAGATAATAAACCAAGGGAAGATCAAAAAGAAAATATTGAAGCGTTAAACTATTCAGGTAAAATACTTTTAAATCTTTTAAACAATGTTTTAGATTTCAGTAAAATGCAATCTACTAAAATTCAATTAGATAATATTCCAACAGATATAGCCTCTGCAGTAAAACAAATAAAAAAAATTCACGAACCCTCTTGCCAAAGAAAAGGAATCGACTTATTTATAATCATTGATAAACAAATTCCCACAGTTTCTTTAGATATTGTAAGGTTTAATCAGGTAATTAATAACCTAATATCAAATGCAATAAAATTTACAGATAAAGGAAAAGTTTCATTAATCATAAAAAAGAAAAAAATATTAAATAATAATCAAGTTTTACTTCATACAGAAGTAAGAGACACAGGTATAGGTATTCCAAAAAGCAAACAAGAAACAATTTGGGAAGCTTTTGCACAAGCCTCTAATACAACAAACAGAATTTATGGAGGTACAGGTTTAGGTTTACCAATTGTACAAAGCATTGTAAAAGCAATGGGCTCTAAGGTTAAAATTTTAAGTAAAGTGGGTAGAGGTAGTCGTTTTTATTTTGATTTAAAATTAGATATTATTAGTGATGCTGAATTACAGAAAAGTAAAGAAAAAAAGGAGTATAATTTTATAGGGAAGAAAGTATTACTTGTAGATGACAACCTAATTAATGTTATGGTTGGTAAGCAAATTTTAGAAAAAGCGAAATTAAAAGTAACTGTTGCAAATGATGGCCTAGAAGCTGTAAATAAGGTTAAAGATAATAGTTTTGATATTGTTTTAATGGACATTCAGATGCCAATTATGGATGGATACACAGCTACACAAGAAATTAGAAAGTTCAATACTAAAATTCCAATTTTAGCACTTTCAGCATCAGTTTTTATGGAAATTAAAGATAAAATTAATGAGTGTGGCATGAATGGTTTTGTTTTTAAACCCATTAACCCTGAAGACTTATTAGAAGAAATAGAAAAATTTACAAATCATGTTTAATTACAGAGGAGAAAGAATTTCGAAAAGAAGAATTAAACTAATACATCATATTTCAATTTTATGTATTGTTTTATCTTTACTATTTTCTGCTACTTCCTTTTTTTTAGGGGGTTATGGACTAACTTTATTTTTAATAGGAGTTGCTGTAATTTTCTATTATACCTCTAAAATTGTAATTAAAAAACCTCATAAAGCAAGATTATTTTTTATGCTTAATTTTAATATAAGTGTAGCAATTACTGCTTCTTACTTTGGTAAAGGTTCTAGTATAGAGTTTTTTTTAATGTATGCTATTGGTGTTACATTTATTATTTTTTCTTTTAGAAGAGAAAGAAAAATGGTTGCTTTATTCACAACTTTACCAATACTATTATGGGCTACCTTATACTTAACTAATTTTAGTATATTTCATTCAGATGCTATAAACCACGAAACAGTAACAACTGTAATTTATCCTCTTTCAATTACTTTTACTTTACTCTTAGTTGCCTTTCAACTTAGTTATTATTCATATTTAAATGCTGGTTACAGTAATTCAATCCATTATAAAAAGCAAGAAGCTATAGATGCCTCTAATGCAAAATCTGATTTTTTAAGTACCATGAGTCATGAAATTAGAACTCCATTAAATGCAGTTATTGGTCTTTCTCATATATTAGGAGATAACAACCCAAGAAAAGATCAAGTACAAAATATAGAAGCATTAAATTACTCAGGTAAAATTCTCTTAAACTTACTAAATAATGTGTTAGATTTTAGTAAGATGCAATCTACCAAAATAGCATTAGATAATGTACCAACAGATTTATCTTCTGCATTTAAACAAATAAAAAAAATTCATGAAACCAGCTGTATTCGTAAGGGAATAACAATGAATTTAAATATTGATAAAGATATCCCTGTAGTGTGGCTAGATATTGTTCGGTTTAACCAAGTAATTAATAATTTGGTTACAAATGCCATAAAGTTTACAGACAAAGGTTCTGTAACACTAAGCATAAAAAAAGAAGCTATTAACGATGATAAGGTTAAGATTTTAACAGAAATTATAGACACAGGTATTGGTATACCAAAAGACAAACAAGAAACAATTTGGGAATCATTTACACAAGCATCAAACACTACTAATCGTTTGTATGGAGGTACTGGTTTAGGTTTACCAATTGTAAAAAGTATTATTGAATCTATGGATTCTAGTATAAATATTGATAGTGAAATTGGAAAAGGCAGTCGTTTTTATTTTGAAGTAGATTTAAAAATAGCATCAGATAAAGATTTAAAAGAAAATAACCTTAAACAAACGTATAACTTTAAAAATAAAAAAGTTTTATTGGTTGAAGACAACCAGATAAATGTGATGGTAAGTAAGCAAATTTTAGAAAAAGCTGGCTTAACAGTAGAGATTGCTTATAATGGTTTAGAAGCAGTTCAAATGGTTAAAGCGAACACATATGATATTGTGCTAATGGATATTCAAATGCCTGTTATGGATGGCTATACCTCATCCATTGAGATTCGTAAATTCAATACTAAAATACCAATCATAGCGCTCTCTGCCTCTGTTTTTATGGAAGTAAAAAACAAAATACATGAAAGTGGTATGAATGGTTTTATCTTTAAACCTTTTGATCCAGAAGATTTATTAGATCAAATACAAAAAGAAATTTTTACTTAAAGTTTAGTCTAAAGCTTTTTTAAAATCTAACAAAAGCTTTTGCACTTTTGAGTTTTGATACACTATTGGAAAAAGTTCATTTAAAACCACATGATAATCATAATCTATCTTAATAGCCATAATTAAATGATTATATCCAAAATTTTGTTTATTTAACTCAAAAAACAAACCTGCCAATCGATATTCAATCTCAGCAAAGTTTTTATAAATTTTTTGAGCACGATATAAAACAGTAACTGCATCATTAAATCTACCTAAAAAGGACAACACATCTGTAAGTGAAATATAAATTTCTATAGAATCATCATGTAAAGCTAAGCAACGTTCAAAACCCTTTACAGCCTCTTCATAACAATTTTGTTTTATTTTAATTTCTGAATATCTATGCCAATACATTGCATTATCCTCATCAATCTTTATTGCCTTATGGATATAATAAGATGCTTTTTCATAATTGGCTTCATTATAATACAAATTGGTTAGTAAAACCCAACCTCTATCTAACAAAGGATCTTCATGCACTGCTTTTTTGTAATAAGAAGTTGCTGCTGCATAGTTCTCTAACTGTTCATAGCACTCACCTATTCTTATATATGCATATGCAGTTGGATCATCTAATTCTAAACTAATTCTATAATTTTCTATAGCCTCTTCATACTCTTCTAATGCTTCCAAAGTTTTGGCTTTTTCTAAATAACCACCAATAAAATGTTCATCAATTAAAACAGCATAATCAAAAGCACGTAAGGCTTGTTTAAATTGATCTAACATAAAATGTTGTCTTCCTAATTGATGCCAAGCAACTTCGCAATATGGATTTTTATCAATGTAAGCATTTAAATAATTAATTGCCTCATCATGCTCATTTTCCATATCAAAACAATACACTATATTATACAAAGCAGAATAATCTTCATAATCAACATCAATACACTTTACAAAATTTAAACGTGCATTTTCAAAATCGTCTAAATACAAAAATTCCATACCCATTAAAGACCAAATATCAATTTTGTCATCTGTAAAAGATAAAGCTTTTTTTAAATTGATAATAGCGCCTTTATGATTCCCAGATTTAGATTGTATGGTTGCTTTTTGAATAAAAACCTCATCATTATTAGGCTCTAAACGTTCTATATTTTTTAGTAAAAGTGATGCCTTGTCTAGTTCATTCTCAAAAATATACAATTCTACTTGCAATAATTTTAAATCTATAGATTGTGGGTGTTGTTCTAAACCTAACTTTACTGCTCTTTTAGCCAAAGAATGTTTACCAGCATCTAAATAATGAATAATAATCTCCTCAAATTCAACCAAATCAAAAAAATAAACTGAATTGGTTTTAAGCATCGATTCAAATTTTGTTAAAGACATAGCTATCTGATCTGAATAATTATTTAAATGTACTATTTCTTAACATGTAAAAACAGGTTAATTGTTCTTTGTTTTCAACAATTTAATTAACAAACTTAGGTGATATTAGCTTTAATGTTTAAATACTAAAGGTTTACAACAATAAATTGTATTATTTTATTACTTACATTTTCTATAACCTAATTTTTTTTGGGGTTTACGATGTATTTTAAAAAACTTATTTGTAGCTATAAATTTTTACAGAACCATTTATTTTCCTAATTTTGATTTTCAATAACTATCAACTAAAAATTGATAGGTTTCTTATGAGCAAAAAAACCTTACTTAACTCAAAAGATATTGAAATTATTCTTCACAGATTGGCTTGCCAATTGATTGAAAATCATAATGATTTCTCCAACACTGTTTTAATTGGTTTACAACCAAGAGGGGCTTATTTAGCCAATAGATTAGCAACTATATTAAAAACAGATTACAACATAAAAGACCTGCAATTGGGGTTGTTAGACATTACTTTTTATAGAGATGATTTTAGACGAAGAGATGAACCTTTAGCAGCCACTTCTACAAAAATCAACTTTTTAGTAGAAGATAAAAAAGTGGTAATTATTGATGATGTTTTGTTTTCTGGTAGAAGTGTAAGAGCAGCTTTAACTGCTATACAATCTTTTGGAAGACCTAAAAATATTGAGCTATTAGTTTTAATTGATAGACGTTTTAGCAGGCACTTACCCATTCAACCTAATTATAGAGGCAGACAAGTTGATGCCATTAACGAAGAAAAAGTATTGGTGTCTTGGAAAGAAACAAACAAAAAAGATGCAGTTTATATAGCGCAGAGATAGTATGGATAAACTAAGTGTAGATCATTTACTAGGTATAAAATATCTAAATGCAAACGATATCGATTTGATATTTAAAACTGCAGATCATTTTAAAGAAGTAATCAACAGGCCCATAAAAAAAGTACCCTCTTTACGAGATATTACTATTGCCAATTTATTTTTTGAAAATAGTACACGAACAAAACTGTCTTTTGAGTTAGCCGAAAAAAGACTCTCCGCAGATGTTATTAATTTCTCTGCAGGACAATCTTCTGTAAAAAAAGGAGAAACACTCATAGATACTGTAAACAATATTTTAGCGATGAAAGTAGATATTGTGGTAATGCGTCATGGAAATGTTGGTGCTGGTGTTTTTTTATCAAAACATGTTGATGCTAAAATTATAAATGCTGGTGATGGCACTCATGAACACCCAACACAAGCTTTATTAGATTCTTACTCAATAAGAGAAAAATTAGGAAGTGTAAAAGGAAAAAAAATAGTAATTATTGGAGATATTTTACATTCAAGAGTAGCGCTTTCTAATATTTTTGCTTTGCAATTGCAAGGTGCAGAAGTAAAAGTTTGTGGCCCAACTACACTAATACCTAAACATATTGCAAGTTTAGGGGTAACAGTGGAAACGAACCTTAAAAAAGCATTAGAATGGTGTGATGTTGCTAATGTATTACGCGTTCAACATGAAAGAATGGATATTAAATATTTTCCATCAACTAGAGAGTACACCCAACTTTTTGGCATTAACAAAGCAATTTTAGACAATCTTGGCAAGAAAATTGTAATAATGCATCCAGGACCAATTAATAGAGGTGTAGAAATTACAAGTGATGTTGCAGATTCAAAACAATCAATCATTTTAAATCAGGTAGAAAATGGAGTTGCAGTTAGAATGGCTGTGATTTATTTACTAGCACAACAAATTAAAAGGTAAAAGTTGTAAATTGAAATAAAAATTAGAGACATGCAAATAGAAAAAAAAGAAAAATATACCTTAATTTCTTCAGATGAAAATTCGTTTTCAGATTTCTATTCTACATATTTAAATAATTTACCTCAGTTAAAAGATGAACATATTATTATAGAAATTTCTGATAAGATTAACGTAAAAAAAGAAGATTTTTTCTTATTTTTATCAACGTCAGAAGAAAAAAAGGAAAATGGTAAATCATTTGTCATCATTAATACCAAGATAAATGTAAATGATTTTCCTGAAAACTTTAATATAGTTCCTACTTTAATTGAAGCTGAAGATATTTTAGAAATGGAGGCTATTGAAAGAGAATTAGGATTATAACCCCCAAATAATGAAGAAAAAATTACTTTTTACACTACTTTTCTTAGTTTCATTGATAAGTTTTTCGCAGCAGAAACCTATCCTAAAGTTATCAGCTGTTCCAAATCCATTTACCAATGCTACAAAAATAACGTTTAACGCTACTAAAAATAGCGATGTTATTTTTACAGTAAAAAATGTTTTAGGAAAAACAGTTCACACTCAAAAAATAGAAGCTGTAAAAGGAAAAAATTCAATTCCGTTTGATAAAGGCAACTTATCAAAAGGTATTTATATTTATACATTACAAGACAAAAAACATTTTACATCTAAACGTTTTGTAATTCAATGAGTTTAAACCTCACCATTTTGGGCTGTCACTCAGCAACACCAAGAGCTAATGCTTTTCCTACAGCACAGTATTTAGAAATAAATAACAGGCATTTTTTAATAGATTGTGGTGAAGGTACACAACGTCAAATGCGTAAGTACAAAGTTGGTTTTACAAAAATTAATCATATTTTTATTTCTCATTTACATGGCGATCATTTTTATGGTTTAATAGGTTTACTATCTACATATGGAATTTTAAGCAGAGAAAAAGAGCTGCATATTTATGGCCCAAAAGGCATTAAAGATGTAACACTTTTACAATTAAAGATTTCTCAATCTCATGCAAAATACCCTATTATTTTTCATGAGTTAGCCTCAAAAAAAAGTGAGTTAATTTTTGAAGATGATAAGGTTGTTGTTAAAACAATTCCTCTTAACCATCGTGTTTATACCAATGGGTATTTATTTACTGAGAAAGAAAAACCAAAAAAACTGCATATCGATAACATTCAGAACTACGCAGAAATTGATAAGGCAGATTATAATAATATAAAAGCAGGTAGAGATATTACCTTATCTACTGGAGAAATTATTCCAAATTCTGAATTAACATTACCACCAAAAAAACCGCTAAGCTTTGCATTTTGCAGTGATACTGTATACAAACCAGATATTATTCCGATAATTAAAAATGTTGATTTATTATATCATGAAGCTACCTTTTTAGCAGACAGAATAGATTTGGCTAAAAAAACAAAGCACACAACTTCAAAACAAGCTGCACAAATTGCAAAAGATGCAAATGCCAAACATTTGGTAATTGGTCATTATTCTGGACGATATAAAGACATTTCAATCTTTCAAAAAGAGGCCAAAGAAATTTTTACACATACTGAATTAGCTGAACCTGGTAAAAAATTTAAAATCAATGCAACTCAACAAGATAAATGCTTTATATAATGAAATTTTTGAGACTTATCCTACAGTAGAAATTGAGGAGCACATCAAAAAATTAATTGAATTGGATTATTTTTATCCATATAATTCTACATTTTACTGCATTACAAACACGGTTCATCAAAACTTTGAGTTTGTGAGTAAAAACTTCTCAGCTTGTACAGGATTATCTAGAGAAAAAATGTTAGAGGGTGGAATGGATTATTTTTGGTCGTTATTTCACCCAGAAGATATTAAACTTTGGCTTAAAAGCTTAAACAGTTTAATGACGTTTACCATGACTGAATTAGATGATGAGCAACGTAAAAGAATGAGTTACACCTGGAATTATCGTATTAAAAATGCTAAAGGTGAGTATATCAACATCATTCAAAATACAACACCTTTACAATTTGATAATGCCAAAAAACCAATTATAGGAATGGCACATTATACAGTTTTAAACGGTAATATCGCTATGGATATTTGTGCTAGTGCAAAATATTTAAATGATAGTAATGAG
Organism: Polaribacter sp.; assembly: GCF_965660385.1. Classification (GTDB taxonomy): domain Bacteria; phylum Bacteroidota; class Bacteroidia; order Flavobacteriales; family Flavobacteriaceae; genus Polaribacter. The sequence goes on from NZ_CBFHZT010000004.1 coordinate 93,757, forward strand.
TACGAAACCTTATTTTACCAAAATGTATCTAACTCAAAATTATTAGGCCTTATAAGCAATAGAGAAAGAGATATTATTCGATTAATTATTACCAAAAACACAAGTGAAGCTATTGCTAAAAAACTAAACATTAGTATCCATACCGTAAATACGCATAGAAGAAATATTTTAAAAAAAATCAACATCAACTCTACTTACGAGTTAATTAGTTATTTTAAAAGTAATCCTAAATTGTTATAATACTCAAAATGAGTATTGTTTTTTATTGAACTACCAACTAATTTTGCCAAAAGTTCTTGTGGCAAGATAGGTTGGTTTTTACTCGCAAAATAGTGCTTTAAATTATAAAATATTTTTGAAAAAGAAGAGTGAAATCTCCCAACTTTACCTACCTATCTTGTTTTTTTTTAATATTGGTTTGTTGACAATAGTACCAAAGTACACGCAATTTCAGATTCAATGTTATTTTCTTTTAACAGTTTTACAAACTCCATATTTTCAGTACCAGGATTAAAAATTACTCTTCTTGGTATTAAGCTAATTATATAATTATAATATTCTTCTTGCCTTGTAGGGTTAAGATATAATGTAACTGTATCAACATTTTTGTAGGCAACTTTTTCAATATCAATACTTACATTTAAAACCTTTCCTTTTCGTAAACCCAATGCTACTGTTGGCACATTTTTACCAAGTAATCTTTTAATAGCAATATTAGAATATCTATTAGGGTTGGTTGATGCACCAATTACCAAAGTTGTTTTTTTCATAATGTTAATGATTCGTTAAAGAGCGTTAATACAGGTAACAAAGATAAACCAATGGAAGTCTTTATAGTATCAATCAAAATAAAAATCGACCAAAATGAAAAAAATAATTCTATTATTTTTAATCTTAACTGCAGCAAATTCTACTGCACAACTAGCAAAAAACAAATTACCTAAACCAGGAATTATTACAGGTAAAGTAATTGACAATAACACCAAACAAGTATTACCTTACGTTAATATTGTAGTGCGTGATGTTGCAAAAAAAATTATTAATGGAGGTATTACAAACGATAATGGCTTTTTTGAAGTTAAAGATTTACCCAAAGGTAAAAGCATTGTAGAAATTCAATTTATTGGATACAAAACTTTTGTTAAAGAAATTCTGATTACGAATAAATTAAAACTAATTAACTTAGGCACAATTGCCTTGAATGAAGATAGTGCAACTTTAGATGAAGTAGTAGTTAGAGCTGAAACATCTACAGTAGTTCAAAAAGTAGATCGAAAAGTCATAAACGTTGGTAAAGATTTAACTGCTTCTGGCACTACAGCTTCAGAGTTATTAAATAATGTGCAATCTGTTAGTGTTGATAACCAAACTGGCGCTATTAGTTTACGAGGTAATGCTAATGTTCGAATTTTGGTAGATGGTAGGCCAACCAATATTCCAGCAGCTCAATTATTACGTCAAATACCTTCTACCTCTATTAAAAGCGTTGAATTAATTACAAATCCTTCTGCAAAATACAATCCTGATGGAATGAGTGGAATTATTAACATCATTTTAAATAAAAATGCCAACCAAGGGTTTAATGCCTCTGTTGATGGTGGTATTACAGCTGGGCATTATGTTAGATACAATACCTCAACAAATTTAAATTATAAAACTGGTAAAGTAAATTTCTTTATGAATTATGGTTATAATGATGGAGATAATTACAATTTTGGTTTTGTGGAAAGACCAGGAGTAAACTTGCAGCGATTTACTTTTAAAAACAATAATCAATCTAATCTGGTAAAATTAGGTGCTGATTTTTATTTGAATGATAAAAATACCCTTTCTTTTTATACAACTCAAAACCTGTTTGATGGTGTGGCTAATGGTAGTGCCATTATATTGGATGCTAGTGGAAACGAATTAGTTAATGCCCCAAACGAACAATTAACCTCTTCCCCTACAGGAACTTATAATATAAATTATAAAGTTGATTTTGAAAAAGAAGGACATAACTTAGAAGTTGAGGCTACCTACTCAAAAACTGATGGAAGTAACTTTTTGAATAATTTAAACACCTTACAACAACCTACAGATTTTGATTATGCTGTATTTAATTATATCAACGATATTAACAATGATAGAAATAATACGCAAATTAATATTGACTACACAAACCCTTTTAAAAAAGGAAAACTAGAATTAGGGATGGAATTTAGAGGTGATAATACAGACAATTTAAACATTACCGACCAAAATATTTACTCTTTTGATACCAACAATAATATTAATGGCACAGTAGCCTTAGGAAGTTCAGACTTTTCTTTTGAAAGAAAAATTTATTCTGCTTATGCAAGCTATGGCACTTCTTACAAAAAGTTAACAATGCAATTAGGCGCACGTTTTGAAAACTTTTTAATCGATGGAACTTTTAATAGATATAATGATGAGAATAGAACAATGTTAAGAGATACTGAAACAGTTTCTCAAAATTTATTTAACATATATCCCTCTGCATTTTTTACATACACTGCTTCAGATAAAAATCAATATCAATTAAGTTATAGCAGAAGAATTGATAGACCTGGTATTCAACAAGTAAACCCAATTAGAGAATGGAGTACTCCTTATATTATTTCTATTGGAAATGCAGATTTAAGACCACAATTTACCAATAGTTTCGAATTAAATTATACAAGGCAAATTAAAGGTGGTAATTTAAGTTTTGGTACATTTTATAGAAAAATAGATGACGTAATTTCAAGAATAACTAATGAAGACCCTGCAAACCCTGGTGTTGGTCAAATATTAAGCTTTACAAATTTTAGTGATACAGATGCTTATGGCGTAGAATTTTCTGCCAATTTTAAAGTAAATAAATGGTGGAGGGTAAATTCGAGTATGGATTTTTACTCTCAAGAACAACTAGGTACAGTTGATAATACAAACGTAAATCCTCAGCAAATTTCAGTACAAAATAATGTATTTAATGCAAGAGTTAGTAATAGTTTTGCAGCTACAAAAAACTTACGTTTACAATTATTTGCAATGTACAGAGGGCCTCAAAAAGATATTCAATGGGATGTTGAAAATATGTGGATGATAAATATGGGAGCTAGCTGGACCGTTTTAAAAGGAAAAGGAACCATAAACTTTAGAGTAAATGACATTTTTCAAGGTATGAAATTTGCCTTTAATTCAGAAAACCCTTTTGTGCAAAATGGGCAATTTAATTGGGAAAGCAGAACAACATTTTTAGGTTTTAACTACAGGTTTGGTGGTGGTAAAAACAAAGCAAAATCAAGAAGACAAAGAGATGATAGAGAAAAAGATGGTGGTGGTGGATTTTTCTAGAAACTAAATTTTATAATTATTTGATGTTAAATCTCAAACTTAGCAATTTAATAAGTTTGAGGTTTTTTTTAGTATTTAAAAAAGCCATTTTACAATTTTGTAAAATGGCTTTTTAAAGTTTATCTATTTTATAAAACTAGTTCCAACCACCACCAAGAGCATGGTAAATTTTTACATTTGCTAAAAACTGATTCTTTTTGGTTTCAACAATTTCAATTTTAGAATCTAAAGCTTCTCTTTGTACAAATAATACTTCTGTGTACTCAGCTCTAGCAGATTTAAAAAGTTGCAAAGACAAATCGATTGATTCTGTGAGCGCTTTTACTTGTTCTTCTTTTAAACGATAACTTTCTTTTAAGTTATTAATATTAGACAACTCATTAGCAACTTCAATATATCCATTTAAAATTGCTTTTTCATATTCAAAAACTGCTTGTAATTGTCTATTATTTGCATTTTTATATGCTGCTTTTATCGCATTTCTATTTATTAAAGGCCCAACCACATCACCCACTAAAGAATAGACTAAAGATTCTGGAGTATTCGTCAAAAATTGAGGTTTAAATGCTTGTAAACCCACTCCAGCCTTAATTCCTATTGATGGATAAAAATTAGCTTTTGCAACTGAAACATTTAATTTTGATGCAGCTAACTCATATTCAGTTTGCTTAATATCTGGCCTGTTGGCTAAAAGTTGCGAAGGAATTCCTGTATGAATATTAAGAATTGGTTTTTCTATAAAATCATTAGAGTTTCTATCAATAGTTTGTGGAAAACGCCCCAATAAAAAATTGATTTTATTTTCAGTTTCTACAATACTTTGTCTTACTTCTAGCCTAGAACTTTGATTTTTAAGCACTTCTGCCTCAAAACGTCTTACAGCTAATTGCGTAACTCTTGCCGCTTCTTTTTGCAATTTCACCATTTTTAAAGCATTTTGTTGAATTTCTAAATTTTGGTCGATAATTGCTAATTGATTGTCTAAAGCCAAAAGCTCATAATAAGAACTTGCAATTTCTGAAACTATATTTGTTACCATAAAATTTTTACCTTCTATGGTACTTAAATATTCTAAAATGGCTACTTTTTTTCCATTTCTTAGTTTTTTCCAGATATCTAGTTCCCAAGAAGCAGAAATTCCTACTGAAAAATCAGTTAAGGGTTCAGGAAATTCTTCATCTTCATGAATTTTTAAATTCTTTTCAACTGCGCCATTTCTAGTAAACTCACCTACTTTTTCAATTTCAGAACTTGCATACACTTTTACAAAAGGCAAATATTCTCCTTTTCTAATTTGAATTTCATTATTAGCACTTGCAATTTTTTGTAATATAATGTTTAGTTCTTGATTATTTGCTAATGCATCTTCTATTAAAGCAACTAATTTTGTGTCCGAAAAAAATTCTTTCCAATTAAGTTTAGCACTATTTATAGTATCTAAAGATTCCTTTTTATAGTTTTCTGGCATTACTTTATTTTCTTCTCTAATTGTGTTTTGGGTAGGTACACAAGAATAGAAAAACAATGCAGAAAATAGCATATACAGAAATAAATTTCTCTTTATATTTATATTATTCATCATTATTATTTTTACGAAGTTTTTTTAATAACTTTCTTAGTTTACTTATGTTTTCTGTATTTTCTTCAGTTTGTTTTTTACCTTCACTCACTCTAAAAAACTCTTCTGATATTGGCTCATGCTCTTCATCATTTATTAAGTTTTTGCCTTCAGCCATTTTAGCAAAAATGTAGTACAAACCTGGAATAATTAAAACGCCAAACATTGTACCAATAAACATGCCTCCTAAAGAAGAACCTCCAATAGTTCTATTACCAATAGCACCTGCACCAGTTGCAATTACAAGAGGTATTAAACCAGCAATAAACGCAAAAGATGTCATCAAAATAGGTCTAAATCTGGCTTTAGAGCCTTCAATTGCAGCTTCTAGAACTGTAGCACCTTGTCGTTGTTTTTGTACAGCAAATTCAACAATTAAAACTGCATTTTTACCCAATAAGCCAACCAACATAATTACACCAATTTGTGCATATACATCATTTGCCAAACCCATTGCTTTTAAAAGGAAAAAAGAACCAAAAACACCTACTGGTAATGATAAAATTACTGCCAATGGCAACAAGAAACTTTCATATTGTGCAGCCAAAACAAAGTAAACAAAAATTAGCACCACAATAAAAATAAAAAGTGATTCACTTCCACGATTGGCTTCATCAAAAGATAAATCTTCCCAAGCAATATCATAGCCTCTTGGTAATTCTTTTGCTGCAATTTCTTTAATCGCATTTATAGCATCACCACTTGTAAAACCTTTAGCTGGTAAACCTCTAATAGAAGCTGAGTTGTACAAATTATAACGTGTTATTTCATTAGGCCCTAATTTCTTTTTAACCGTCATAAAAGCAGAATAAGGTACCATTTCACCTTCTTCATTTTTAACATAAAGTTTTTCTAAATCTGATGGTAAACGTCTGTATTCTGGAGCAGCTTGCGTATAAACCTTATAAAACCTTCCAAAACGTATAAATCCTTGCTCATATGTACTACCAATTAAAATATTTAGGTTTTCCATAGCTTTAGCAATTGTTACCCCTTTTTGCATGGCAATTTTATTGTTGATACTCAACTCGTATTGTGGATAATTGGCTGAATAAAAAGTAAACAGTCCTGTTAATTCTGGACGTTTAGATAAAGCTTCAATAAAATTATTATTGATTTTTTGAAACTCTTGTGGCTCTGTTGCATTTGTTTTATCTAATAAACGAAGCGCGAATCCACCAGAAGAACCAAAACCAGGAACTGCAGGAGGTTCAAAATACTCGATAATTGCTCCTAAATCTTTTGATTTTTCTTCCAATTCTTCCATAATTTCATGAACAGTATGTTCACGGTTAGACCAAGATTTTAAGTTGATTAAACATGTACCTGCATTAGACCCCCTACCTTCTGTCATAATTTCATAACCTGCCAAAGAAGAAACAGATTCTACACCTTCTGTTTCTTCGCAAATTTTCTGTAATTTTCGAGCAACATCGTTGGTTCTTTCTAAAGTAGCTCCTGGAGGTGTTTGAATAATGGCATAAATCATCCCCTGATCTTCATTAGGTATAAAACCTGCAGGTAATACTTGATTTGTGAAAAATATCCCTGCACAAAAAGCGGCTAAAATTGCAAAAGTTACAATCCTTCTGGCTACAATTTTATTTAAAATAGCTACGTATTTACCAGTTATTTTTTCAAATCCTCTATTAAAACCATCTATAAATTTATCAATAAATGATTTTTTCTTTTTCCCATGGTTATTTCTTAACATCATTGCACATAAAACAGGTGTTAAGGTTAAAGCAACTACTGCAGAAATTACAATAGAACCAGCCATTGTTATCGAAAATTGTCGGTAGAAAACTCCAACAGGACCTGTCATAAAAGAAATTGGGATAAAAACTGAAACCATTACCAAAGTTATTGCAATAATTGCACCTCCAATTTCCCCTAAAACTTCTTTAGATGCCTGATAAGGCGTCATGTTTGTTTCTTCTATTTTAACATGTACTGCTTCAACTACAACAATGGCATTATCAACTACAATTCCTATGGATAACACCAATGCAAAAAGGGTAATTAAATTGATTGATAAACCAAATAATTGCATCACAAAAAAAGAACCAATTAAAGAAACTGGTACTGCAATTATGGGTATTAAAGTAGATCTCCAATCACCTAAAAATAAGAAAACAACTATCGCAACTAATATAAAAGCATCTCTAAGAGTATGGACAACTTGCTCAATAGACGCATCTAAAAAGTTGGAAACGTCGTAACTAATTTGAAAATCTACTCCAGGAGGTAACTCAGCTTCAAGTTCTTTTAATTTTTCTTTTACAGCTTTAATAACATCACTACCATTACTACCAAAGGTTTGTTTTAATACTATAGATGCTGAGGGTTTGCCATCTAAATTGGAATAAATATCAAAAAATTCGCTTCCTAATTGAACATCTGCTACATCTGCTAATTTTATAATTTCACCTTCTTTATTCGCTCTGATAATAATTTCTTTATATTGTTCTGGCTTGTTAAATCGGTCTTGATAAGACAAAACATACTCTAAAGATTGTGAGGTAAAACCAGAGCTTTGGCCTAACCTTCCTGGTCTTGCCAAAATACTTTGCTCTTCCATGGCTTTTAAAACCTCTTCTGCAGAAATGTTATAGGCTCTCATTCTATCTGGTTTTAACCAAATTCTCATAGCATATTTTCTACTTCCTAAAATTTGTGCATTCGCAATCCCTTTAATACGTTGAATTTCAGGAATTACTTTTGTATAAGCATAATTGTATAGAAACTTTTCATCATTATTTTTTTTAGCACTAGAAAGGTTAATGTACATTAACATACTTGGTTGAATTGGGGTAATAACCACCCCTTCTCTCTGTACTAATTCTGGTAACAAGGGCATTACTTGGTCTACTCTTGTTTTTACTCTAACTACAGCTTGATTTGGATCTGTACCTGGTTCAAAAATTACACGAATAGTAGCTTCACCAGCACTTGTAGCATCTGAAGCTATATAACGCATATCTTGCACACCATTAATTGCAGTTTCAAGCGGAATTAAAGTTGAATTCACTAAAACCTCTGAACTAGAACCTGGATACGCAATAAAAATATTTACAGTTGTTGGTGCAATTTGAGGAAATTGTGATATTGGAAGTTGCATTAATGCAAGCAAACCCGTAAAAACAATCATAATGGAAATAACGATTGCCAAAACTGGTCTTTTTATAAATTTTTTAAACATGTCTTTTTAGATTAAATGATAGATTACTCTGCGTATAAGTTTAACTCAGACATTACTTTTTTAGGCTCTAAAAATTCAGATTTTATTTTATCGTTGTTTTTTACTTTTCTAATTCCTTCTAATAAAATAACATCTTTTTCAGACAAACCTTTAGTAACAATAAATAAGTTGGGAAGTTCTGCTCCAATTGTTATTTCTCGTTGTTTTACCAAGTTGTTTTTATCAATAACAAAAACATAATTTTTATCTAAAATTTGAAAAGTTACTTTTTGTGGAATTATGATGGATGATTTATATGGCACTTTCATTAAAATACTACCAGTTTCTCCATGTCTTAAAATTCTATCAGGATTTGGAAAAGTAGCTCTAAACGCAATATTACCAGTTTCGCTATTAAACTCTCCTTCAATAGTTTCTACAATTCCTTTTTGGTTGAATTGCTTATTATTAGCCATCAGAAGCCCTACTTCTTTATGATCGTCTCTGTTTTTGCTCATCATAAAATCTAAGTATTCAGATTCTGGTACATTAAAATATACCCACATTTTACTGTTGTCTGAGAGTTTTGTTAGCAATTCTCCTTCGTCTAAAAGGCTACCTTCTCTAACTTCTAAGTGGTCCATAATACCATCAAAAGGAGCTCTAATAGTTGTAAAACCTAAGTGAGTAGATGCTAAAGCAACATCCGCTTTTGCTTTGTTTAAATTGGCTTTTGCCATCGCTAATTCGTTAGCTGAAACTACATTTCCATCTGCTAATAATTGCGTATTTTTAAGTTCTATTTCTGCTACGTTAAATTCTGCTTTAGCTTTTTGAAGTTCTGCCTCATAAATATTAGGCATAATTTGGAACATCAATTGACCCTTTTTTACATGCTGGCCTTCATCTACAGAGATATTTTGTAAATATCCTTTTTCCAAAGCACGTAATTCTATATGTCTTACAGAATGTATTTGACTTACATAATCTTTAATAATTATGGTATCTTTTTTAATTGGATTTGTAACATGAAAAGTAGCCTCTTCTTTTTTTTCTTCTTTTTTATGTTCGCAGCTTACTAAAAATATAAGTATTGTTAAACCTGCGAAAAATGATATTTTTTGAATAGTATTCACTCTTAAAAGTATTTTATAAAATGATATAATAAATTGAACCTAAATAGATTCTTCTATTAAAAACTTAACTAAAGATTTTAATAACAGTAGATTATCGACCTTAAATAAAGTCTGATAAAAAAAATCAAATAATAAAAACTTGGTATTGTTTGTGAAGTCTATTGCTAGAACTATTTACAACTCGCTGAGGACGTTGTAAGGACTTTTGAAGTTTTTTTGAAAAATTAATATATAATTCCCTAGAAGTAGCAAAAGCTAAATTATTAGAATTATTTAAAGATTTGTTTTTTAAAGAAGGTTCTTCATCTTCGGTTTCACTACTTTCAAAAATTTCACAAAAAAGTAATGAATTATTGTGCCTAAAAGTAGTATGAAGAAATGGAGATGAAACAAAATCTGTTTCCTTAACTAAGGAATGATTAAAAGAATTATTAAGTTTTACAAATGTTTTAGCATCTGATATATTATTAAATCCGTTTGTTTTTAAAGGTGCAAACGCAAGTAATAAAAGCAGTGAAAAATATAAATATTTGTAAATTGTTACTTTCATTTAAAGTACAAATATAAATGAATTTAGCATATCTACAGTGACGAAGATTCTAAATATATGCACTTAAAATTATTAATAAAAATAATGAAATTTATACGTTTTAAAAATACATAAAACTCAATAAATCGGTTTAAAAAATGTTTTTTTAATACTTTATTTTAAAATCAAATAAAAAAAAAAGATTTTACAAAATGTAAAATCCTTTATTAATCTTTTTTACTTCTACTTTTACCATCTAATAACCACAGAACCCCAAGTAAAACCACTACCAAAAGCAGCCAAAACAACCAAATCGTTGTCTTTTATTTTACCCATTTCCCAAGCTTCAGTTAAGGCAATAATAACAGATGCTGCAGTAGTGTTTCCATATTTCATAATATTATTATGCACTTTGTCATCAGATAATTTAAATTTCTTTTGAATAAACTGCGCTATTCTTAAATTAGCTTGATGAGGAATCAACATATCGATATCTGTACTTTGTAAATTATTAGCTTGTAAACCTTCTACAATGGCTTCAGAAAAACGAACAACAGCATGTTTAAATACAAATTGCCCATTCATATATGGAAAATATGATTGATCTTCTGGATCATTCTCTGCCAAAATTTCTGGCACCCATCTACCTGTACTTGGTCCATCTAACATTAATTCTCTTGCATGTTTTCCTTCAGAATGTAAATGCGATGATAAAATACCTTTACCTTCTTCCTCACATCTAGACAAAACTGCTGCTCCTGCCCCATCTCCAAAAATTACAGTTACTCCTCTTCCTCTTGTAGATTTTTCTAATCCACCAGAATGATTTTCAGCACCGATAACTAAAATATTTTTATACATTCCTGTTTTTATAAACTGGTCTGCAACAGACATTGCATATATAAATCCAGAACATTGGTTTCTAACATCTAAAGCACCAATTGTAGGCATTCCAAGCATATCTTGTACACGAACTCCACCACCTGGAAAATACATATCTGGACTTAAAGTAGCAAAAACAATAAAATCAATATCGTCTTTGGTTAAACCCGCTCTTTCAATAGCAATTTTTGCAGCTTTTGCACCCATTGAAGATGTATTATCTCCTGTTTTTGGGTCTATCCAACGTCTTTCTTGAATACCCGTTCTTTCTTGAATCCATTCATCAGACGTATCCATAAACGCTTTTAAATCGTTATTGGTAACAATATTATCAGGAACATAATACCCTAAACCAGTGATTTTTGAATTATACATATTTATTAGTTGTAAAAATTAGTTATTTGCTATTTGTAACTCACAAAAATAGTGATAAATTAACACCTTTACAAAAAGCTTTATAAATCAACAAAACAATTTTTATTATGAATAGAAAAGATTTTTTATCACTTTCATCTAAAGCTGCACTTTTCTTAGGGCTCACAACTACAGTTTCTTGCAAAGAAGAATCTTTAGAAAAAACAAATTTACTTTTAAACAAATCTGCAAAAGGAACTGCCTTTGGCTTAAAAGCGCCTAAAATCAATAATGTTAGAGTTGGTATTCTAGGTGCTGGGAATAGAGGTCAAACCTTAATACAAATGTTTGATTGGTTGGTAAAAAACAATAATGCTACCATTGTAGCCATTGCTGATTTAAGAAAAGAAAAAACCGATAAATTAAATGAACACCTTAAAAACACACATAATACTACTGCAGATGCTTATTATGGAAATCCTGATGAATGGAAAAAAGTTGCAGATAGAGATGATATAGATTTACTAATTATTGCCACACCTTGGGAAATGCATACACCTATGGCTTTGTATGGAATGGAAAAAGGAAAACATGTGGCTTCTGAAGTACCTATTGGATATACTTTAGAAGATTGCTGGAAATTGGTTGAAACTGCAGAACGTACTCAAAAACATTGTATGATGATGGAGAACTGTTGTTTTAATAATGAAGAACTTTGGGTGTTAAATATGGTTAATCAGGGTGTTTTTGGTGATTTAACCCATGCAGAAGGCGCCTACATTCATGATTTACGTAAGCATTTGTTAGATGAAACCTATTACGAAAATCAATGGCGAATAAAACATCACCTTAAAAAAGATGGGAATTTTTACACCACTCATGGTTTAGGACCAATTAGCCAATATATGGATATTGGTAGAGGAGATACTTTTGATCATGTGGTTTCTATGAGTTCTCGTGAAAAAAGTTTGAGTAATGCAGCAAAAAAAGCAGGAATTGATAAATTCTCTAACGTAAAATGTGGAGACATGAACACCACAATGATAAAGACTAAATTAGGGAAAACCATTATGTTACAATTTGATGTACATACAGGTAGACCATATGACAGGTTAAATACAATTGTGGGTACCAAAGCAGTTCACGAAGGTTACCCTTCTAAATTATATATTAATGATGAAGAATTAGCTTGGTGGGGTCATAATTGGTTAAATGATGAAAAGTATGCGGAGTATAGAGAAAAATACAATCATCCACTTTGGGCAAAATTAAAAGAACAAATTTCTGACAATTCTGTTGGTCATGGAGGCATGGATTTTGTAATGATTTACAGACTAATTAAATGTTTAAACCAAGGCTTACCTTTAGATATTAATGTATATGATAGTGTATTATGGAGTGCAATTACTCCGCTTTCGGAAATGTCTGTAGCGCAAAACAGCACCTCTATTAAAGTGCCAGATTTTACAGGAGGAACTTGGAAAAACAAGAATACAACTGAAATGTTGAGAGAAATTTAGTGTTTTGTTGTTAGTGATTAGTTGTAAGTGCTTAATATTAACAGTTAACTGTTAACTGATAAACTGTTAACTGTTAACTGAAAACTGTTTACGCTCTACCCCTACCTCTGTCATCTTGTCATAATTCTAATTTTGGTATTTTTTTTGACTACTTGTAGAACAGAAAATAAAACTGTCATTCCGATTGAAACATAGGAATCTCTTAATTACATCATTTAATAGATTTCTACAAACGGTCGAAATGACATAAACTTAAAATAAAACAACAAATTATGAGCAAAGGAAACATTAATGTATCAGTAGAAAATATTTTTCCGCTGATTAAAAAATTCTTGTATTCTGATCACGAAATCTTTTTACGTGAATTAATTTCAAACGGAACTGATGCAACTACAAAATTAAAACACCTAATTGCTATTGGTGAAGCGAAAACTGAATTGGGTGATGCAAAAATTGAAATTAGTATTGATAAAGATGCTAAAACCTTAACCATTAAAGATCAAGGTTTAGGAATGACATTGGATGAAGTTGAAAAATACATCAACCAAATTGCATTTTCTGGAGCTGAAGAATTTTTAGATAAATACAAAGATGATAAAAACGAAACTGGTGTAATTGGGCATTTTGGTTTAGGTTTTTACTCTGCGTTCATGGTAGCTGATAAAGTAGAAATTATCACAAAATCGTTTAAAGATGAACCTGCTGCGCATTGGACTTGTGATGGTTCTCCTGAATATACTTTAGTAGAACATGACAAAACTGACAGAGGAACAGAAATTATTTTACACATTGCAGAAGACTCTACAGAGTTTTTAGAAGAAGGTAAAATTAGAGGTTTATTAACCAAGTATAATCGTTTTAACCAAGTGCCAATTAAATTTGGTACTAAAAAAGTAAACGACCCTACTCACGAGCCAAAAACGACTAAAGATAAAGATGGTAAAGAAACTACAGAACCTCACAGACAGATTGAAGTAGATGATATCATCAACAATACAACACCTGCTTGGACTAAGAAACCAGCTGATTTAGAGAAAGAAGATTATGACAATTTCTACAGAGAATTGTATCCAATGCAATTTGAAGAATCGTTATTTCACATTCACTTAAATGTAGATTATCCTTTTAATTTAACAGGTATTTTGTTCTTCCCTAAATTGTCTCAAAACTTAGACATGCAAAAGGATAAAATTCAATTGTATCAAAATCAAGTTTTTGTAACTGATAATGTTGAAGGTATTGTACCAGACTTTTTACAAATGTTAAAAGGTGTGATTGATTCTCCAGACATTCCATTAAACGTTTCTCGTAGTTATTTACAAGCAGATGGAGCTGTAAAGAAAATCTCAGGATACATCACTAAAAAGGTAGCTGATAAATTATCGTCTTTATTCAAAAAAGATCGTGAAGATTTTGAGAAAAAATGGAACGATATCAAAGTGATTATTGAATACGGAATGTTATCTGAAGACAAGTTCTTTGACAAAGCTAAGAAATTTGCGTTATATCCAACTGTGGCAGATACGTATTTTACGTTTGATGAATTAATAGAAAAAACAAAGGACACCCAAACTGACAAAGATGGTAACCACGTAATTTTATATGCAGCTAACAAAGATGCACAACACAGTTACATTCAAGAGGCTACTGCAAAAGGTTATGAAGTGTTAATTTTAGATTCGCCAATTATTTCGCATTTAATGCAGAAATTAGAAACTTCTGGAGAAGGTAAAATTAAATTCTCTCGAGTTGATGCTGATCATATTGATAATTTAATCAAAAAAGACGAGGAAGTAATTTCTAAATTATCTGATGAAGAAAAAGAGAAATTAAAGCCCGTAATTGAAGGTGCTGTAAACAATTCTGCTTACACAGTTCAGTTAGAAGCTATGGATTCTGCTGCTTCTCCATTTATCATTACTGTTCCAGAATTTATGCGTAGAATGAAAGAAATGCAAGCTTCTGGAGGTGGTGGAATGATGGGAATGGGTAATATGCCAGATATGTATAATTTGGTGGTAAACACCAATAGCCCATTAGTTTCAGAAATTTTAGCTGCGGATGAAGACAAACAAAAAGGCTTAATTTCTCAAGCTTTTGATTTAGCAAAATTATCTCAAAACCTATTACATGGTGAGGAGTTAACGAACTTTATCAAACGTTCTTATGAACTAATAAAATAAAAACGCATCATTACGAATGAGGTACGATTGAAGTAATCTTCTTTTTAAATGATAAGATTGCTTCATTACATTCGCAATGACAGACAATCAAAACCTCTTTGTGAAAACAGAGAGGTTTTTACTTTCTACATCATAATTAAAGAAAAATTCTTATTTTTGATAAAAAGCGAAAGTAGTTATGGACACAACAACTCAAATAAAAAAAGACTTAATCCACAGAATTAAAACCTCTACTGATTTAAGTTTTTTAAAAGCACTACAAACTATTTTTGATTCTACTGAACAATCTTTATATCAGTTATCTACAAAACAAAGTGAAGCCATAGAAATTGGACGTCAAGAAATAAAAGCTGGCAATTTTGAAGAAAACAAGGAGGTGATTTCTGATATGAAAAAATGGTTAACAAGCAAATAATTTGGTCATCTAAAGCAAAAATTCAATTAAAAAAGATTCTTGAGTTTTATAATAAGAGAAATGGAAACACTAATTATAGCTTGAAACTTATAGCTGAAATTGAAGAATTAACAAAAACACTCTCAAAATCTGAATTTATTGGGAGATTAACTTCAAACAAAAAAACACGAGTAATACCAATGAAAGTGTATTTAATTTTCTACGAAATAAATAATAATAACATTGAAATTCTTTCTTTTTGGGATAATAGACAAGATAAAAAAAATAGAAATATTGATATTTAAAAAGATCTCAAAACTTATTGAATGGTGAAGAGTTAACCAATTTTATCAAACGCTCTTATGAACTAATAAAATAAAAACACGTCATTACGAATAAGGTACGATTGAAGTAATCTTCTTTTTAAATAATAAATTGCTTCATTACATTCGCAATGACAAACAACCAAGACCTCTTTGTGAAAACAGAGAGGTTTTTTTATTGACTTTCTCAAAAAAATCAACTAAATTCGTTTAACTTCGAATATAAAACATTAAAACGTTGCATATTCGTTATTACGTAAGCTACCAATAAATAAACGACATAAATAATATTACAATAATTCTACTAAAAAAAATTATGGATTATCATGATGAAAAAAAGAAGTTTGAAGATAAATATGAAAATAGTTTAATAAAATACAGTTATTATTTAATTGGATTAAATATTACTGCTCTAGGTTACACTGTTTCAATTACGAAAAACCTTATTATAAATGAACTAACTACTTTATTATTATTTGCATGTATTTTTTGGCTTTTAAGTACATTGATAGGTTTGCTTTTTTTAAGATTAAAAATATCTGCAAAATATTATAGTTCTTTATTTTACTCTAGTCTTTTTCAATTGAAAAAGGAATCTAATGAAATGTCAAGAACGATTTATAAGGATAAAGTAACCGAAATCAGAGCTGAACATGAAAAAAAAACATCTCCTTTATCGAAAAAAATGGTGATTTATTACAATCTAATTCATATGTTATTTTTTGTTGGAGTTTTATTTTTTATGGCTTGGCACATCCTTATAATTTTAAAAAGCAATCAGTAAATAAAAAACAACTTTTATTCTTAAAATGCTAAAGTGAAACTTAAGAGTAAATACTGGTGTTAAAACCAGATAAAAATAATTAGTAGTTTAGTAGTTAATCAAAGGTAAATGCAATTTTGTTACGTCTATTTTCCCCGCAGAAAAATCCTCGTACACAAAACCGCACCATTCTTATACACAACCGTTAAACGAAAGAATACAAAATACCCATTCCTTTTCACTTACCTTTACAAAAAATTTACCAATGCAATTCACTGAATTACCATTAAACAAGTCTATACAAAAAGCAGTTGCTGAAGCTCGTTTTCAAAGACCAACTTTAGCCCAAGAAAAAACAATACCCTTAGTTTTAGCAAAAAAAAATGTAATTGTTGCAGCGCAAACAGGTACAGGTAAAACTGCAGCTTTTGCATTACCAATTTTAGATTTATTGTTTGAAAAACAAGATGCAGAAAAAGGTGCAAAAACTATAAAAGCATTGATAATTACGCCAACTCGCGAGTTAGCTATTCAAATTTTAGAAAACTTTAAAAATTTTAGCAAATACACAAACTTAAGAACTACTGCTGTTTTTGGTGGTGTTTCTTTAGAACCACAAAAAGAAGTTTTGGCAAAAGGTGTAGATATTTTAGTGGCAACACCTGGTCGTTTAATCGATTTGCAAATGCAAGGAAATATCGATTTAAGTCATTTAGAAATCTTTGTTTTAGATGAGGCTGATTTAATGCTAGATATGGGTTTTATCAACGATGTAAAAAAGATTGAGCAATCAACACCAAAGAAAAAACAAACACTTTTATTTTCGGCTACTATACCAGAAAAGATTGATGAATTGGCAAAGTCTGTGATTAAAAATGCAGTTAAAGTAGAGATAAATCCAGAGGAAACTACAGCTAAAAATATTGGTCAGTTGTTGTATTATCTCCCTAAAAAGAACAAAACCGATTTATGTTTGCATTTGTTACGAGATACAATAAATGGTAAAATTATTATTTTTAGACGTACCAAATTTGGAGTAGACAAACTAGAACAAACGCTACTAAAAAACGGTTATCAAGCCACCAGTATTCATGGTGATAAAACACAAGCTATTAGAAATACAGCTATTGAGGATTTTAAAAATAAAAAAGCCACTATTTTAATTGCCACTGATGTTGCTGCAAGAGGAATTGACATTACTAATGTAGATGCCATAATCAATTTTGATATTCCAAATATAGCAGAAACTTATGTTCATAGAATTGGAAGAACTGGTAGAGCAGGAAAATCAGGCATTGCGTTTTCTTTTTGTTCTCCTGATGAAAATGCATACATAAAAACCATAGAAACCCTAATTGAAAAATCAATTAAAGTTATTGATGACCATCCTTATCCCATCAACAAACCAAAGCATAAAAAGAAGCAACCAAATACAGTAAGTAAGCATAAAAAAAGTAGAAAATCTGCGGCTTCTAAAAAGAAGAAAAAGCGTTGGTACTAAGATTTAGCAATACTCGAATAAAAAAAAATGTAAAACGCTAAAAATAAAAACTTTCTACAGTTTAATGAAATTTATGTTGAAGAAAAGATTATTATAATAAATAAAAAAAATTATATCTTTACCTGAAAGTCAAAAATTCCAACGCTAAAATTATGATGGGTATCATTCCTGAAAAAATCAAATCTGTAGACAATTGTAAAAATTTTTTGTTAATACATCTTTTTAAAAATAAAAACCAATTAGCATTTATTCTCTTTCTATTTATTTTCCCTTTTAAATTAGCTTCACAAACAGATAGCTTTAATAAATTTTCTATTGGCCTTACAGGAGGTACAACTGGTTTTGGAGGAGAGGTTGCTACAAATATTTCAAAAAAAGTAAACTTACGCTTTTCAATAACAGGATTTAGCTATTCTGAAAAAGGAGAAGAAGCTGATGAAAATATAACTTTTGGTTATGAAGCAAAAGGTTCCATTGGAGCTTTGGCTTTACTTTTAGATTACCATCCTTTTAATAGTAGTTTTAAACTAATTGCAGGGGTAGTAAAAAATAATTTTGAAATAAATGGATTTTCTACTGCTCTAACTCCTTATGAATTTAATAGTGATCGAACATTTTCACCTGAAAGGGTAGGTTCTATTTCAGCACTATTAACTTATCCTAATACATATATGCCATATTTAGGTTTTGGATTTGGAAATTCACTATCTAAAGGAAGTGCTATTAAACTGAATCTTTCACTTGGTGTACTTTATAGTGAATCTCCAAAGTTAGAAATGGAAGGCACAGGGTTAATATCTCCTACCATAAATCAAATAAAAAACTTACAAGAAGGTTTAAACGAGTTTGGGTGGTATCCAATGCTAAATCTTGGGGTTTCATTACAACTTTTTAAAAAGAATAAGGAAAAACAATAATTAAAAAATATTTATTATGAATAAAGTTAAAAATTTAATCATTTGCAGTATTTCTATCCTAGTTATATATGCATGTGATACAAAAATATTAGAAGAAGCTATCAATAATTTTGGAATAGTGGTAGGTTTGGAACCCATTAATACATCAACAACCATAATAATAACAGATGCAAAAACAGGTGAAATTATTAACGCACCTGTAAATGTTAGTTTTGAAGGAAAAAATAAAAATGATATTATAGATACTTTTAGCGATGAAGTAACCGAACTTAAAATAAGAGGTGGTATTATTAATTTTGGTGTAAAAAATGAGATTATCCCAAATGAACAAAATCCTGTTGATGTTAAACTAAAATTAAATGCTGATGGATTTAAAGAAACAGTAAAAAACATTTCTATTTCAGAACTTGGTAATTCTAACTTTACAGTTTCAATGGTTAATATTTCAAACCCACCTAATGGCATAGTTTTTAAATCTGATAATAATATTGTTTCTACATCTGCAGATGGTAAAATTAATGACCCTATAAATATTTCTCTTAGTAATCTAGACACGGATAATAATACAGAGACTGGTGTTAGTTTTGAATTTCCAAAAGATTATATTTTTGAAGGAGAAAATGGAAACCCTTTAGTTGGCGAACTAAGTATAAATTATAGTTACTATAACCCAAGTGACCCTAAAGCTATTAATGCATTACCTGTTGAATTATTAGAAAACGTTAATGATTCTGCCTTAGTTGTTGTTGGAGCTACTGAGATAAGTATAACAGACTCTTCTGGAAATATTGCAAAAAATCAGTCAAAATTAAAAACATCAAACAAGAACAATACTGGAGAATATATTGTTAATTTTATTTTAAATTCTAATACTTATGCCGAATTAAATCAATTATTAAGATTAGCATATATTAGCCCAACTACAGCTGAAAGGTTAATTATTTATAAAACTCCTGAGGTAACAGCGTTAGAAGGTGGTAGAGTAGAATTAAGATATTTACTAAACACTAATTTATTTCAACACATGGCGCTTGTATATTTTTCCGAACAGCCATGTAATGTAATTTTACAAATTAACAGAAATGGAAATAACGATAAATTAACTATAAATATTACTGAAAAAGGATTTCTTAGAGCTATTGATCTTCAATCTGGAATTAGTAATGTTAATTTAAGGAATGTTACAAGAGGTACAAAAAAAATTAATGTAACACTACCATCTGGTAACTTTAATGAAAATATAGATTTATGTGGCACTTCAAGTCCTAGTATTAATTTACCTGCACCATCTACAAACCTTATAGACGCAACTATGACAGTTATTTTAAATTGTACTAATAGTGGTGAGAAAGTTAGAGTTACAGATTTACCTAATGCTTCTATTTTATATAGGTTAGAGGATGCTGAAAGCGGAACACCTTGGAGAGTTGCTACTAATTTAAAATGGAATTTTAATTCAGAAACCCAAGTTTTAGAAAGGGCTTCGTGTAAAGTCTCATCTGTTCAAATTGATAAAAACTACGATTTTAAAGTTAGTTACGATGGAAATATTGCTGAAAAAACAATACTAATTGATGGCGTTTCAGTTACCTATAATGAGACTGTAGATGGTGGTTTTTGTAATTAAAAAGATATAACAATTTAATGATATTCGTTAAAAGCAATTGATAGTTTTTTGAAATTCAAACAAAATATACCGCAGTTTGTAGTAATTTTTTTCATAAAATTTAAAATCTTATGTATTAGTTGTTTTTAATACTGACATACATTTTGGCTTTTACATAAAAGATAACATTTATCATTTTCATATAAAAAACTTAATAATAAGTTTGTGCCTTATTAATAATTAAGCATTTTAGAGTTAGCCCAGTTATAAGCCACACTTATATACCCATGGGTTCCATAAATGGTAATGAAACCGTTATTGTACCTTCTCTTGGTTTAGATTTGGAATATTGGTTTACAGAAAAATTAGGATTAGGTTTTCATAATGATTTAGAATTATTAACTTTCGAAATTGAGAAAGACCATGAACTTTTTATTGAAAAAGAATTTCCTGTTGTGGTTACAATAGATGCTTTTTGGAAAGTTTACAAAGATCTAGTATTGTTTTAGGTACAGGTGTAGAATTTGAAAAAAATGAAAATCTCTTTATAATTAGAACTGGAGTAGAATACGAAATTGAGTTTGGTAATCATTGGGATATAGCACCAACTATATTTTATGATCATCGTTCTAATAACTTTGGTACTTGGTCTGTAGGATTAGGAATTGGAAAACGTTTTTAAAATAAATTTGAAAGTAAAAGATATTATTGGGCAGTTTAGTGTTATTGGTAGTAATCAAGATTTTTCGGATGAAACCTATAAAGGTGAACTTTTTTTGTCTTTAGACGATAGTAAAAGAATTATAGCAAAATGGATTATTAATAATAATCAAGAACAATTTGGTAAGGGTTTCTTTAAAGATAATATTTTGGTGATTAACTTTTATTACCTAGATGACAATAATAAAATGTACACTGGCACTGTTGTTTATAAATGCATAACAAAAGACATCTTAGAAGGTTTTTGGTCAGAAGAAGAAGGTAATCCACTTTATTTAGGATTTGAAAATTGTTTTCGGGTTAAAGAAACCCTTCTTCATTAAATACTATCATTTATTTTTATAAGTTCTTTAAAAGGAAAAACATTGTTAAGCACATTTCTATCAGATCTTGTTTGGTACTTTGTTAATATTTCTTTTTGAAGTTCTAAACGAGAAAAGTATTCTTCGATGTGTTTTAAATAAAAGATAGTATTAGACTCTAGGTATATAATATTTTCAAATTCGGCTTCATTTAGTAAAAAACGAGCTCCTGCTTTTACAGCATATTTTAAGCCTTTATTACGGCTATTATCTACAATAAATATGTTATCGCTTGTGTTTGCCTTTAGCTTTATTTTATTTAAAGCA
This sequence comes from Polaribacter sp., assembly GCF_965660385.1. Taxonomy (GTDB): domain Bacteria; phylum Bacteroidota; class Bacteroidia; order Flavobacteriales; family Flavobacteriaceae; genus Polaribacter. The sequence continues at coordinate 115,352 of NZ_CBFHZT010000004.1, forward strand.
TCAATGGTATTATCTGTACTTGCATTGTTTACCAAACACACTTTAAAATTATTTTTATCTAAAAAATCTAAAATTGGATTTGTATTTATGGTTTGCTCGTCATTATTGAAAATAATAATTATTCCAGAATGCATTATAAAGGTTGTTTAATAGTTAAAATGATTGTTTTTTTCATTCACAGCTTTTTTTTTAAACTTTAATTTCATTTATATTCTAAAAATCGATACGGATAATATAACTTAAAGTCCAACAAACTAATAGCTAATGTTTTTTACTTTTTAGGGGCTAATTATCAAAGACCAAAATCAATTAACTTTTTTTGTAGCTATTGCATTTTTTGCAAAACTCCTTTATTAGTAATGTTACGATTTTTATAAATTTACGGAAGTAAGTAATCTAATTTTATGATACTTGTTTCTGCTATCACAAAATTAAATACTAGAGAAGGTATTTGGAGGCTTATTCGACTTTTACGTTTAAAGTGTAGACGAAATGTAGATAACTTTAGACTAGTTATAACAAATCTAAACGTTTCATTAATTCTGGCCTTTTTGATCTACTTACAGGGATAACATCTTTCTTTATTAACACACTATTATCTTCGATATCAATAATTTTCTTAACGTTAATTATATAAGATCTATGCACTTTTAAAAACAAAGAATCTGGCAGCTTTTCTTCAATTTTTTTTAAGGTAGAATGAACTGTATAGCTTTTATCTTCTGTTTTAATTTGTATATAATCTCCTTTGGCTTCAACCATATAAATACTAGGTAAATCAATCTTAATTAAACGTCTATCTATATTTACATAAAAGTCATTAGAAATATCTTCTTTTTTAGCGCTAGTTTGTGTTGTTGCTGTTTTCTTGTTTTCTGCCTTTTGTATCGCTTTTTGGAAACGAGAAGATTCTATTGGTTTTAATAAATAATCTACAATAAAATCATATTCAAAAGCCTCGATTGCAAATTTTGGATCTGAGGTTGTTAAGATAATTTTTGGCGGATTTTTAAGCGCTTTAATGAAATCTAAACCATTAAAATCTGGCATGTGAATATCTAAGAAAATTAAATCTACAGTATTCTCATTTAAAAATTTCATTGCTTGAATAGCGTTGGGAAAATCTGCCAAAATTTCTAAACTATTCAATTCATTGCAGAGCGTTTTTGTAATTACTCTTGCCATTTTTTCATCATCTACTATAATACATTTCATATAGCTATTTTTTTATAAAACAGGTAATAGAATTTTTACGTTTAGTATTGCAACTTTTTTAGATGCTTTTACCTAGATGCAATTAAACAAGTTAAGTTAATACGTTGCTTAATTTAAATTTTTAGAGTTCTAAAATACAAAATTTTAATTTTAAAGTAGGTGTTTTATTAAATTTTAGAAATTTATTTTTTGGATTACCTCTCTTATTCGCAATCCTAACAACTAAAATTAAAAAATTTTGGATTATTTTTTTATGGTAAAGTAAAATGTAGTGCCTTGGTTTAGTTCAGATTCTAACCAAATTTCCCCCTTATAAATGTCAACAATCTTTTTTACAATTGATAGGCCTATTCCAGAAGAATCTTTAGATTTTTCTAAAGATTGAAATATTTTAAAAATCTTATCAAAATGTCTTTTTTCTATACCTATACCATTATCTTGAATGGAAAATTCATAAAAAGATTGGCGCTCCTTAAAATCGATAGTAATGATTCCTTTCTCTTTATCTATAAACTTTATAGCGTTGCTTATTAAGTTTTGAAATAGCTGTTCAAACTTTGTATTATCTCCTTTTACTTTAGGTAATTTTTTTAAAATTTGTATGGAAATATGGTCTGGAACATATAAAACTTGGGTGAGTTTTTTTACTAATTTATTTAAGTTAACCTCTTGGTCTTCTCTAATTTCAGAATCTATACTCGAAAATTTTAATACATCAGAAATTAAATTCTCCATAGTTTCTAAAGTTAAATCGATATCTGAAAAATTTTGTAATGTTTCTTCATCAAATTTGCCTTCATTGTCTATTTTTATCCAACTAGTTAAGGCTGCAATACTTCTTAATGGCGATTTTAAATCGTGAGAAACAATATGTGCATATTCTTTTAATTCTTCGTTACTTCTACTTAATTTATCAACTAAATCTTTATTTTTTTGCTCTACTTTAATCCGTTCTCTTAAATTTATAGCGCTTTTAAGCTGAAGTGATACAAGATTTGCAATATTTTCTATGGTATTTAAATGATCTTTAGTAAAATAGTTTTTGTTTTCATGTTCAGCATTTATAACACCTATAACTTTGCCTTCATTAATAATAGGAACTGTAATTTCTGAAAACCCAATATTATCAATTAACACATATCTTTTTTCTTTAGAAGTGTCTGCAATAATTACAGACTTACCATTAAGTGCAACATTGCCTACAATACCTTCGCCAAGTGGCAATATGGTTTTATTTTTATGATTAATATTTGCATACTTTTTATGTTTATAAGCTGCAATTTGTTCTAAAGTGTTGTTGTCATAATCTACCAAATAAATTAAACAATCGTTTGTATCTAAATAATTGGCAATGTTTTTAGACATTTCCCAAGCAATTTCTTTAATACTTTCTTTTCCTAAAACAGATTTTGCTGTATTATTTACTAAATCTAAAACTAGCTGTTCTTCTCTTTGTTTGGTAACATCTCTTATAATACCTTGAGCAGCTATAGGTGTTTTATTTTTATCATAAATAATACTAGCATTAATATTAACCCACTTTATTTCATTTCTTTTGGTAATGATTCTTGATGAATAGTTTGAGAACTTGCCTTTTTCAATGAGTTCTAAAAAAGAATTCATTGCATACCTATAATCTTCTTTATACACAAACTCTGGAAAACTAACAGGTTCATTTGCCAGTTTAAAACCCAAGAAATCTTCAGCAACATCGTTCATTTTTAAGATGTTACCATTAATATCCATAATTAAATAAGCATCATTAATATTTTCAAAAACCCCCTTTAATTGCGAGTCTTTTTCATCTAATAACAATTCTAATTTGTTGTTGGCTTCTTGTAGCTTTTTAGAAGTATTAAAAAGTGCTAAAGATTTATCTTCGAGTATTTTTTCAGCTTGTTTACGCGCCTTTTTTTGACGTAAAAGTGCTCTTTCTAAAATATCTATTTTACTTTGATTCACTAATTTTTATTGATTAAAAACCGAACTTCTGTACCATCTTCTTTAATTTTTTCTAAAACAATTTTTGCAGTACTATTAAAATGTTCGAATGTTTTATTCATTAAACCCAAACCAAAATGATGCATAGCTCTGCTAGATTTGTAAACCATTTTTAAAGAATTTTCTGTTTTCTCTTCTACAATAAAAGTTGGTAATTCTGCATCAGGATATATTTTTCTAACCTCAATGTGAATGTGGTTTTCTATGGATGACAACATCTCTATAGGATCATTGTAAGTTGCCAAAAGACCTGGATAACTGGTTTCTATAATACTAAAAAAATGCTCTGCATACACTAACAAAAGATCATCAATTGAAACACCGGTATTAGCACTTAAATTTTGTAGAAGTTGTAGCATTTCTGCAAATTTATAGGTACCAATTGCAGTATAAACACCATCTGACTCAAGTTCAGATTGTAAAATAATCTTATCAACCATTTCTACTCCAAACTTATCTTCTACTAGCTCTAAGAATTCTGTAAAAATAATTCCTTTCATCTTATTTGTTATGGTTTTAAAAATTCGTTAAGACTCCAATAATGCATAACTGCTTTGATTTTTGCTTCATATTCTTCATATTTTAAAGGCTTAACGATGTAACCTGCAATACCTAATTTATAACACTCTTTTATATCTTTATCGTGATTAGAGGTAGTTAAAACAATTACTGGAATATGCATATAATCTTCATTGCCTTTAATAATACTTAAAAATTCATTACCATTTGTATCTGGCATATTTAAATCTAAGATAATTAAATCTGGCAACTCTTTTTCGATTAAAGAAAGTGCCTTTTTACCATTACTAGCAGTAGATAAATAATAGTTATCAAACTCTTTAGATATCGATCTTTTTAATTTCATGACCTCTATATGATCATCCTCTACCAGTAATATTTTAATTTTATTAATCACAATCTTAACGAATTTAATTACACAAAAATAAGTGATTTTATAAAAACTATACTTTTGTTTGGCTAAAGTATGATGAAGTATAGATAAAAGTAAATTTAGTGTAGACGAATGTTATTGGACTTGTTAATGACAAGTTACAACAGTATCTGCAGCAACTTCTACTATTGCAGCAGGTGAAATGTAAGGTATACCCAAACCTAAGCCTCTTATAATAAATAGAGCACCAATAAAAACAACCATTGCTGGAATAACTCTTTGAATATTTTTTCTAAAATTACCTTTCGTAAAGTTTCCAAGATAAACAAAAGCTGTCATTAAAGGAATGGTACCTAGCCCAAAAAGAAACATATACAAACTGCCTGTAAAGGCATTTGAGGTGGTAATTGCACCAAAAACTGCCATGTATACTAAGCCGCAAGGTAAAAATCCGTTTAAAAAACCAATGGTAAAAAAAGTATCATTGCCTTTCTTCTTTAATTCTTTACCCAAAGAGTTTTTTATTTTAAGAATAACAGTGCTTATCTTTTTGGATACTGATAATTTTTGTAAAATGGTTGGAAATATAATCGTTAAAATCATTAAAATACCAACAATGATGGAAAGTTGTTGTTGAAATCCAAAAAAATAGAATCCTTTTCCAAGAAAACCAAATAACAAACCAATTAAGCTGTAGGTAAATAATCTCCCCAAGTGATAACTTATAATTTGAAAAAAACTTTTTACAGAGTTTTCTCTATCAACAGGTAACATAAATGCTATTGGTCCACACATGCCTATACAGTGAAAACTACCCAATAAACCAAATATGATTGCTGATATTAACATTCGCTTTTTATGTTTTTACAAATGATTTGCTTTCTTGTAAAATGTACCTAATTTATATTAATTTTTAATAGTAATCGTTTAATAAATCAATTCTTGTTTTACCAAGTAATTGGTATTTTTGTGTTTCCATAATATTTTAATGTTCCAGCGACCATCTAGTAAACGTTGTTCAGGCACGAGCAAATATGATTTAGAAGTTGAAATAGGAATTTCAAAATCTAATTGTTTATTAGATGGTCTATATAGGAACACTTTTCCTTCTATTTTTTTTGATGCAAAATCTTTAGGAAAATTAATTTTTATCCCTTTTTGATCTCTTTCAATTTTTATATTTTCTAGCAATGCATTTGCATTTTTTTCGGCATCAATTTCTTCTTGATAATTTAACTCTGCTTGGTAATATTTGTCAGTAACCAAATCGTGGCTGTAGGCAAGATCTGTACTCATTGTAATTACAAAGTACATTATAAAACTTATAAAACCAATGATGGCTATTGCAATTCCTGTTCCCCAATTAAACTTCATAATTTATTTTTTTTTGAGATTTCTCCTATCGTTGAAATGATATTATCTATTTTTTTAACGATTAGAATTCTTACTACTTTTCACTTTATTAAAGCAACTTTTAATCTTCCAACTATTTATCTATAACTCCTTGGCCCTAAGAAATTTGTTACTGTGGTTTCTAACAATTTATCACCACTAAAAACTCCAATTTCAATATCAATATTATCGTCTTTTAAAACAGCTGCATTTAACTCTATAAACAAAGTTCCTTCTGCTAAACCTTGTTTAGGCACGATAAAGCTGTGGTTGGATACTAATTTTATTTCACCTTTATGAGATAAAATTTTATAACTCACATCTTCAATATCTTTCGTTGTTTTATTGATGACTTTATACGTATACACATTGCTTATTATATTATTTTCTTTGTGTTCGTATAATTGCCCTGGTAATCTTAAAATGGTAGCTTCCACATTATTTCTTAAAAATAACATACCAACTAAAACACCTATTAAAATTAATAGCACAGCAGAATAGCCTTTCATTCTTGCACTAAAACGAAATTTTTTCTTTTCTGCTATATTTTCTTCGCTGGCATAACGAATTAAACCTTTTGGCAAGTTTACACTCTCCATAATATGATCGCATTCATCAATACAAGCAGTACAGTTTACGCACTCTAATTGTGTACCATTTCTAATATCAATACCTGTTGGGCATACCACCACACATTGTTTACAATCTATACAGTCTCCTTTTCCTAAAGCTTCTCTATCTTCGTTTTTCTTAAACTTAGATCGTCCTTGTTCTCGCTCACCACGTTTGTAATCGTAGGCAACATTTATCGTTTTATTATCTAACAAAACTCCTTGAAGTCTACCATATGGACAAGCAATAATACAAACCTGCTCTCTAAACCAAGCAAAGACAAAATAAAAAACACTGGTAAAAATCAGTAAAGATATAAGGGTACTAATATTATCTAAAGGATTACCTGTAATGTAACTAATTACAGTATCGCCACCAATTAAATACGCTAAAAACACGTTTGCTATTAAAAAAGAGATTACAAAAAAGATAAAC